>MHQW01000015.1 GCA_001820785.1 Candidatus Sungbacteria bacterium RIFCSPLOWO2_02_FULL_51_17
AATAGCAGGTTCCATGGCTTTGCAGGAAGCGTCGCGGCGTGCTACGTTGATATTGCTTGAACCGATCATGAGTGTTGAGGTGGTGACCCCTGAAGGATTCTTAGGAGAGGCAACAGGGGATCTTAACTCAAAACGCGGACGAATTGAGGAAATGTCCGACCGGGGGCTCGGTATCAAGACCATTAAAGCCAAAGTTCCGCTTTCGGAGATGTTCGGGTACGCAACGACCATCCGCTCCATATCACAGGGACGGGCAAGTTACTCAATGGAATTCAGCCATTATGAAGAGGTTCCAGGGAATATCGCAAAGGAGATCATTGAGGGGAAGAAATAGCGCTTGCCAAACCCTATTTTCTTACCAAGAGGGCGATCGCTATCCCATCTCTATTTGATAGCCGTTCCGGCACACGTGACTCCCTTTTGGGTTCCAGAATAGGGCCGGGCTCGTTTTACGGCACATTTTCCAGTATCGATTTTGACAAAACTTTCACACGAGCTTCGCAATGCGAATAAGAAAAATTTTAACTCAACCGCGTCAGAACACGGGACTCGTACAGAAAATTTTTCTTGCATTGCTCGTCCGCTTGTCGTTTTGTCGCCAAAACCTCTGCAATGGAAAATTATGCCATAACGCTCGCTTGGAGATTAGAAAAAGAGGGCGCGGAATGGTGAATCATATGCTAGACAATTTTAAAAATCTTATACGGCGGGGCGATAAGTTCATTTTTGTTGAGGACGGAAAACCGGCCTATGTTGTGATGCATTATGAGGATTATGAGCATATGCTTTCAAGTCGCCGCCCCGAGGATGGAGGCCGCGGAGCAAGGCCAGGAGAGGCGCGACTGAATGCGCCCGAACGTCAGCAAACAGCTCATCAGGGGGCGTTTTCCTCTGGTCACGAGCAGGATTTTAACGCGACTCTTGCTGTGGACGGCTCCCATGTTCCAGAAGATATCAGCAAGATCCGTCTGGAAGACCTGCCGCTCTAGCACCCAGCTGTCCACATGATTAGCGGTTTACGCCTATTGACTGTTTTTTAGTGATTTGCTACTATATCTTTTGTTGCCCGTTTTGGGCATTTTAATAGCATAAAAGTGTATATTATTAACTAAACTCCCTGCACTGGCTTAATGGCAGGAGTAACGCAAAAATGGCAGAGAAATTTGATAGGTCAAAGCCGCACGTAAATGTCGGCACCATCGGGCACGTTGACCACGGAAAGACGACTCTTACCGCGGCCATTACGAAGGTCCTTTCGCTTAAGGGGTTCAAGGCGCGCGTAGAGAAAGTTGAGGATATTGATAATGCTCCCGAGGAGAAGGCGCGTGGTATTACAATCGCTCTTCATCACTCCGAGTACGAAACGGGAAAACGGCACTATGCTCACATTGACGCTCCGGGACACGCCGATTACATCAAGAACATGATCACGGGAGCCGCTCAAATGGACGGCGCTGTTCTTGTTGTTTCCGCCGTTGACGGTCCGATGCCGCAGACCCGCGAGCACATTCTTCTTGCGCACCAGGTGGGCGTTCCCTCGGTCATCGTCTTTATCAACAAGGTTGATATGGTTGATGACAAGGAGCTTATTGATCTGGTTGAGGCGGAAGTGCGTGAACTTTTAAAAAAGTATGAATTTCCCGGAGACACCACCCCGGTCATTCGCGGTTCGGCGTTGAAGGCCCTTGAGGCGACATCTGCCGATGACGAGTGGGCAAAGCCGATCCTTGAACTTGCGAACACTCTTGACACGTACATTCCGGATCCAGTCCGTGAAATTGAAAAACCATTCCTCATGCCGATTGAAGACGTCTTCTCCATTGAAGGACGCGGCACCGTTGTCACCGGAAGAATTGAGCGCGGAAAAGCGAAGGTGAACGATGATGTAGAAGTTGTCGGTCTTCGCGATACCCAAAAAACGATCATTACGGGCATTGAAATGTTCAACAAGTCGCTTGACGAAGGAATGGCGGGAGACAACGCGGGAATACTGTTGCGTGGCTTGAAAAAAGAGGATGTTGAACGCGGACAGGTCATCGTAAAACCGGGCTCTGTTACTCCGCATACCGAATTTGAGTCAGAGGTCTATATTTTGACGAAAGAGGAGGGTGGACGACACACGCCGTTTTTTGGCGGGTATAAACCCCAATTCTATCTTCGCACGACCGATGTGACGGGTGAGGTGACCCTTCCTGCGGGGATTGAGATGGTTATGCCCGGAGACACCATTAAATTTATCGTGAAACTTATTTCTCCCGTTGCCCTTGAAGAGAAACAGCGGTTCGCCATTCGCGAGGGAGGAAAGACAGTTGGTGCCGGTGTTGTAACGAAGATCAATAAATAATCAGGATAGCAAGTGTTTGCTTGAAAACTATGGCAACGAAGGCCGAACAACATGTTGAGCAGCGCATCCGCATCAAAGTGCGGGCGTATGACAATAAGATTATTGACTCTTCTGTGAAGCAGATAGTTGATACCGCGCGCCGCCAAGGCGCCGAGGTTGTCGGCCCCGTGCCTCTGCCAAATCAGATAAACAAATACACCGTCAACCGATCTTCGTTTGTCCATAAAGATGCCAGAGAGCAGTACGAGATGCGGATCCACAAGCGCTTGATAGACATCGTAAATCCAACACCGAAAACGATTGACGCGCTTATGAACCTGAATTTGCCTGCTGGCGTGGATATTGAGATAAAGATGTGAAGTTTTGTCTATAATTTTTGAGTTGAAAAATCAAAAATTATAGTTGCAAAACGAAATCCCTCTCCAGTTTTACTGAGGAATTTGTAAGAGCGATTGTTGAGCTATACAGCTCTATATCACTGACAATTTGTTCGTAAAACTGGGGAAGGATAACACCATAAAAAATATGGGAATGGAAGGACCAAGTAAACAGGAGGATTCGCTGGGGCGCTTAAAGGAGTGGCAACTTTTTGAGCAAAAAGTTCATTTGGTAGATGGTAAGCAGCGCACCGTCGGGTTCAATGCGCCTGGTGGCAAATGGTATAATCTTGAAGAAGGCGAAGAGTTAGTTTTTAATATGACCCCAGATGGGAAAGATAGAAAAGCATTTATTAGAAAAGGTGGGACGGAAACCCCCTTTGAACAGTGGAAGGAAAAAAGTAGCAGGTAATTTCAATTAGCCATTGAATGATTCTTCGTGAGAGGTGTCTCGCGGAGAAGATTGAGTGGCCAAAACCTACTCACCCCTGTTGTCACTCTTTTGGCAAGCTCAAAAACATTTGTCGGTAACACTAAGTAGGTGTAACTATTAAACATATGGGAATAGAAAAAGCGCCGGAGAAAAAAGCAGAAGCGTCCCCATCATTTGAAGAATTTAAAAGGGTTTTTGGTGAATACGCCGAATTACGATGGCAGGCGCATGCGGCTGGTCTTGTCACACGAAAAATGATTGCAAATTATGGGTACGCTGACCAGCGGACAGAGTACGCTGGTTCACCAGAGATATGGAAAGACATTCCCGCGATGGCTGATCTCGTTGCCGAAGAGGTTGACCTTATGGCAAGCGGCGTATCCGAGTCGGAAATGAAGAAGTATTCTACGCTGTATAAACGGGCCTATGAGCGGGCAAAAGATCTTCAGAGGCGGGGGTATCAGCTTGCGGAGAGCAATCCTTGGGTGTTTCGGGCTGAATATATTGCAGAGCGCCAAGGGAAAGATATCAGATTTTTTAAACAAGTGTTTGGCGAGGATGACCTCCGCGGTTTCTATGAGGGGGCGATGAAGTGGTGGAAGGATGATACTTTATTGCGCGAAGCAAGAGAGCTTGAGAGTTCTAGAGAATTTAGAGAGGTGGTGTTGCTCGCAGATATCGCGAAGAGCATGATGGCTCATAAGGCGAGATGGGAGCATGATCAGGAGGACCTCAAGCGAGAAGGATTTACTACTCCAGAGGAAAAGTTTGCCGATGCGCTGAAAAAATTAGAGAAGATAAAGGGGGCGGTCGGGGAGAAGAAATATAAAGAGCTTGCAAAGTATCTCACAGTTGGCTCCTTTCGCAATGTTCATCATGCTGATCTGTTCGGGGCGGATGAAAACGATGAATAGGGCGATGCGTTTGTTTCGGGCAATACAAATATAGTTGAGATATCGGGAACGTTGAGAAACCGCCAAAATTAGCCATTGAATGATTCTTCGTGAGAGTTGTCTCGCGGGGAAGATTGAGTGGCCAAAACCTACTCACCCCTGTTGTCACCTTTCCGAGGGCGGAAAGGATGGGGATACTAGTTGCAGTATTAAATTGAATAATGTTCACCTTATATACGTGATATAAGAGGAATATATGGGTCCGCAGAATGTAACTGGGGAACCAGTTTTTTAATTTTTGCCTGCGAGCGTGAGCGAGCAGCTGCAGAAATTTACCCTCGTGAGGGTTACCTTAAGAAAGGTATGGCATTGTGAGACCGAGCAGAAGCAAAAACAAATCCACCGAAGCTGTAGCGAAGGCGGATGATTGCTAATCGGAAGGAAGATATTTACATTATGGTGTGTCCGCCCTTGCTAAAGCTTCGGCAGGATGCTCATAATTGTAAGCTACATTTCAGAGAAATTTAGACAATTATGGCAAAATTCATCCTTGGAGAAAAACTCGGCATGTCACAGGTATTTGACAAAGAAGGGAACGTAACGCCCGTTACGGTAGTTCATGCTGTTCCGAACATTGTTTTGCAGGCGCGGACAAAAGAGAAGGACGGATACGCCGCGGTACAGGTCGGCATGGGAGAGCGAAAGCCGAAAAATATCGCAAAACAGCAGAAGGGGCATTTCGGCGAGTTGGGAAATTTCCGATGGGTGAGGGAATTTAGAACTGACGACGTAAAAAGTCGCGGAGACAAAGTTGATGTATCGGTGTTTTCGGAGGGTGATGTCATCAGGGTTTCGGGGATTACCAAAGCGAAAGGATTTCAGGGTGTCATGAAGCGGCACGGTTTTCACGGTAAAGACGCAAGTCACGGAACAAAGCATGCGCACCGCGAGCCCGGTTCTATCGGTGGAGGCGGGGGACGCGCGGGTGGTCGTGTGGTGAAAGGGAAGAAAATGGCCGGACGCATGGGGGGCGAGCGGCAAACCGTCAAAAATTTGAAGGTGGTGAAGGTTGATGCCGAAAACAATCTTATCGCCGTGTTGGGGGCGATCCCGGGACGACGGGGAGCGCTCATTGAAATTCGCGGATAGTAGCCGGTAGTGGTGCGTGAGTGCACGCACGAACACGACACCCTACAGGGGGCACGTTCATGTTCGGGCGTGTGCGCATTCGCTAAAGCGAAGTAAGCACAAAAAAACTCCGCATGGTGCGGAGCGGCGAGATCACTTATCAAGTGTTTTGAATCTGATCTCGGAAACGCTTGAAATGGGAATGGTCATCTTATTGTGGTCATCAACACTTTTTGGCCCCACATAGCAGACGAGAGTCACATTATCAATCTGAAAGCCCTCGGGGCAGGCAATGATGTTCCCGTCAAGAAGTTTTACATCAAGAGGGCGCTGCTGAATCTCCGGATGGCATCCGCCGAGAAAGGCGACCACTGCGAGAGCGCCCATAAAAGGGAGCAAAAACCTACCGATTTTTGACCGCATGACGTTTGTATGAGTACATGGGAACTAGCATCATATTACATAAATAAAAAAATTTGTCAAGTATTAACTAGCATACCGTTAGCATGAAGATCACCGTATACAATACTCTTGGAAAAGAAGCCGGAACTGCCGATCTGCCGGATGGTATTTTTGCCTTGCCCTGGAACGCCGATCTTGTCTGGCAGATAGCTACATCACAGGAGGCGAACATGCGCGGCACATACGCAAAAACGAAGGATCGCGCCGAAGTGCGGGGTGGCGGCAAAAAGCCATGGCGGCAAAAGGGAACCGGAAGGGCGCGCCACGGCTCCATCCGTTCTCCGTTGTGGAAGGGCGGCGGCAGTACGCACGGTCCGCTTACGGTAAAAAGCTATAAAAAAAAGATCAATAAAAAAATGGCCCGAAAAGCGCTTTACACGGTATTGTCGGCAAAGGCCCGCGACAACGAACTTGTTGTGCTTGATTTGCTGAAGATGGATATTCCGAAGACCAAAAAAGCCGCAGAAATATTTTCCGGACTCGCCACGCACTTCAAAGATATCACGGCGTCAAAAAGCAGAGCGTTGGTGCTCCTGCCGCACATGGATGTCAACGCGAAAAGAGCCGTTCGGAACTTGCCATATGCCGCGGTGGACGAGGCGAGAAATCTTACCGCGTGGCAGGCATTACAGCATAAATATCTTGTGCTTCCAAAAGAAGCGATAGCATCATTTACATAATGTGAACCATGGCATTTTTCAATAGATTTTTATCGTCAAAACGGGGAGAACCCAAGCAGGGGAGGAAGCAGGAGCAAAAGAAAGCTCCCGTTGCCGAGATTTCCGAAGATGCGCCTCCAAAACCCCAGGCACCGGGGAAGTATTCGGGTGGCGTGCTTTTGGCTTCGCGTGTGACCGAGAAATCAACACTTGCAGGTGCTTTGAATAAATATGTGTTTACTGTCGCACGGACATCCACCAAGAAAGAGGTGGCCAAGGCGATAGAGAGAAAATATGGAGTTCACGTTTCTGCCGTGAATATCATTAACGCGCCAAGCAAAAAAGTGCGATTGGGAAGGACCATCGGGCACGTCCCCGGCTTTAAAAAGGCCGTAGTCACCCTTGAGGATGGTCAGCGAATTGAGGTTGGTGTATAAAGTGCTTGTCCTGCAGTTTTTGCGGCTCGCAACGGGACGTAAAAACTGCAGCTGACAAAAGTTTACCCAGCCCCAGTGTTACCGGATATGCTGGAGGGTGGCTGATGGTGCAGATCATAAAAGTGGGACTGAGAAACTAAGTCACCTGTCAGTAACATAAGGGCGGGGTGCTCACTGTTCTAACATCTCGGCGGCGATCGCAGACGATCGTGCCTCGCTGAGAACATTGGCATGAAAAAATATAAACCAACATCACCGGGAAGGCGGCAGGGAGAGATCGTTGATCTTTCCGTGCTTACGCGTTCGGAGCCCCACAAGGCCTTGACTTCGGGATTTTGGCGCGCTCGTGGGCGGAATAGTTTCGGGCGTATTACGACACGGCACAAAGGAGGCGGCGTGAAGCGACTTTTTCGCCAGATAGATTTTATCTATGACAAGCGGGATATTCCGGCGGTTGTAGAATCTGTTGAATATGATCCGAATCGGTCAAGCTTCATCGCATTATTGAAATATGCTGACGGCGAGAGGCGCTATGTGTTAGCGCCTCAAGGAGTGACCATCGGCTCTCGGTGCATCACATCAGAGAATGCCCCCATTGAACTCGGGTCGCGAACGGTGCTGAAGCGCATTCCGCCGGGAACATTCGTCTACAATGTTGAGCTTCAGAAGGGTCAGGGGGCAAAATTTGCCCGTTCTGCGGGTAGCGGCGCCGAGGTACTTGCGCATGATGGCCCCTACTCAAACTTGAAATTGCCTTCCGGTGAGGTTCGCCGTGTTTTTTCTGAGGGCTTTGCTTCCATAGGAGTTCTCTCAAATCCGGAACATAATCTCATGACCATTGGGAAGGCGGGGCGCAACCGGCGTTTGGGAATACGCCCGACGGTGCGCGGTTCCGTCATGAATCCCCGGGATCATCCTCATGGAGGAGGCGAGGGCAGGACACAGCTTGGATTGCGGCGGCCGAAGACGCCGTGGGGAAAGACCGCGAAGGGAGTAAAGACGAGGAACAGGAAGAAAAAGTCGTGGAAGTTCATCTTGTCAAGAAGGGTAAAGAAGAGTTAGTTTCATTCTTCCTCTCCGACTCACTCGCATATGTGCGAGTCGGCGGGTAAGCAGATGTATGTAGTTAGCAAGTTATAACACTATGCCAAGAAGTTTAAAGAAAGGACCATTTGTCCATCCGTCCATATTGAAGAAATTGGCCAGGACCCGCGTCGGCGACAGGACGGTTATTAAGACGTGGTCCAGGAATTCACAGATCACTCCGGAAATGGTCGGGTTTACCTTCGGTGTGCATAATGGCAGGAGCTTCATTGAGGTAACGGTGCGCGAAGAGATGGTTGGGCATCGCTTGGGAGAGTTCTCGCCTACGCGCAAATTCCTCCGGCACGGCGGACGCATGCAAAAGGAATTGGAGCAGAAGGCGGCTGAGGCCGGAAAGGCGACACCCGAGCCCGCGAAAAAGTAATGTTTTGGCCCGCAGTTTTTGATCCTTTGCGGGATTAAAAACTGCGGTTGCCAAGAGGTTACCCAGTCGTAGTTTTACCAATGGCATTGTAGAAATGAAGGGCAGTTGCAGTGGTTAAAAGTAGTGAACAGTAAAATCAGTCATCAGTAAAACTGGGGCCGGGTGTTCATGTGTGTAGCGAAATTTTCATCGCCGCAACATGGGCTTGAAAATTTCGACAA
This sequence comes from Candidatus Sungbacteria bacterium RIFCSPLOWO2_02_FULL_51_17, assembly GCA_001820785.1. GTDB lineage: Bacteria > Patescibacteriota > Minisyncoccia > Sungbacterales > GWA2-42-14 > 2-01-FULL-51-34. Next base: position 8,423 of record MHQW01000015.1, read on the forward strand.
CCATGACACAAGTAAAAGCATCATTAAAATATCTCCGCATAGCGCCGCGAAAGGTCCGGCTTGTTGCGAATATGATAAAAGGACTGCCGGTGGCGCGCGCAGAGGAGCAGTTGAAATTCCTGCCGAAGCGTGCCACGCTTCCGGTGCTCAAGTTGCTTCGCTCCGCTATTGCGAATGCCGAGCATAACTTCCGGCTTTCCAAAAAGAGCTTGCATGTGGCATCCATCATGGTTGACGGAGGCCCCACGCTTAAGCGGGGCCGGCCGCGGGCATTCGGGCGCTCATTCCTTATCAGAAAGCGGACAAGCCATGTGACGATCATTCTGGAGGGAGTGGCGGAGCGCGCAGGAAAAGCGGAAGAGAAAGACCCAAGTCCAAAAGAGAAGAAGCAAAAGAAGAAGGCATAACACCAGTAGCTACATTCATGACACATAGGGTTCATCCATATATATTCCGTATCGGCCAAACCACGAATTGGAAATCGCGGTGGTTTAACCGGAAAAAATTTCAGGAATATCTCCGGGAAGACACGCTTCTGCGGGAATATTTGCGGAAAAAACTTGCGCCCGCGCACATCGCAGAAATTGAGATAGAGCGTTCCCCCACGGCAATCAACGTTATTATTAAGACCGCCAAACCCGGCATTTTGATCGGCAGAGGGGGCGAGGGGATGACCCGATTGCGCCAAGAAATAGACCGCCAGCTTATAAAAATTTGGAAACGCACGCCTGTTCGCCGGAAGACCATTCTAGAAAAGCGGGAGGTGAAGATCACTGTTGAAGACATCAAGAACCCGACGTTGAATGCCGCGGTGGTAGCACAGATGATGGTTGATGATATAGAACGGCGCATGCCCTTCCGGCGCGTCATCAAACAAACCATTGAGAAGGTAATGGCCAATAAAGAGGTGAAAGGAGTAAAGGTGGCCGTATCGGGACGGCTTGATGGGTCGGAGATGGCCAGGTATGAGTGGTTGAAAAAGGGCCGCATTCCGTTGCAGACGCTTCGTTCCGATATTGATTATGCCCACCGCGACGCGTTTACGACGTACGGAAATATCGGCGTGAAGGTGTGGATCTATAAAGGAGATGTGTTTGAGAAAGAAAAATCAGAAGCACGAAATCGGAAGCCCTAAACAAATCCCCATGTCAAAAATTCTAAATCCCGGTGACTTCGGCCATGTGAATTTTGAGATTTGAAATTCGTTAGAACTTAGAAATTAGGATTTAGAGTTTTACAGCGTATGTTGATGCAACCAAGAAAAGTTAAACACCGAAAATGGCAGAAGCGCCCAAAGGGCGGGATTGAGACACGGGGGACCACCCTTGCTTTCGGCTCTTTCGGTCTGAAGGCGCTTGAGCCATCGTGGATCACTGCGCGACAGTTGGAGGCGGCTCGCAAGGCGATCACGCGGTACATTCAGCGCGGTGGCAAGGTGTGGATACGCATTTTTCCTGATAAGCCCGTGACGAAAAAACCGCCGGAGGTGACCCTTGGCGGCGGGAAAGGAGCCGTTTCGCACTATGTGTTTCCCGTGCGACCTGGCAGGGTGATGTTTGAGATGGACGGTGTTACCGAAGAGCAGGCGCGAGAGGCATTGCGGCTTGCCGCACATAAGCTTCCGGTGAAAACGCGATTTGTAAAAAAACAGTAAAGAGGATATGAAAGCACTTGATCTAAAAAAGCGATCCGACAAGGAACTTCACGGCCTTTTGGAAGAGAAGCGCGCCCGTCTTGAAGAGTTGTCATTCCTTATGGCGCAGGGGAAGGTTAAGAATGTCAAAGAATCCGCTGCGCTGAAAAAAGATATTGCCCGTATTTTTACCGTGCTGAAGGGTGTTCGGTAATAAGGAGGATGCATATATATGGAAACCAAGCAACAAAAAATGAATAGGCGCCTGAAGGGAATAGTCGTCTCAAACAAGATGACGAAGACCGTCGTGGTGAGAGTTGACAGCTTGAAGAAACACCATAAATACAAGAAGTATTTTAAGGTATCCAAGCGATATAAAGCGCATGCCGAGGTGCCATATGAGGTTGGCGATATTGTTGTGATCCAGGAAACGCGTCCGCTATCAAAAGAAAAACGTTGGAAGGTTGCGGAGAGGCTTGGCAGTAACAAGAAGCTTGAGCACACGGAGGAGATGGAAGATGCCGTTGATGTTTCTGCCGATAGCGGAAAAGACGGAGCGGATTCCTGATTTCTATATAGCATACCCGTTGATCACCCATGGATTCCCGCATGAGAAATGAGTAATTTGGAGTTAGAAATTTTAACTATATGGTTCAACTGCGCACAATGTTAAAAGTCACCGATAATACCGGAGCAAAATTGCTCCAGGTGATTAAGGTGCTCGGCGGGAGCCGCCGGCGTTACGCCGGGATCGGCGATATTGTGGTGTGCTCGGTAAAGATCGCGGAACCGCGAAAACTTGTGAAGAAAAAGGATGTCGTAAAAGCCGTTATCGTGCGGCAGAGAAAAACCCTTCGGCGTGCCGATGGAACGTATATCCGTTTTGATGATAACGCGGCCGTGCTGGTTGACAAGGCGAAAGACGGCTGGGTTCCCAAGGGCGGGCGCATTTTAGGGCCGGTCGCCCGCGAGCTTCGCGATAAAGGTTTTATGAAGATTATTTCTCTTGCGCCCGAAGTCGTATAAATACACTACTATGAAACTGAAGAAAGGTGACACTGTCACGGTGATATCGGGAAAAGACCGCGGCAAAAGCGGGAAGATTCTTGAGGTGCACGTCTCAAGCGGGCGCATTCGCGTGGAGGGCGTCAATATGAGAAAAAAGCACCGAAGAGCGCGTCAGCCGGGGAAGAAGGGGGAGGTCGTGAACATGCCGCTTTCTATCCATACATCAAACGTGATGGCGGTCTGTCCAAAGTGCGGGAAGCCGACTCGCATCGGTTACCGGGTGAATGATGCTATGGCAAAGAGGCGGGTGTGTAAGAAGTGTGAGGCAGAGTTTTAAAGGAATAGGCATTTTGTATCATGCATACGTTTCAAGAAAAATATATAAAGGAAGCCTTGCCGCAGTTCATGAAAAAGTTCAATGTGGCAAACCGCATGGCCGTGCCACGCGTGTTGAAGGTGGCGGTCAATGTTGGCGTAGGGAAGATCAAGGACGAAAAACAACTTCAGGAGATCCTTGCCATGTTGACGCTTATTACCGGCCAGAAGCCGTCGGCGCGCGCCGCAAAAAAGGCGATCGCGTCGTTTAAGACCCGTCAGGGCCAGATCATCGGATACGCGGTGACCCTTCGCGGAAAACGCATGCAGGATTTTCTTGATCGGCTTATTCACATAGCGCTTCCCCGGTCCCGTGATTTTCAGGGTGTTCCCGCGAAGGCGGTTGATCATCACGGAAACTTGACGATTGGCATAAAAGAGCATATAGTATTTCCTGAAATTATCGGCGAGGATTACAAGGTGCTTTTCGGGTTTGAAATAACGATCGTCACGAATGCCAAGAACAAGGAGAGGGGGCTTGCGCTTCTAACGCTTCTGGGGATCCCGTTTAAGAAGCAGTAACTTTTATCACCATGGCAAAGCAATCGGTCATTGCGCGTTCGGTCAAAAAGGCGAAGTTCAAATCACGCGTCGTCAGGCGGTGCTTTCGGTGTGGCCGCAAACGGGGATATATGCGTGCGTTTGATCTCTGCCGTATCTGCTTTCGCGAGCTTGCAAACAAAGGCGAAATTCCCGGAGTCACAAAATCAAGCTGGTAGCTAGTTGTATAGTTTCTAGTTTTCTGGTTCGCTAGATTACAACCAGCCGACCAGCAAACTAGCAAACCAAAACTATGGACCCCATAGCAGACATGCTTACGAAAATACGAAACGCCTACAAAGCGGAACACGAAAGTGTTACCGTTGGTTTCTCCAATATCAAGCTCGCCCTTGCCGAGATCTTGCGGAACAACAAATATCTTTCCGACATTGAGAAGAAAGGCAAAAAAGTCCGGAAGCATCTTGAGCTGACCCTTGCGTACAACGGAAAGGCCCCGGCATTGCATGGCGCCAGGCGCGTATCAAAAACGGGAAAACGCGTGTACATCGGGAAGGATCAGATCTACTCCGTAAAACAAGGATACGGCATGGCCGTGATATCAACCTCAAAAGGCCTTATGACGGATAAAGAGGCGCGAAAGGCAGGCATTGGAGGTGAGGTGCTTGCCGAGATTTGGTAAGGGCTTGTCCTGCAATTTTTGGGCCTCTCATGGGCTCAAACATTGCAGCTGATAAACCTTGCCCCGCCCTTATGTTACCGGATATGCTGGAGGGTGGCTGATGGTGCAGATCATAAAAGTGGGACTGAGAAACTAAGTCACCTGTCAGTAACATAAGGGCGGGGTGCTCATTGTTCTAACATCTCGGCGGCAGTTGAAGACGTCTGCGCCTCGCTGAGAACATGCATATGTCACGAGTAGGAAAAACACCAATTCAATTGCCCTCGGGCGTCACCGTCGTAAAGAACGGCGGAGTTATCGTTGTGAAAGGCCCGAAAGGGGAGGTGCAAAAGGAACTGATTCCCGAGACCGACATCGCGGTTGACGGAAGCGTCGTGGTGGTGGTCGCCTCGGCTTCCTCAAAGAGAACCCCTGCGCTATGGGGTCTTGCCAGAGCCCTTTTGCAGAATATGGTCACGGGTGTTACCAGCGGGTTTGAGAAGAAACTTGAAATTGAGGGTGTGGGATATAAAGTTGCGGCAGAGGGGCCTAACTTGAGCTTTTCACTGGGTCTTTCCCATCCGGTAAAATTTTCCGCGCCGAAGGGTATCACGTTCTTGATAGAAAAAAGTATTATCACGGTATCCGGCATTGATAAGGAGGTCGTGGGAGAGACGGCTGCGCGGATTCGCCGCCTGAAGCCACCGGAGCCCTACAAAGGGAAAGGCATTCATTATGTAGGAGAGGTCATACGCAGGAAGGCGGGCAAAAAGGCAACGGCAACGGCAGCGTAATCCATACTATGAACAGTTTTAAGACGAAACGAGAAAAAAGAACGAGGCGCCACCGCAGGGTGCGCGCAAAGATCCACGGCACCGCTCTCAGGCCGCGCCTTTCTTTGTTTCGCTCAAATAAGCATTTGCACGCACAGCTGATAGACGACGATACGGGAAAAACGCTTGCGTCGGCGAGCACCATAAAAACAAAGGGCGATCGGCCGACAGAACTTGGGAAGGGTATCGCGGTCGGGGCGATCAAGAAGGGTGTTACGGCGATCGTTTTTGATCGTGGCGGATACGCATACCATGGTACCATCAAAAAAGTGGCGGAAGCCGCACGCGCGGCCGGGTTGAAATTTTAAGAAGCAAAGCACAAAGCACGAATTAACAATATTTCATGCGAGAATTACGACAAAAAAAAGAAAAATCGGAGTTTGATCAAAAGGTACTTGATATCCGAAGGACTGCCCGTGTTGTTAAAGGTGGCCGCCGGTTCAGTTTTCGGGCAACGGTTGTTATCGGGAATCGCACGGGAAGGGTTGGTGTCGGGGTTGGAAAGGGGCCCGATGTGTCATCTGCCGTTGAAAAGGCGGTAAATCAAGCAAAGAAGAACACTATCAAGGTTGTTATATCAAAACATGCGAGCATTCCCCATGAGGTCATGGCGAAAACGGGAAGCGCGGTTATCTTGCTTAAGCCGGCGCCGGCCGGCTCCGGGATCATTGCCGGCGGGCCGGTGCGCGTTGTTACCGATCTTGCAGGTATTCAAAATATATCGGCAAAAATACTCTCACGGACGACGAATAAGCTGAACAATGCCCGGGCGACCATTGAGGCCCTCAAAAAGATCTAGCATTCCATTAATATAATTTTGACGTGTTGCCAGGATGAAAAGGTAACTTTTTCTCAAGAGATAGCAATATTGGTGGGTGCCAGAATTAAGGTAAAGGAGTACTAGCGCAGTAAAACGGATAGGCAAAAAACTACCATGCAATTCCATCATATACACTCTAAAACAAAATTTCGGTCCGGACAGCGCATCGGTCGCGGCGGGAAACGCGGCACGACCTCGGGACGCGGAACGAAGGGGCAGAAGGCGCGGGCCGGTCATAAGATCCGGCCGGCCCTCCGTGATATCATCAAGAAACTGCCGAAGTCGCGCGGATATAAATTTAAGTCATTTCAGATAAAGCCGACCATTATTTCCATTGCCACGTTGAATGAGCACTTCAAAGAGGGTGAGATGGTGTCTCCGAAGACCTTGGTAGCGCGCGGTTTGCTTGATACAATAAAGGGGCACATGCCAAAGGTGAAAGTGCTTGGCGGGAGCGAGCTGAAGAAAAAACTCATCTTCAAAGATGTGTTGTTCTCCCGTCCCGCGCGTGTTCGGGCGAAATAGCATGGCTCTTCGAAGGTACTGTAACGAGCGATACTTTTATGTTTAGCCGTCTTGTCCAAATTCTTAAAATTGCGGATCTTCGGAAAAAGATCTTTTTTGTCTTGGGGCTTATGGTCTTATTCCGGCTTGCCGCCGCCGTTCCCGTGCCTGGTGCTGACCCAGAGCGCTTGCGGGAGTTTCTTTCCGGAAGCCAATTTTTCGGACTTCTGAACCTTTTTTCAGGAGGCGCCTTGGATAATCTTTCCATTGTCATGCTCGGCGTTGGCCCCTATATTACGGGTTCTATTATTATGCAGCTTCTTACCATGATATTTCCGAAGCTTAAGGAGATGTATCAGGAGGATGGAGAGGCGGGGCGGCAGAAATTCAACCAATATTCACGGCTTCTCACGGTTCCGCTCGGACTCTTGCAGGCCTATGGACTTCTCGTGATCCTTGAGCGCCAGCAAGTGCTTCCGGATCTTACCCTGTTCGGGTATGTAACAAGCATGGTGACCGTTGTTGCGGGGACGGTGTTCCTTATGTGGCTCGGAGAGTTAATGTCTGAAAAAAATATTGGGAATGGTATTTCGCTGATTATTTTTGCCGGTATTGTATCAAGTATTCCGTCTAGCATCGCGCAAACGCTCTTTTCTTTTCGCGATGACGCTTCCCAGCTTCCCATGTATCTTGCGTTTGCCGCGGTCAGCGTGCTGGTGGTGGCGGGCGTGGTTCTTATTTCCGAGGCACAGCGAAACGTTCCCGTTCAGTACGCAAAGCAGGTGCGAGGACGAAGGGCATATGGCGGGGTCTCTACGCACCTTCCCCTGCGGCTCAACCAGGCGGGTGTCATTCCGATCATTTTTGCCATTTCCATCATCTTGTTTCCCGGTCTCATCGGCAATTTTCTTGCGATAGCGCCGCCGTCGTATACGACGATCCATCTTATTTCTGATTTCCTTATCACCATGCTGAATAATCAGTGGGTGTATGGTGCCGTGTATTTCCTTTTGGTCTTCGTGTTCACGTATTTTTACACTGCCGTCACGTTTGACCCGCAGGCCATCGCCGATAACGTGCAAAAACATGGTGGGTTTGTATTGGGCATCCGACCGGGCCGTCAGACGGCCGAATTTTTGTATCAGATCATCAACCGCATCACGCTTGTCGGTGGCTTTTTCCTCGGTCTCATTGCCATTCTTCCGCTCATTGTTCAGGCGGCGTTCAATATTCAAACGCTTACTATCGGCGGAACGTCTGTGCTTATCGTGGTTTCTGTAGTGCTTGAGACGATCAAACAGATCCAGTCGCAGGTGGTGACCTATGAGTACGAATAGCCGGTGTCGGGTTGTATGAGGCGTGTTGCGCGTTCGGGGACTTGCAATCCCGTTTTATTTTTGATACAATTGCGGCGATGCTTCCGAAGGTAATTTTTTTCATGGGCCTTCCCGGTTCCGGGAAGGGGACACAGGCAGAGATTGTCGTAGACCGGTACGGCTTTTTTCATTTTGACACCGGAAAAGAACTGGAACGCAAATTGCACGATCCTGCAGAACAGCACGACCCCTTCATTCAGCGTGAGCGGGAGAATTTTGACACCGGCAAACTCAACACTCCCGAATGGGTCCGAGAGGTCGTAAAGGAGAAGATACGAGAGTATGCAGGGCAGGGGAAAGAACTTGTGTTCAGTGGTTCTCCGAGGACGCGCGCCGAGGCGGAGGCGTTGTTCCCGGTTTTTGGTGAGATCTTTGGTAAGGAGAACTTAGTGGTCTTTTTGCTTGAGGTTAAGGAAGAAACATCACTTTTCAGGAATTCAAATAGGCGCGTATGCGAAAAGTGCCGTATTCCAGTCGTATGGAATTCCACGACCGAAAAATGGTTTTTTTGTCCGCGATGCGGCGGGGCGCTTGTGCGCAGGACGCTTGATAATCCGGAGGTTATAAAGAAGCGTTTCCAGGAATTTCATGAGCGCACTGAGCCCGCGATCACCTATCTTGAGGAACAGGGAGCGGTTATTGTGCGTGTTCCGGGAGAGGACCTGCCGGAGGTTGTCGCCGAGCGCGTACGAATCCACCTTGAGGGTGTATGATCATACGGAATAGCGAAGAATTGCATACGCTACGGGAATGCGGGAGGCGGCTCGCGCATATTTTGTATGATGTGGAAAAGCTTGTGCGTCCGGGCGTCGCGACGATGGAGCTTGATCGTCGCGCCGAGGCGCGTATCCGGGAGGAGGGAGGCGCTCCGATCTTCAAGGGCTATAAGACAAAACTTGATCCGCGGCCATACCCGGGGTCCTTGTGCGTTTCAGTAAATGATGAGGTGGTGCATGGCATCCCCTCCGAGAAGCGCGTATTACGGGATGGTGATATTGTGGGTCTTGATATCGGTATGCGGTGGCCCGCTCGGGCTTCGGAGGACGCATATGCACCTCGTGGGGGATCTGGAAAAAGGCGCGGTGTCGAAGTTGGACTTATCACCGATATGGCGGTGACGGTCGGCGTAGGAAAAATTTCGTCAGAAGCAGAAAAGCTTTTGCGCGTCACCAAAGAATCGCTTGAACGCGCCATAGCGCTCCTTGTGCCCGGTATCCGTCTGGGAGACCTTGGGGCCGAGATCCAGGAGCATCTGGAGAAGAGTGGTTATGGGGTGGTGCGAGAGCTTGCAGGGCATGGCGTTGGACGTCTGCTTCATGAGGACCCCTATGTGCCTAATTATGGAAAGCGGGGTCACGGGGCGAAACTTGCTCTAAATCAGGTCATTGCCATAGAGCCAATGGCAACTGCGGCACATCCCGATCTTGAACTTGCAAAGGATGGTTGGACGTTCAAGACGCATGACGGCGGGCTTGCCGCGCACTTTGAGCACTCGGTCGTTATTCTTGCCGGCGGGGCGGAGGTATTGACAAAAATTTTATAATTTTGTATCATACCTAAGTGATCTGATGCGATTGCAAAAGAAAGGTCTTCCATGCCTTTTTCTCGGTGGAATGAGTTTTTTGCAAAGATATTTTATAGGAGTGCATTTGCTGTGAGTATGTGTCTTGTGGGGGCCCTGCTTGGCATTTCCACCGCCGGATTTCTTTTTGCTCTTCTTTTATTCTTCCTTGATATATCCTTTGGTGTCCCAAAGTACCTCCTTAATCTTTCCTGGATTCCAACGCTTTTGATCGGGGCTGGCATCATGATGGTGGTGGGATATGCAGGTCAGTTCCTGTTCGGGCTTTCATTTATATCGGTAGATGCCGTGCGATGGTGGCAGTGGATGCTTTTAGTAGTCGGTGGGTTTACTGGTGAGGTACTGTTGTCAAAGGTTCTTGTCTGGCGTGGAATCAATATTCCACGTTCGTGATAAGCGGCGCATGCCGCTTTTTTTATTATCATTTATGTTTGTGATGTGGCACTATATATGTATATGAGGTATCTCGGTATTGATTATGGCGCAAAGCGCATTGGTCTTGCTCTTTCTGATGAGGATGGGCGGCTTGCCTTTCCCCTTGAAGAGCTTGAAAATCGAGGGGGAGCGTTCGTTATGGAGACGATACGACGGATAGCAGTTCGCGACAAGGTTGTTGCGGTTATCGTAGGAATTCCGATGACATTTGGGGGGGTCGCCGGATTTCAGGCGCAAGTTGTGGAAAAGTTTGGCGAAAATCTGAAAAAAACGGTACAATTACCGGTGGTATATGAGAACGAGGTGCTTTCAACAAAACTTGCCGAGCGGGCGCATCATGCGGTACACAACGCTCTGCGAACGCATCGTACGGGATTGGATCGTCCGGCCCGCATGGTGAACGCATCATCTGCCGCGATTATTTTACAGTCATATCTAGATAAAATAAAACATAGTTAATTCCCATGTAGCATGTAGCAATTTTCATTGAGACAATTTTTACACATTGAAAATTGATCATTGAAAATTGACAACGGTGTATGTATATCAGCTGGATCATTCCAGTAAAAAATGGCGAGCATCTTATTGAGAAGGGAGTTCGGGAGGTTGATGCCTATCTCCGTGGAAAGAACTTTCCCGGCGGTTTTGAGATCATTGTTATGGCCGACTCCACCTCAAAGGATAAGACCGTTGAGATGGCAGAGCGTACAAAAAGCGTCAACTCGGTTATTCGGGTTGTAGCATCTGCCACGGGCGGAAAGGGCGGAGCCGTTCGCGGAGGCATGCTTGCGGCCTCCGGCGACATCCGGCTTTTTTCCGATGTGGACAACGCAACAAGTCCCGGTCACTTTGATAAAATGCTTCCACTTTTTGAAAAAGGGGCGGACGTTGTTATCAGTTCCCGGGATCCGCGAGATGCCGCCGGCGCTTTCATGGAGGTTCCGGAGTCGTTTGTTCGGCAGCTTGCAGGAAAAACGGGGAATCTTATCATTCAGATATTCGCCGTGTGGGGTATATGGGATACGCAAAATGGGTTTAAGGCGTTTACTAAACGGGCCGCAGAAGAGATCTTTTCCCGCGCGAAGATCCAAGGATTTGCCTTTGATATTGAGATGCTGGCTCTTGCGCGCAAGCTTCATTACCGAATCGCGGTCATTCCGGTTCTGTGGAAACATCAGGAGGAAAGCACGGTGACTCTCAAATCATATATTCAAGTTTTTATTGACGTATTCAAGATCCGCTGGAATATCATAATGGGCCATTATAAATTTCCATGAGGTCCGTATCAGAACTTCGTAAAGACATTGTGTCGGGGGATTGGGTCGTTATTGCGACCGGCCGCAAACGCCGGCCGCACGATTTTGCCGTAAATAAAAAACATACATCAACCAAGGCGCAGAGGGTGCTATGCCCATTTGAGAAGCTCCATGGCGAGGCGAGCTATGTGATATTAAAGAATGGTGAGACGCATCAGCCGTCCGCGAAAAATACACTGCTTCTTGAGAAAGAGTGGGCGGTGCAAGTCATCCCCAATAAGTACCCAGCATTTGGGCACGGAAGATGTGCCGTTGTATTCAACCAGGGCCCCTATCAGCTTCAGGATGGGGCGGGGTTTCACGACGTCGTAGTAACTCGGGAGCACGACCGGCCGCTGGCTCTTATGAGTGTGTCAAACATTTTCTCGGTGCTTTATGCGTATCGTCATCGGTATCAGCAGTTAAAGGATGATGATTGCGTGAAATATGTCTCCATTTTTCATAATCATGGAGCGGAGGCGGGCGCCTCCATTACTCACCCGCATTCGCAGATTGTCGCGATTCCCGTCGTGCCGCCGGAGGTAGAGCGGAGTATCAAAGGGTCCGATAGATATTTTGCCAAAGAAAAAAAATGCGTACACTGCGTCATGATCGCTTTTGAGTTGAAAGAGAAAAAACGGCTTGTCTACGAAAACGACGACTTTGTGGTATTTGCGCCTTTCGCGTCCCGAACGGCATTTGAGGTCCGGATATTTCCTAAAAAACACTCCCCGATGTTTGAGGCGATTCATAACGACCAGATAAAAAGCTTTGCCGATACCATCAAGGAAGCTCTTTCAAAATTATATACAGGTCTCGGGAACCCTTCGTACAATTTTTTCATTCATACATCGCCGGCATTTTACGTAAAGACATTTGAACATTACCATTGGCATCTTGAGATCATTCCAAAGACCGCCATTTGGGCCGGATTTGAGCTTGGCACCGATATAAACATTTCAACGATAACGCCGGAGGCCGCGGCGGCATTTCTCCGCACGCTATAATGAAACCTCTTATTGTCGCAAACTGGAAAATGAACCCACTGAAACGCAAAGATGCGGAGGTTCTTTTCCGTCGGGTTTACAAAGGAGTGATGAACGTTAACAACGCCGATGTCGTCATATGTCCGTCCTTTGTGCATCTTCCTATCCTTGGCGCCCTGGCGCGCGCGACATCCGTCAGGATCGGCGCACAGGATTTTTTTTGGGAAAATGCCGGACCGTTTACGGGGGAGGTGTCTGCCGGTATGCTTCAGAATTGCGGCGCAACTTTTGTTATTATTGGACATTCCGAGCGGAGGTTATATCTCGGTGAAACGGATACTATGGTCAATAAAAAAGTTCGCATGGCAGTGGGCTCCGGGCTTATGCCGGTCATATGTGTTGGCGCGCGTATGCGCGGCCGTGAGGCACCCAAGATCATTGCACGACAGCTTCGCGCCGCACTTGCTGGAGTTGTTCCCGCTCGGGCGCAAAACATCGCGATCGCATATGAGCCGATATGGGCGATCGGTACCGGAGATCCGGAAACGCCGGAAGGTGCTGTGAATGTCCGTGCTCATATCAAAAAGATCCTTGTATCGCTTTTTGGTGTACAGAAAGGGGGGGTCATCAGGGTTTTGTATGGCGGATCAGTTACTGCGGAAAACGCTGGTTCATTTACGGGGTCGCATGGCGCAGGGCTTGACGGTCTTTTGGTCGGTGGCGCAAGTTTGAAGTCAAAAGAATTTGCCGATATTGTGCGGGCGATTTTGCGGTAGTGAGCGGTGAGTCAAAAAAGTAAAACGCCCCGAGAGGGCGTTTCTTTTTTACCACTTTGTCATTTTTTCCCCGAAGAACCAGCGTCCAAAAATTGCAGAATAGATGATCCAGATAAATGATGCGTATCCGATCTGCCTCCTTGAGGCGAGCTCAAAAATCATTGTCTTTGAAAACTCCAACGCTTCGGGAAAGTTGTGTATGGTTCCGGCAACGAGCGCCGATTGGATACCCATGAGGGCCGCGCCCACATAGAGGGTGAGTCCTCCGATCGCAAGGGATACAAGCGCCTGAAACACCGCAAGCCCTTCCTTCTTTCTCCCGAAATCAAAAAGAAAGAGCCAGATCATGAGGGAGTATATTCCGGCAATAGCAACGAAAAGAGATGCTAAAAAGGCAGTTTCCGCATCGCGCCTCCCGGACAGAAAGAAGGATGGGAGATAACCACCCTCGGGTGTTCCTATGAAAAGTGCGAGGCCAGTGCCGAAAAGAATGCTTAAAATAATATACCGACGCTTTCGCGTGTCAAGAGTATGTATGAAGGGTCTTGGTGAAGAGTATCACGTGTGATATATTTTGTCAACTATTTTCATAGGTTACTCTAAAACGGCAAAAACCGCAGTTAAGCGGTTTTGAAGCCGGAGCCAGCCCTGCACGTATCCCATATATTGCTTTGGTGATAAAGACGTAATACTCTAAAACCTATCCTCGCACTTATTTACGTTTTGGATCATCGGGAGTTGGGTTTTACCCCTCATTTTTAATGCGAATGATAACGCGAAGACCCAGTCAGTGTTTAGAGGGCAAAGCTCAATTTTATGAGTAATTCTACCATATTGGTAAAAATTAGCTTATAATCTTCAACCAATTTTGTGGCTCAAAAAACTATATCATATAAGAAGTTACGTGTTTAGGGGGGTATCCTTCGATGAGTGCTAGCTATCTTTGCTATAGTATCGCAAAATATTCCACCACACCGCAAGGGCCTTGCGAGTGGGCAGGATGCGTAAGAGATAGGAAAGTTCCACAAGCTGTTTTGCGAACCATCCGGGAAGTCCCCAGAAGCGGAAAAACACCAAATCCGCGATCGCATACCTTCTGCCGACGGCAAGGATAAAAGGGTATTTTTTTGCGGCAGATATACATTTGGGGGGCTGATGTCTTATTGTGCGGAGGATATTTGTCGCCGCCAGGCGGCCCTCTTGTTCTGCCACCGGCACATTTCCAGGGAGTGGTTTTCCGGTTTCAGGACTTGTTACCGACGCATTGTCTCCTGCGGCGAAAAGCGATCCACAAAACTTTTGAACGCACAAGTGTTCGTCAACGATGAGAACTCCTTTTGGCGATACGGGTAGGCCAAGCGTCTTGTAGAGTGCCGGACCCGTAACACCTCCGGTCCACAGTAAGATATCATAGGCAATTCTTTCACCCGTTTTTAGGACTATTGATCTTTCTTCCACCGCCATTATGGCGGTGTCCGTGCGTATCGCGATGCCAAGTTGTTTTAGGCGTTTCTCACCGCGCGTAATGACGGCGGGGTTAAACCCCGGCAGGATGGTCGGGGCGGCTTCCAGCAGGAGAAATTCGGCGTCGCATATCTTTTTTTTTGGCAAGATCTCTTTTTGGAGTTCGCACATGAACCCGATGAATTCCGATATCATCTCAACGCCGCTTGCTCCTGCGCCTCCGACAACCACACGGAGGTGGTCTTTGCGTTTTGCCACTTCTTCAACGGCGTTCCGAAGCCCTACGCCGTCCATGAATGTTTTTAAAGGAAAGCTCCATTCCTGAAGGCCCGGAATATTGAAATAGTTCGTTTCGGAGCCGAGCGCAAGAACGAGATATTTATACCGGAGGATGCCTGTTGTACGTAAGCGAAGTTCTTTTGCCGAAGGGGTAAGACCGACGATCTCATCGGAAATAAATGAAATGGGTTTTCCGTCAACGATGTCTCGTACCGGTATAAGGATGGAGGATTTCAGTGAAGAGTCGGAGACAAATTCTTTTGGGATGGCGGCTGTTTCGTAGAGTGCCGGTGTGTAGAGTTGGCTTTGATTCCGGTCAATGAGGATGATGGTGTATCCCGGAATCGTTCGGATATGTTTTGCAAGGTGAAGGGCTACGCTGATGCCTGCAAACCCCGCTCCGGCAATAATGATGTTTTTTTGTTTTTCCGGCATGGAGAAGTGTGAAAAATCACTTTATAGTATACCATATATATCGTAGTATGCAGGAGCAGCGCGTTCAGGGCTTATGGCAACAACACAGGGAATAAAACTTATGACAATACGAGATCTACGGATCCGGCGTGCCCGCGTTATTGTGCGGGTTGATTTTAACGAGCCGATCTCCGGTCGGGGGCATCTTTCCGATGATTTTCGCATTCGCGCCGCTATGCCGACGCTTATGAAGCTTCTTGCCGACGGTAATCAGCTGGTCATTATTTCGCATCTCGGACGGCCGAATGGCAAGAAGCGGAGGACGATGAGCATGAAGCCGATCGCGCGGCGTCTTTCAGCACTTCTCAAAAGGCGGGTCGTGTTTATCCGGGACCCTTTCAGTGTCCGGTCGCGACGGTTCCTTGCTACTTTTGAAGAGGGGAGAGTGTGCATGTTGGAAAATATCCGATTTTGGCAGGAGGAGGAGAAGAATAATCTTCAATTTGCTGAAAAGCTTTCCCGCTTCGGCAAGTATTATGTCAATGACGCATTCGGCGCTTCTCATAGGGCGCATGCGTCTATCGCAGGCATTTCCCGGCTCCTTCCTTCTTGTGCAGGACTTCTCCTTGCGCGCGAGGTACGAGCGCTTGATCGCATGTGTCATCACCAGCGGCACCCATTTTTCGTCATTCTTGCCGGAGGAAAGGCATCCGGCAAGATTGAACTTGCAAAGAAATTCATTCATGAAGCGGACGGCGTGCTGTTAGGGGGCGCTATCGCAAACTCTGTTCTTATGTCAAGGGGATTTGAGATCGGAAGGTCTGTTGCATACCACGAGATGAAAAACATGAAAAAAATGTTCAACGTTTCAAGCCAGAAGCTATACACACCTCTTGATGTGATTGTCTCTCCGCGCATCGCACAGGGAGCTGGTTCGGCAATAAAATTATATAGCGGGGTCGCCGCCCACGATTATATCGTTGATGTGGGGCCCGCCACGCGCCGTTTTTTCATAAAAATGCTGAAAAACGCCAGAACGATTCTCTGGAACGGACCGCTTGGCGTTGTTGAGATTCCCGAGTTTTCGGCGGGGACCCTTGCCATTATCAATGCACTCAAGCGCAGTAAGGCGTACAAGGTGACCGGCGGAGGGGATACGGTAGCACTTCTTCAGAAGCATCGTCTGGTGGGTGTGTTTGATCACGTGTCTACTGGTGGCGGTGCCATGCTTGAGTACTTGGCAGGAAAAAAAATGCCTGGGATAGAGGCGCTACGGAAGTGAGCGGTCGACAACCTGAAGAAAAAGAAAAAAGCGCCGTGTGGCGCTTTCCGGTCGTTACTGGGGATTTTTCTTATTATACTCCTCAATGATATTTTTTGAGTCGTCCAAAAATTTCGCGAGCAATTGCTGATTGGTTCTCGGTTGCTGGGCTCCAAGGAGTACTTGCGCCGCTCCGACGATCTGGAGAAGGGCGCGACGCTCTTGGAGTGTCATTTCTGATAATACTGTATGGAGTTCATTGAGCGCCCGGGGAACATCCTTGGCTGACAAGTTTGCAAAATTCTCTAGTAACTCCAGTGCAAGTTCATTCGCCTGTGCATTGGTAAGGTCGATTGACGTGGTTGGTCGTTCGGTAGCGTTTCCGGCGCTTATGCCAACGGGCTGGACTGCGGCAAACAGCGCTCCAAGGATGCAAATGCCTCGTCCGATTCTCATGCGTCTTTTTGTGTTGTATAAGAGCACGACCAAATGCTAGTATGTGGGCATTCTCTTGTCAATGTTGTATGGCGCTGATGATGGATTTGGTAAAAAGAAAAAGCGCTGAAACGCTTTTATGTGTCTATTGTTTGCCGGAGAGTACCGCAATGGTCGACGGGCAAAGGATAACGGCGCATATGAGTAAGGCAGTGACGACTGAATAAAAAGAGTGATCCATCATATATATCCCAAGGAGTCCTGCCAGGACAACAAGCCATCCCCGCATAACACGTTTCTTTTGAGAGTCGGCTGATATGGCCCAAAGAACGAGCGCGCCCAGAAGCATGCTATAAAGAATACCTAGGAATAGTAAGATAAGCATTGCGTCCTCTATGTCTGGCAAGGAACTCTCTCATTAGAGAAACAGATATGAGTATTTTTGTCAATACATCACAATGGATTGTAAAACCTTCTCCTCCGGAGGAGTTTGTTGCGCTTGTGCGAAAAAATTTTTCCGCCGAAGGCGGATCCGCCCCTGGAGGACAAGTATCAATTTCCCAATTTCAGCTACTTGCACAACTACTTTGGAGTAGGGGACTGAAAACAGAAGCAGAAGTTGATAAGTTTCTTAACCCCGATTATGCCAAACACACCCATGACCCTTTTTTGTTTAAGGGAATGGATAAAGCTGTTGCGCGGCTTATTTCTGCAATTGAGAAAAAGGAAAAGATCATTGTGTTCGCCGATTATGATGCGGACGGCGTTGATGGAGCCGCTATCCTTTGTGAGTTTCTTAAAAAAGTCGGAGCAGAATATTCAGTTTTCATTCCCGATCGTTTCAAGGAGGCGTATGGGCTTTCCATGGCGCGGATTGATGAGTTCCACGGGCTCGGAGCAAAAGTCATTGTTACGATTGACTGCGGCGTAACCGATTTTAATGAAATAGAAAAGGCGAACGAATATGGCACTGATGTTATCGTCTGTGATCACCACCTGGTGCCGCCGCGGTGGCCGAACGCGTACGCCATTATTGATCATAAGCAGGAGGATGATACCTATCCGGAAAAAGTGCTTTCGGGGGCAGGACTTGCGTTTAAGATCGTAGAGGCGGTCCTGAAGCGCTGGAAGCATCCTGATATTATTCCTGGGTGGGAAAAATGGCTTCTTGATTGTGTTGCGATAGCCGCTATTGCTGATATGGTGCCGATTACGGGCGAAAACCGGGTGTATGTAAAGTACGGCATTGACGTCATGAAAAAAATGCGCCGCCCGGGGCTTCGGGCGCTTCTTCGCGGGCGAGACATACTTCCCGGGCGCATTACCCAAGAGACGATTGGATTTACGATAGCACCGCGGATCAATGCCGCAAGCCGGATGGACCACGCAAATACCGCCTTTGAACTTTTGATGACCGAGAATATCGCCGAGGCAGAATGGCTTTCCCGCCGTCTTGAGGAGAAAAATCTTGAGAGGCGCAGCATTGTTGAAAAGATCCTCATAACGCTTGATGAGCGCCTGAAGAACGTTTCGGAGCCGCGCATTATTTTTGAGGGGTCATCCGATTGGCCGGCGGGCGTTCTTGGGATCGCCGCAAACAGAATTCTTGAGAAATATCATTGTCCGGTATTTTTATATGCAATGCTACCCGGTGTTATCAAAGGGTCATGCAGGGGGCCGGAAGGTATGAATATCGTTGATTTTATGCGAACAGCGGAGGGGCATTTTACCGACTTTGGCGGGCATGCCCAGGCGGGCGGTTTTTCATTACTTCCGGAAAAAGTATTAGAACTTAAGAGCGTTCTTGAGGCCGGTATTGTCGGCATAGAGTACGATGCGGCGGCGCCAAAGCATGAGGCGGATGCCGCGCTTTCTATGGAAGAAGTGAATAGAGATACATTCAATATCGTTCAACGCTTACAACCTTTTGGATTCGGAAACTTGGAGCCGGTTTTTCTTTTTCAGGATGTTGAGATACAGGACATGCGCCATGTCGGTTCTGACGGAACGCATGTAAAAATGAAACTTGGCCCCCAGGGCATTGGCGCTATATATTTTCGTGCATCGCATAACGGTTTTAAACAGCGAGACCGTCTTGATATGCTCGCCACCCTTCAAGAAAATGAGTGGAACGGAAATTCTACAATTGAATTGCGCGTTGTTGATGCAATTAAGAGAGGATGATGTATACTGATAGATGCCGTAGGTGGGGCACTAGCTGTAGCGTTTTAGTATGAAGAAATATTACGCATATTGCATTCCGGAAACCAAAGCATCCGGCATATGTGACAATTGGGAAGAGTGCCGGAAGGCAGTCACAGGGGTAGAGGGCGCTCGGTATCGGGGATTTTCCACGCGAAGCGATGCCGAGCACTGGATAACGGCGGGCGCGCGGTATGGGACGAAGAAAGAGATGCTCCCCGGCATTTACTTTGATGCGGGGACCGGACGCGGCAATGGTGTTGAGGTGAGTGTTACGGATGAGGTGGGGAAAGATTTACTGAGCTTGGTTCTGCCAAAAAAAAAGATCAATAAGCACGGAAAACATTTGCTTTCTGTTGGTGCTACAAATAATTACGGAGAATTATTGGGATGCCGCTTTGCGCTTGAGGTCGCAGTGAAAAAGGGCATCAAGCGCATCTATGGTGACAGCCGGCTAGTCGTTGATTATTGGTCAAAGGGGTATGTCAAGATGGAGGATGTCATGCCGGAGACGATAGAACTTGCGCTTGAAACGGCAACTCTTCGCAAAGAGTTTCAAAAAAGGGGAGGGACGATAGAACACGTATCTGGTGCCGAAAATCCTGCCGACCTCGGATTCCATCGGTGATGCGTGATCGTTATCTGCATCGGAAATTTCAAAACCCCAGCATCGCTAGGGTTTTGAATGTATGCCTATAAGCCGAGTTCTGTTCCCGCATATCGCGTAAAAAATGTACAAGATAGGCGGAAGGTGATCATATGTCTAGCCCTTCAATTACTCTCAGGGTCAAGCGTCTACTCCGCCGATGAGGCGGACTGACTTGCACCGGGTAGGTGTTTTTCTCTGCATACTGTCGCCAGCATGCACTGTGGGCTTTTACATTTGCCCCGCCGAAGCAGGGCGTATCCCGCACAAAGGCAGGCCCGCTCTTTTCACCTAGTGCTTTTTTTCCGCCGAAGGCGGATCCGTTTTTAAGCGGACAATGAAAGGACCTTTAGGGTTCTTTCATTGACAATTAGCAGTATGGTCTCTGTGACACCTCCGATGCACTATCTACGAATAGATAGCGAAGTCGAAGCCCCGATCTGCGTTTTGGCGCATCGGGGTATCCCGTTCATCCCGCTTTTCAGTATAGAAAATAATGAAAAAGGAAATTATGGTGGCTGTTAGCCACTACCTCTTTTCCCGCCTCTTGCCCGGTTATCGGGTAGATAGCGGAGGTGCTCGGACTTTCCTCCCCGAATCCTAGGAAACCCTAGGTGTTGGAGCGATCACCCAGCATACGAACGAAGTGTACTACATTATGTGTATAAAATCAAGGTGTGTATAAAACCCTTTCAATCTAGGGCTTTTATGATGTATAATGACGCGTGTCTTTGAGGTTCGGGTTTGGTTCAGGTAACAAGTTCGGAACGCCCGCATTTTCATAGGAGAAGAGGTGGCAAGCGTTTCTTAATGCTACATGTATTATGAATATTGAAACGGTGACAATGTATGGGGAGGTAGAAGAACCGATGAATGGCGAGGGGAACCAGCTCCCGGCCGCGGAGCCACGGAACGTCTTTGGAAATCGTATTGCTCGGTGGAGCATGCTTGCGGTCATGTTTCTCGCACCGTTCTTTGTTGTACCGTGGACATTGCCGGTCGGTTTCGGTAAAGAAACGCTTGTCATGGCGCTTGTTGCCATAGCGCTTATTGGGTGGATAAGCAATTTTTTGTCCATTGGAGTTCTTTCGTACAAAAAGAGTTTTTTGAATGTTGCGATGCTCTTATTTATTGCGGTGACCGCTGTTTCGGCCGTACTTTCCATGAATACGCTGACAAGCATTGCCGGGCCCGATGGCACCGGAGAAAAACTCAGCTCCCTTTTGGTTGCCATGCTTGCCGCGTTCCTGGTTGCCTCACTGTTTAAAAAAGAAGACGGAACTCTTGTGACTTTCACGATATTCGCCTCGTTTATGCTGACCGGGCTTCTGACGCTTTTACAACTTTTGGGGGTTCGGGCATTTCTTTTCTCATTTGCCACGGGGCCGGATTTTAACCCAATCGGAACGGCGAATAACATGGCCCTCTTGTATGGGATGGTGTTTGTGTTTGCTGTAGGCATTCTTTCTCATCTGAAAAAAGTTCGTCATTACGGCTCGTTTGCGGATGGATATTTCCCATGGGTGGTGGGGGGGTCTGCGATCCTAATGTTCATCAATATTATTATTGTGGCGCTTCCCCGGACCTATGCGGTTAATGGTGTTTCCTTTAATTCGGACTTCCGTCTCTTTTGGGCGGCATTGAGCATTTCCGCGATATTTCTTCTTGGCATGTCCTTTCGCGGCATGCTCCCACGACAGGACGGCGCCATTCCGCAGCGCGGTATTTCTTTTTATGGACCCCTGTTTCTTCTGATCTTTGCCGTGATGCTCTATTTTTTACGTTCGCCGCTCTTTGGAACAACGCTTGTCAATTTACCGCTTGAGGTCTCGCCAAGCCATCAGGCGACATATCAGATCGCAAAAAAAGTTTTGAACGAACATATGCTTTTCGGCTCGGGACCCGCGACATTTCTTTTTGATTATAACTTGTGGCGCGATCCCTCCATTAATCTTACCAATTTTTGGGCAGTGAAGTTTTTGCATGGCTCCTCGTTCGCCCTCACTCTTCTTGCGACTACCGGTGTGCTCGGAGCGGCGGTTTTTGTTTTGTTCATCCTTTCCACAATGCTTGCGGTCTTCAGAAATCTCTTAAAACGGACCGAAGAGGAGAACCCCATTCTCTTTGGGGTCGTGGCGGCTATGGTGTTCACTTTTGTCATGTGGTTTTTGTACTCTTCCAACTACACCGTAAATTTCTTGCTTTTTATTCTTCTTGGCGTTTTCTCCTTCATCGCGGCGCGAGGAGGGGCCGAGCGCGCTTCTGTGTTTGATGTGTCGGAGCGATCTCTTATCGTGGCGTCTCCCGCCGGGCTCTTCGTCTCTTCTCTTGCGGGGATCTTTCTTATTATCGCGTCCGTGGGAGCCATGTATTACGGCATTCAAACATATGTCGCCGAGACGCATTTTACCAAAGGGGTTGCGGCGCTCAACGCGGGAAACCTGAATGATGCGGAGCAGTATTTTGCCAGGGCATTGGCGGCCGATCAGCGAAACGACAGATACTATCGGAATCAGGCGCAAGTACTCTTTTTACGGGTACGAGACGCGCTTTCCGTTGCGGTTGCAAATCCGAACCAGCCGCTTGCCGCGGATTTTTCCACCCAGCTTGGCCGCGCGATAGATCTTGCGAAGAAAGCCACTGAAGAAAATTCGCATGATCTTCAGAATTGGACGATGCTCGGCAATATTTATGAAACAGTCATTCCATTCATTCCCAATGCCGATCAGTTTGCGATAAACGCTTATCGGGAGGGCACGAGGGCCGATCCGATAAATCCGAGTGCATTTCTTGACGGCGGTCGTGCGGGGCTTGCGGCCATTGATCTTCTCCAGCTTAGGATCAACCAAGCGCGTGAGAAGACCGAGGCCGATGAGTTGGACAAACAGCGGGGAGCCCTGTTAGAGGGCGCGGTGAGCGATCTTGAGACCGCGATACGCCTGAAGCCCGATTATGCTCCCGCGCACTTTCTTCTCGCGCAGGTGTTTGTGAGAAAGAATGACTTGGCGGGGGCGATTCGGAAGTTAGAGGATACCAAGATCGTAGCGCTTGCCGACGTGGGTGTTCGTTTTCAGCTTGGGGTGTTGTATTACACCGGAGCAAAATATGATAATGCCCAGGCAGAATTTGAGGCGGCTGTAGCGTTAAGCGAGGCGTACTCCAACGCACGCTATTTTCTTGGCCTCATCTATGATCGGAAGGGTGATAAAGCAAGTGCTTTGGCGCAGTTCGTTAGGATCGCGGAACTCAATCCCGGCAATCAGGAAGTTGAGCGCATTATCTCAAATTTGAAAGCCGGGAAAACCGCCCTTGCCGGGATCGTTCCTCCAAACCCCGCCCCCGAGGCCCGTCGCGAGCTTCCGGTTAAGTAAGGGAGGGGTTGGACTTTTGAGCACGAATCAGCAAGGACGCGCGGTACCGTTTTCGCGAACCCATGAACTTTCTTAAAAAAGAGATCATCTCCATTAATGCGGCGGCCCTTCTTATCGGGGCCGCCGGCTTATTATCACGCATTCTCGGGCTTTTTCGAGATCGCTTCCTTGCTGCCGAATTCGGCGCTTCCCGGGAGCTTGACATCTACTACGCGGCATTTCAGATACCCGATTTTGTCTTTACCGTGTTTTTGGTGGGCTCCGCGACCGCCGCCATTATCCCCGTGTTCTTAGAGTTTTGGGAGCGCGATAAGAAAGAGGCAGAACGGCTTATTGAGGGTCTTTTTACTATTTTCCTTTTTGCATCAGCGATCTTCTGCGGCGCGCTTTTTTTTGCTATTCCATTCTTTGTGCGCCTGCTTACTCCCGGATTCAGCTATGACGATCAGCAGATGACTGTTCTTCTTGCGCGCATTATGCTGGTAAGTCCGTTTTTTCTTAGTTTATCAAATATTGTTTCGGGTGTTATTCAGGCGCACCGTCGCTTTGTCACATTCGCTTTGGCACCGATCTTTTACAACGTCGGGATCATATTCGGGATCGTGGTGTTATATCCGCTTATGGGATTTCAAGGATTGGCGCTTGGCGTTGCCTCGGGGGCGCTTCTTCATTTTCTTGTTCAGGTGCCGGCGTATCGCGGGATGGGGTTTTCATTTCGCCTTGCCTTCGCATGGCATCCCGGCATGGCGATGATTGTTGCCCTCTCTTTTCCGCGCGTGCTTGCTATAGCGTCGGTATCCGTTTCGGCGCTTATTATCAATGCCGTTGCTTCAACGCTTACTCCCGGAAGCATTACGGTGTTTCAATTCGCAAAGAACATAGAGTTCATTCCCGTGGGTATCCTGGGGGTCAGTTTTGCCGTTGCGGCGTTTCCTCGTCTTTCCGCGGCATTTGTTAAAAAAAATGCCTATGATTTTTATGCGGCGTTTTTTGGAACTCTCCGTATCATCGTGTTCTGGCTTGCTCCCATCTCGGTCCTCTTTTTTGTACTACGGGCTCACATCGTCCGTCTTGCGCTCGGAGCCGGCCTTTTTGATTGGCGCGATACGCGGCTTACCGCGGCAGTTCTCGGAGCTTTTTCCTTTCTTATTATTGTGGAAAGCATCATGCCGCTTGTGGTCAAATCATTTTATGCGTTGAATAAGACCGCACGACCCCTGATCATAAACATCGGCTCCGCTCTTCTTACCATCGCACTCGCCTTTTTTCTTTCAAGGGTTTTCTCCGATCCTACCGGATATTTTCCCGGCGTGCTGGGGCGGGTATTGCGGGTGGAGGATATTCGCGAGCTCGGCGTGTTAGGTATCGCGGTTGCCATCGTCATCGGGCAGATGGTTAATTTTGTTGTGCTATGTAAATTTTTTGTGAGTGAGCTCAAATCATCTTTTGGTGAGTTGCCAAAAAATGGGTTTTTTGGTGCGCTTATCCTTATGGGGTGCACATCGGTTGTGGCGGGTGCTGTGACATACGGCATGTTGCGGCTTATCCACATGGCCGTTTCCCTTGATTCATTCGTTGGGGTTCTTATTCAGGGCGGGGGAGCCGGTCTTGCTGGAGCGTTCACGTATGCAGTACTTTTATGGGTCTTTGGCAACAAGGAGGTACGCGATGTTGTTGAGGTGTTTCGCCGGAGGATGTTTAGCATCGCCTCTCTTCCGCGTGAGCTTGATGGAGGGCAGCGGTATTGACAATCTGTCTTGAAATATGCTATTTATTGAATAGTTCCTGATATGAGGAGAGACGCATGAGTTTGATATTTCTGATAGTTGGGGTGGTGTTGGCGATCATGGGCGGCTGGTATGTCATTAGTGGTGCCTACTACATGCGGAAGGCGGAGGGTCATCTGAAGTGGCTTCGCAATAGGGCGGGCTGGAGCGTGGAGGAAGCGGGAAAAAGCCGGTACCCTCTTTCAGAGATCTCTTGGGTCATCTATTTGCTCAATCGTGGCGGTTCGTACGATATGGAGGATCCGACAAATACGGGAATTGCTCCCGAATGGATCGGTTCATCAAAGGCCGAGCTTACGGAGTTATGGAAGAAAGCATACCGATTTCATGCGGAACGCGCACTGCGGATGCTCCGAGATCACTCTGCTTACGTTAGCGCCTCAGTTCTGAAGATTTATATTGAGGAGGCGGGGTCTTCTCTTGCTGAGTTCGGAACATCGGAGGAGGAGATAGACCGGCTAGCCCATGAGAACCATCTCCTGATGCACGATATTCCGGACTGGTTTAAGTGCAGTGACCACTGTAAAAGCAATTTCCACTAAAAGCCCATTGGGCTTTTCTTTTTACAAGGACGCGGGCATTTGCTAGAGTAAGCATGCTTGTGTATGGACAACATACGGAATTTCGTCATCATCGCGCATATTGATCACGGCAAGTCCACATTGGCTGACCGCATGTTGGAATTGACCGGAACAGTGGAGAAACGGAAAATGCGCGAGCAATTTCTTGATCAGATGGATCTTGAGCGGGAAAAAGGCATTACTATAAAAATGCAGCCGGTGCGGATGGTCTGGAAGCCGGATCTCTCAACATTGTCAATCGCCAATTCTCAATTTTCAAATGGTCCAAAGGAAGGGGCAGATGCAGAATATATTCTTAATTTGATAGATACTCCCGGGCATGTTGATTTTACGTATGAAGTGTCGCGGGCGCTTGCCTGTGTTGAGGGGGCCATACTGCTTGTGGATGCAAGCCAGGGCGTGCAGGCACAAACCATCGCCAATCTTGCTCTTGCCAGAAAAGAGGACCTCGTCATCATTCCCGTAATAAACAAGATAGACCTGCCGGGGGTGCGCATTACCGAGACCGAGGATGAACTCGTGACCCTTCTTGGGTGCGTACGGGAAGAAATCCTACACGTTTCGGGAAAGACCGGCGCCGGAGTAGGCGATCTTCTTTGCGCAGTTATCGCGCGCGTTCCTCCGCCCGCGAATACCGGAAGTGATGCACTTCCTCGGGCGCTCATATTTGATTCACATTTTGATGCTTTCCGGGGTGTTATTGCGCACGTGCGCGTCGTGGAGGGGGAGTTTCAGACAGGGGAGAAGATCTGGCTTATGGCGACAAAAAGCTCTCCCGAGATCATGGAAGAAGGGGTTTTTCTTCCTGCATTGACCGCAAAGGGGCGCATCAGCAGAGGGGAGATAGGATATATCGCAACGGGCCTCAAGGAGCCCGAGGCGGTCCGTATCGGCGATACGATCACATCGTTTAAGGCGGGAGCAGGGGGGCGCGTCACAGCCCTTGATGGGTATCGCGAACCGCGGCCCATGGTGTTTGCAAGTTTGTATCCGACCGATGCGGATGACTACGAGCGGCTTCGCGATTCGCTCAAAAAAATAAAGCTGAACGATGCTGCGATATTTTTTGAGCCCGAGGCATCCGATGCTCTCGGTCGTGGGTTTCGCGTCGGTTTTTTGGGAATGCTTCACATGGAGATCATCGGGGAACGCCTTCACCGCGAGTATGCCATTGATCTTATCTTTACTTCGCCGTCTGTTTCATATCTTGTCACAAGTACTCGCGATAAGAGCCGGAAATATGTGTACTCCGCATCCCGCTTGCCGGATGAGAACGAGATAGAAGAGATACAGGAACCGTGGGTGCGTCTTGAGATCATCACGCCGCAAAAATTTTTGGGGAGTGTTATGAATCTTTTGAGCGGTACGCGGGGCGTGTATGTGTCACAAGAATATTTGGGAACCGATCGGTTGACGATCATCTACGAGATGCCCCTCAAAGACATCCTTCTTGATTTTTTTGATAAGCTTAAAAGCGTTACTGAAGGGTACGGTTCCCTCGGGTATGAACTGCTTGATTACCGGGCGGGAGACCTGGTGCGCCTTGATATCCTTGTCGCAGGAGAACGGGAAGAGGCGTTCTCGCAAGTCATTCCTCGCGGGAATGCGCAAAACGAAGGAAGGATCGTGGTGCAGAAATTGAAAGAACTGCTTCCAAAACAGCTCTTTGCCGTGTCCTTGCAGGCCGCGGTCTCAAGCAAAATATTTGCGCGCGAGACGATCCCTGCCATGAAAAAAGACGTGACCGGGTACCTCTACGGAGGAGACCGCACGAGGAAGATGAAGTTATGGAAAAAACAGAAGCGCGGGAAAGAGCGTCTGAAGGAGTCGGGGCGCGTAGATATACCGCCGGATATATTTTTAAAAATGCTGAAAAGATAAAAGCCCCGAAGGGGGGGGGCTCTTGTGTTTATACGGGCTTCCTGCGCTTCATTGCGAATATCGGAAGCACGCGCTTCATGGCATATAGGTAGCTTGCCAGGCGATATGTCACCTTTTTATCGCCAGGATTAAGCGCTCTGTGAAGATCAATAATACCTTTCCCATTCCGCGAAAACGCACTCTGGAGTGCTGCGAATACAAGACCCTCTTCCCGCTCTTTCGGCGGCTTGAGGGCCGGGTCAAACGGCTGGATGTGCGTGTCTTGCTCCCACTCAAAGTACGAAACGGTGACGCCTCCGGCGTTGGCATAAATGTCGGGGATCACGAGGACGCCCCTATCCTCAAGGATCGGATCCGACTCGGGAAGCGTCGGACCATTCGCGCCCTCCAGAAGGACCTTCGGCCCGAACTTCTCGGCGACCTTTGCGGGAATCGCTTCTTCCATTGCCGCGGGAAGACCGATATCGGCTTTGCGCGAGAAAAGCTCCTCGGCAGTGGCAATGGGGTCTCCCTTACAGATCTCATGGAATCCAGCGACTGTCTTTCGCGGGTTGTTGTCCACGTACTCAAAAAGGGTTTTGAGATCAAAGTTTGGGTGATAAAACCCGCCATATTGATCCTGTACTCCTACGATCTTGATGCCGAATTCTGGAGCGAGTTTTGCAAAGTAGTAGCCGACGTTTCCGAACCCCTGCAGAACTACCGTGGGCTCATTGGAGAGTTTAAGTTTCAACTCCTTTCGGAATGTTTGGAGAGCGTAATGGAGGCCCCGTCCTGTCGCCTCGCGCCGTCCCGGCATCCCGCCGAACTCAACGGGCTTACCGGTAAACGCCGCCGCCGGTTGCGGAGTGCCACGCTTGCGCATTTCATAGGCGTAGTGGTCCTGCGCCCACTTCATGATCTTCTCGTTCGTGTTCACGTCCGGCGCCCAGCGGTCAATATAGGGCCCGAGGATATTCTCTTCTATCGCCTCGGAGACGATCTTCAGGACGATCGCAATGAGATCCTTTTCCGAAACACTTCGGGGGTCAAACGCCGCCCCGCCCTTTGAGCCGCCATGGGGGATGCCGAAGATCCAATCCTTGAAGGACATTTCAATCGCATGCGACTCCATCTGTGAAAGCGTCACATCGGGATGAAAGCGCTCACCGCCGCCCGTGACCCAGCGGTTGTCCGGGGTGCGATGCTGTACGCGCACTACCTTGATCGCCTGCGCCTTCGTCTTCGTCGGATCGGCCGGGTCAGTGAGATCAACGATCATATCCGTTGACCAGCGGCGCTTAAAGCCGGTCAGTTCCAGGACATACCAGTCGGGAAGCTTTCCTATCTCGCCGGCAAGTTCAATGCGTGTGCGGATGTTCTTCAGAAGGTCGGTTGCCATGTTTTCAAAGGGCATGAAAGTGCACCTCCACTGGTACCAGGAAACCCTCAAAATGGCAAGTATTTGTATAATGCAACCCAATTCTGGACTCCAGGGGCATTTTTACGACATTCGCCTCCGACCATTGTAACAGAAATTGAATAGGCGACAATTTGTTT
>MHQW01000016.1 GCA_001820785.1 Candidatus Sungbacteria bacterium RIFCSPLOWO2_02_FULL_51_17
AAAAGTCGGTTCGAACTTTTTAATTAAGGATCGAACCGTACTTTTTGAGCCACGCGGAGCGTGGAAAACCCTTTTGGATTCTGGATTTGGCGGGGGGAATGCATTAGTGTCGCGCCTTCGGCGCGACCCAGTTTCGGCTTCAAAATGCGATTTCGATTTCTGGCGGTGGGGGTGAGATTCGAACTCACGATACCCGTTAAGGTATAGCAGTTTTCAAGACTGCCGCCTTCAACCACTCGGCCACCCCACCATTTTTTATCTGATGAACCATCCGTTTCAACCACTCACGCACGCCTCCATGCCATAGATGCGCCGGAACATCCACAGGGTCTTCGGCAACCTTTCATATAGTTACATTTTGTTGGGGTTTTCGCAAATTTTATATCCTGTGCGTAGTATGTTCATAATATGGTGACAACAAATGTTCTTATTAGCCGAGATTGCGAGGTATAATAAGCACGACAGATAACTCGCTAACATCGTTACATATATGAAGTACATTTTCTCGATAGGAGCAGTGGCACTTGTTCTTCTCATTGGATTTTTTGCATATCTTGGCTCAACGAATGAAGCGGTTGCGCCTGGGAACTCCGGTGTGACCGATATGGCAGGAACGGGCGTCGAAGGGGTAGTGAAATCGGGGAGAGTGGTATTCGCCATAACGGATGCGGCAGCATCTCTTGGCGACATAGAGTCGGTGCTTATCACCGTTACCGAAGTGCGGGCTCATAGTTCTGCCAGGGGTTGGATTACGGTGTCGGAGGAAAATAAGCAGTTTGATCTTCTGAAACTGAAGCAGTCCGATTCGATTGCTCTTCTGGCCGACGTGGCGCTTGAGGTCGGAACATATGACCAGGTACGTTTTTCGGTAAAGAATGTTCTTGTTTCTGATAAGGCGGGCGTTTCAAAATCGGCGAAACTTCCCTCGGGCGACCTGAAGTTGATGGGAAAGTTCACGGTTGAGGACGGAAAGACCTCAAGTGTCGTCGCCGACTTCCTTGTGGACAGGTCCCTGCATGTGGCGGGGAAGGGCGGATACATTTTTGCGCCAGTCATAAAGCTGGAGAGCCGGACCGGTACTGATGTCGCTGTTGCCGGAGGACTTGTGGATATTAGGGGTGGGGCCATTGAGACGGATATGACCGTCGGCATGAACGAGAACGGCGAGGTGGGCGTTGATACGAAACTTGATGCGGCGGTGAACTATGAAATTGTGGGCGATGTTATTCGTGTGAAGGTAAAGGGGGAGACGGATGCAGGTGTGAAGGTAACGGCAAACGCCGCCATCGCGGCCGCCGGAGACCTTGGATATATTGATATGCCGTTATCGGTAAAAATGGTCACGGAAGACGGGAAAAAGGCGTGGCTCGTGGTCGGCACCAAGGGGCTTGATGTTGTTGTCGTCCATATAGATACGATGACGGGTGTGGTCATTAAGTCGGAATAGTGTTGTGAGAGAAAAATCCCCCATGTGGGGGATTTTTGTGAGATTTCATGCCGCTCATCATGCCCGGTGTTAATCGGGTCAGAGGTGTCCGATTGTTTTACCCGGTGGCGCATGGTAGCATAGTATTACAGTTGTTTCTCGCCTCATTATTATCCGAGGTTGATCATGGAAAAGATGGTATGGGATACACTAATGGCAAAATGCCGTCCGACCTCGGCAGACGCATGGTCAATATCATTCGCAACCGGTACATTCTTGTGGGCACGCATCGCGTGAAGCCATGGTATGCATGGACTCTGGTTGGTTTTGCTGCGGGCATCACTGCAGCACTTGTTCTCATTATGAGTAGCGCCGGTGATGTGGCGCTAACGGGAGCGGCAAGCACTCCTCCACCGGCGCCGAATACTGCTATCGTGGACCATGTCCTTCCGCAAGATACAAGTCCGTTCAACTACAGAACTGAGACCGCTCTGCCGGTTTTTAATTATTCTGGGACATTGCGTGAAAAGACGGCCACATCGCTTGGTATTGATGCAGTCATATATGATTCAAGCATTCCCGGGTATCGCGCCAAGAAAAAAACCATTCTTCGTTCAGTGCTCCGCAATATATTTGTATTTACGGTTGATTCTTCGGGACTGCTTCAGAAACGTGATGGGACATATAAAGAACTTACGGTAGGCATGGAGCTCGGGGTGGAGAAGATTGAACAGCAATTTGATGTGTCTGTGTATCCTTCGGAAGTTACGCTCACCCCCACCACGGCAACTTCTACGCCTCTTGGGGATACCGCCGTGTGCGCAGGCATGAGCGCGCCCGACTCTCTTGACCCTGGTGAGCCGTTCACCGCATCCGTCATTATGACAAATACCGGACCAAGCACCTGGAGGTATGCGGTGCCTCTTGATACCGGTGATTATGATCTTGCGGCAGTAGATGGCGCCAATAAACCGAGTAAATCGTGGGGGGTGAAGCGTGTCATGTTGCCCGACTCTCCTATTGTGCCTGGGCAGTCAGTCCGGTTTGCGGTTTCCGCGACGGCACCCGCGACGGCCGGTTCATATACCTTTGAGTGGCAGATGACGAAGCACAATGTTTCCTGGATAACGGGGACGTGTAAAAAAACTATTACCGTGCTGGGGATCACTCCGCCGGTTCCGGCTCCCGCGCCAACCCCCGCGCCCATTCCGGCGCCTGCTCCAGTTCCGGCACCAACACCTCCTCCTAGCACCACCTCCGGTTTTGGCGTGGGAGACAGAATAGAAGTGCGGGTCGGCATGCTTAACGTTCGAGCATCCGGCTCTTCCACCGGTGCCATTCAAGGGGGGCAATCGTACGGTTCTGAAGGAATCATTGTCGGAGGCCCGGTCACTGCGGGAGGTTTTACCTGGTGGGACATCAACTACGACTACAACCCTGACGGATGGTCAGCGGAGGGAACATCGGAGGCGCCATTTCTTAAAAAAATCATAGCCGCACCCGCCCCTACTCCTACGCCAACGCCTGCCCCTGTGCCGGCACCGGCTCCTGCACCCACTCCCTCTGCAAATGCTCCGGCCGTTACCGTGAGTACGACAGAAACAACTCCCGGCGCCACGGTGACGGTCTCTGTTTCCGGCGGTCCCGGCAACTCATCCGACTGGATCGCACTGGCCCCCGCTTCTTCTCCGAACACCAGCTATGTCTCTTGGCGGTATCTTTCGGGGACACAGGCACAAGCAGTTCCCGGCAAAACGTCTGCAACGCTTACCTTCACCATGCCGCAAAGTGCTGGGAACTATGAGTTCAGATTTTTTTCCAACAATGGATATACGCTTCTTGCGAAAAGCATTGCGGTGAAAACTGCACTGTCAGCGACGACTCCTCCTCCGCACCCATCTCCGACACCGACGCCTCTGCCACAATCGGCCGGGTCCATCGGCATCAACTCACGGGTTGAGGTATCTGCCGCAGGGTTTTTGAATGTTCGCGAAAGCGCGTCCATTGTCGGGAGAGTTTTGGGTGGACAACAGACGGGGTCTTTTGGAATGGTTGTTGGTGGCCCTGTATATGCGAACGGACACACATGGTGGGACATTGACTACGATTATAATCCTGACGGCTGGAGTTCCGGAACATTTCTGAAAGTCCTCGCCGGCGGATCAAAATCGCCGGAACCGGTGTCAACTTCTGATCCGGCACCAACTCCCGCACCGGCACCAACGCCTGCTCCTGTGCTGGCACCGGCTCCTGCACCCACTCCCTCTGCAAATGCTCCGGCCGTTACCGTGAGCACGATAGAAACAACTCCCGGCGCCATGGTGACGGTCTCTGTTTCCGGCGGTCCGGGAAATACGACTGACTGGATGGGGCTTGCCTTGCCGGCAGCACCGAACACCAGTTATATTTCCTGGCGCTATCTTTCCGGGACGCAAGTGCAACCGGCTTCGGGCAAAACATCGGCAACGCTTACCTTCACCATGCCGCAAAGTGCTGGGAACTATGAGTTCAGATTTTTTTCCAACAATGGATATACGCTTCTTGCGAAAAGCGTTGCGGTGAACGTTGTGCCGCCGAGTTCGGCGTCGCAGTAAGCGTTGCCTGAAGCATAATGGTATAGCGCTATGATCAAATTTTTTCTCGGGAACAATGTGTATGGCCGGATTGTCGCGGGTATTCTCCTGCTCTCCTTTTTCATGTTGAACATTTCTTCTGCCGGAATTCTTTTCTCTGTTCCCATAGCGAACGCCGAGGTAGATGCGCCGACTCCGCAACCGGCTCTTCTTATGCGCGCGTATGAGGGTACGGGGGCGCCTCCCATCATTTGTACGCGGGACAGCAATGAGTCGTTCACCGAATATTGCGCCGCGCTTGGATTTGCAACCGGTGTTAGCGCTGAGATTTCCAGGGCGGATGCCGATGTAACATTAGAATGGACACTTGACCAAACCCCTGTGTATGGGGGGTGGGCGGGGTGCACGCTATACGGAGGTGTTGCCTCCCGGACCGTTTCTCCCAAGAGCGACTCTCTGGTGCTCCAAAGCCCCACGCCGGGCATATATATTCTTACATGTCATGATTCGGCAAATATCGTGACAACGACCGCGAATGTCCAGCTTCGCGTGGGAGGTTCCAGCTATCCATCGGGAAACTACTCGCCGTTTAGCTGTTGGAACGCCACCGGCGGGAAGATCACTCATTATGACGGGTCGGCCTACAAACCGGATGCTCTTATCGGGCCTCAACCGCCGAACAAGGATCGCGCATCGCTGAAGGATATTTTTGATTCATGCAAAATTGATGGCATGCCGCAGGACTCGTCAGTGGGAGGCGCGGCGCCGTGGCTTGTTGATGACAAGATCGGTTGGCCTGCAACAGTAACGCATACCGAGCGCACAACAAGCGCCACATACAAGGATGCTCAAACCATCGCAGTGTGCACGAAGGCCGTGGTGGATACGACGCGCTACCGCATTGGCGCCACATGGCATAGCGAAAACCTGGGGGGTGGGGGAGAGGCGGGGAGCGGCGTTGACTACTATGTGTATGACCCGTTTGAAATTTCGCATGAAGGCCCGATCCAAACAACCACCGAGGAGTGCGACGACCGCGCATTAAACGACGACATCATCAGCGCTACGATCCCGCAATGCGGCACTGATGAGAATATCGGCATTATTTCTATTACATATACATACCACTGCGACACAAACACCCTTGCCGCAAACGGAAAAGTTGCCGCGTGCCATTATGAAAAAAAGACCTCGCTTTTCGGAGGCATAATTTCCTGGGCGCTACTTGTTACCGGGCCGCTCCTCGGGTGGCTGGGCAGTATGTATAGCATTCTTGCGACCATCTTGTCTGTGGCCAGTACCGCCGTTGGTCTTGCGTCGGGGGTTAGCCAGTATTTGAGTGAGATACAAAAAATAGCAATAAGTCCCATATTGGGAACGGTGGGCGCGCCCGACAGAAATCTTGGCGAATGTACGTGGTCGGAGGGGTTTGCTCCCAAAACCGTTGGGGCGCCGGCATGTACGAGCGGATGTGCATTTGAGAAAAAAACAATCATTGAAGGACAGAAGGTGAAGTACCCATGGAATTTTAATTCTGCCGTCTCAAGCATCGCATACGCGTGCACCGGTGATCTTGGAAGTTGGAGCGGAAAGGTTCCCGCCGATGTTCCCTATTCTGGTACCTCGGAATTTTCGCCGAAGAAAACCCAGACATGCACTCTTACTCTTTCAAACAGCGCGGGCGCGACAAAGACATATACCGATACCATAACCGTAAACCCTTTGGCGGGCGGGCCGAGTTGCTCTCTTACCATGTCCCCCGGGTCAATACAAAACGGTGATAACGCCACATTCGGTTGGCATTTTAGTCCCGACACGTCAAAAGTAAATTTTGCGTGCACGGGAGACCTTGGCGGGCAGACCGGTATGCGTGTGCCCCAAGATATTGGGTATGACAGCGAAGCGGTTGTCACTCCGACACGGACCCAAAGCTGTACCGCCACCGTGTTTGCTGTTTCCGGCGAAAAAGGCACATGCTCTGCTTCAATTTCCGTTGGACAGATAGCGCCTCCTCCACCTCCGCCGGTGGTTTCGGCGCCTTCGGTTACGAACGCGTGCACCAGTGATGAAGTATCGCGTGTTGCTATTGCATGGGATACGGGAAGCGGGGGATCCGGTTATGTCGTAGACATTGATAACGATAACAACTGGGGAACCGGTTTTTGGAATAAAGGGATCGCGACCGGGATCACCACCATAAAAGCGCCAGAGGGGTTTGGTGGCGGCTTTGGCGAGTCGGGGTCGTTGAACTTGATCTCGGGTGCTACCTATCAGACGCGCATTTTTTATCCGGCAACAGGAGTTCATTCGCCGACCGGAAGTTTTGTGGCGCCGGTGTGTACGACAATACCCCCTCCCCCTCCTCCGCCCCCCCCGGTTTCAACGGGAGATCTATATATTCGGGCAACGCTAAATGGGGTTCCATGGC
>MHQW01000017.1 GCA_001820785.1 Candidatus Sungbacteria bacterium RIFCSPLOWO2_02_FULL_51_17
CGAACGTCAATCCTATTCGCTCCCCACGCTTTCGTCTCATGAGTGTCAGGACAGGACCAGTAACTTGCCTTCGCCTTTGGTATTCCCCACGATATCAACGGATTTCACCCCTACACCGTGAGTTCTCGTTACCTCTTCCTGCCTCGAGTTTTGCCGTATCCAAAGCAGCTTCACCGTTAAGCAGTGAAATTTAACTCCGGACTAACAAAACCACCTGGAGACCCTTTACGCCCAATAATTCCGGATAATGCTTGGAGCCTACGTATTACCGCGACTGCTGGCACGTAGTTTGTAGCTCCTTATTCTACTGGTACGCTCAATCCGGCCCTTTTTAGGTTCTATTGACAAATAAAAATAAATATAGTAGCATTTCCGACAGACCCCAAAAACAAGCAAGGCAAAGGAGTTCTTGATGCCCACCACCCTAAAACACTATTTCACCTCAAATCTCCCCGTATCGTCTTTTTATGCCATAGGAATGCTGTTTACGGTTCTAAGCGGCATGGGTCTCGTGAGCAACCCGCACATTGTTTCGCCTGCCGTCTCTTTCCTATTTTACGGCGTGGGCGCGACCTGTCTTCTGTCTGCTCTTGTGTTTCTTGTTTCAAGAAAAGCTACCATTTCATAGGGCCATTACAGGCCCTGTTTTATTTTGCCAATAAATAATCTACCCAAAAAGGGCCGGACTTGTTCCCAGTTAAAAGCAGTTTACGACCCGAAGGCCTTCATCCTGCACGCGGCGTCGCTCGATCAGGCTTTCGCCCATTGTCGAATGTTCTTGACTGCAGCCACCCGTAGGTGTATGGACCGTATCTCAGTTCCATCGTTGGGGGTCACGCTCTCACGTCCCCTACCCGTCGTTGCCTTGGTGGGCCATTACCCCGCCAACTAGCTGATAGGACCGAGGCCACTCCTCAAGCGGATTTCTCCTTTACTCTTACGAGAACCATCGGGTATTAGCTAACCTTTCGGCTAGTTATTCCCGACTCGAGGGTATGTACCAAGGTAATACTAACTCGTTCGCCACTAAACTAATTCTTGATGTAATCGCAAACTAGTTTCGTTCGACTTGCATGCCTTATCCACGCCGCCAGCATTCATCCTGAGCCAGGATCAAACTCTCAATAAAATCCAACTCCAGCTTTTTATAACGTTGGAGTTGGACACCATCGCATTATCATCCCGCATTCGCCTGTGAAAAGACGAGAACAGCGGAACAGTGCGGTGGATTTTGTCTTGCCCAGCCCTCGTAAGAGGGTGTGAGCTGTTCCAATCCAGAAGGATTGAAACATAGGACTGTCCTGAACAATTGCTTTCACAACTATTCGGACATGTCGGAACAACTGGAAAAATACAAATCCTTAATTATACACGATTACATATGCGAATTTTTGCAAATGATATGCGAATCCATTCGTATACTATTTGCATATATTAGCATTGCTATTCGTGTACTGTTGGTTTTCAATGTGCAGTCAGTCAATCAATGTATATCGGTTAGCAAGCTTCGATACACGCTCATGTAGCAAAGTTTGCCAATCATTTACCAAACAAAACACCCACGCAAACCCCTGTGTGCAGGAACTTGCGCGGATGCATTTGCCGAATGCAGTGTACCAGACGCGACAACCGCCGGATAGACCCATGGCAACAACTCGTTAGTTTTAGATGGGCGTATTGGGCCCGTATATCTTCGTCTCGTTGCCCATTATACTCGGACAAAACGGCATGTCAAGAAAGTGCTCCCAACCCTGCCGCCACCGAGCGAGCACCCAAACCCTGAACGTACCCTAGCAAGTATTTCATACCTTAAAAAAGGTGTCAAATCGCCCGGCATGAAGCTATATGACCCGGGAATGCGTGTGTTTTTAAGCAATTCTAGGAAAATATTGACTTTTTTGTTAAAAAGGTGTATAATAAAAAAGAGTCGTGTTGTGATGTTCACCCAAAACGAAAGGGTGCCATGCTAAATGACATGCGCCTGACCTGCGCTCTGGTTGGTATATCCATCCTCCTGCCGGTGGGGACAACTCTTGTCCGTAGCATGTGGGCAGAGGCGGCAACGCTCGCCGTCTTCGGGCTCATCGCTGTCTTCACGCTCCATGCGAGCTATGAGGATATGCGACTCCGAGAGCAGCGGGCTCCCGCCCCCAGAAAGAGAAGGTGAAAAGCATGGGGGCGGCGTCCTTCGAAATCGTGATCCCCGGCGAGGTCACCGTGAAGTTCGATACCTAACCAGCCAAACAAGATAGCATTAACGAGGGCCGAGGGCCCTCTTTGTATTTCTGCAAACGCATTCATGCATAAGATCGCTTCCCGCCGCAATGAATCAACGTCGCAGTCATTCTGAAGAGAATTAAAAAGCCGGACAAAATCCGGCCTAATCGCCAGGACAGGTATCGAGCGGATACCCGCATCGGGAACAGGTACGCCCCAGCCCGTAATCATCGTGCCTGCCGCACCGGTTGCAAAAATCCTCACACGAGCAAGAACTATTGTCCCGTCGGGCAAGATCGGCAGAAAAGCCCGTCGCCTTTGAAATGCTATCGGCCACGAACGCCATCGGGCTATGTGTAAGCATGAACTACCTTAATCATACCGCATATAAGCATATTGTCAAGACCCACCACCATAACAGGATTCAATGAAAAAAGCCGTTAACCGGCTTTACGAAAATCATGAAAATCTACGAGCGGACCGCCGCATTGCGGACAGGAATCCGTTCCTACCGCTTTTTGGGTGTGGGTCTTTGAGCCACACCGCCCACACCAGTCCTTCTTATCTAAACTTTTACCAAACTCTCCGTGGCTGTAATGCCTTGCGCGTTCGCATGCAAACATAACGCTCACCTCCTTTCAACACCTTTACGCCACATTATCACACCGCCTCAACTTTGTACACCCCAGGGACTTTTTCCCGCATAATATCTTCAATCCCCGCCTTGAGCGTTAGCTGTGAAAGCGGACAGCCATGACAGGTGCCAAGCAGCCGAACGTACACTACACCATCCTCAAACTTTACAAATTCAATATTGCCCAGATGTCTGGCAAGCATGGGACGAATTTCTTCCAGTACTTTCTCAATGTGTTCTATCATTACAACTGCTGCTAGAATACTGCATGTACTTTTTATTTTGGACGCATGCCTTGCCGGACCGCTACCATCGCGTCTGCGCGTAGCATTACCTCATCAACCTCTCCCGTGACCGGATCGGTATATTTTCCCGGCTGCGCCTCTAGTAATATTCGTATTTTTTCTTGCATGACCACTTCGGGTGACTGAAATGGTAGTGACGGTTCTCCTTCCATAGTGTTTTAAAATTACTTTTATTACTTCTGCATAAACCGATCAGAAACGACCGACCAATTGACCACCTTAAAAAATGCATCAAGATACTCTGCTTTTTTAATACCATAATCAAGCATGTAGGCGTGCTCAAATACATCAAGAACCAATAGCGGAACTGCTGTTGCTAAATGGCCCATATCGTGCTCATTGACCCATACATTAAAAAACATCTTTGCTTCTGGATCAAAATAAAGCACAACCCATCCAATTCCACGCATGCCACCTGCCGCCCGAAAGTCCTTTTCCCAATTCTCAAATGAACCAAACACTCTCACTAGTTCGTTCCCAAGCAAAGAATCCGACGCGAGCGCTACTCCCGACTGCGCCATGTTCCCAAAATACAGTTCATGCAGGCGCATGCCATTGAACTCCCATCCGAAACGACGGGTAAGTTCCGCGTATTGCGGAGCCCCTCCCCTTCCATCACGAATAAGCGCTTCTCGCTCCTGAACAAGCGTATTCACGTTTTTTACATAGCCCTGATACAGTGTAAAATGATTCTTCAACGACTGCTCGCTAAACCCCGGCGCGCCAAGAAGATGCTCGTAATTTTTTGGTTCGTACATAGTGAGATCACACTACTATATGTGCAAATACATGGCAATTGTATGCGAATAAAAAAGAGATTCGCAAACTATCCGCATATATTCCCATAGTCATTCGCGTATTGTTATAAATAATGGGGACACGCCCGATCAAGTATCCAACCGACCATAACCAGCAATACGAAACCGATAATTGCCGGCACGAGTGATGTGGTTCCCGCCAGAAGAAAAAGGTAGATGTTGTACGCCGCAAGCAACATAAGCGCCAAGCGGGCCCGTCGGGCATACGGTTCATGCTCAAGTTTTTTCAGCACGATCATTGCGGGAAAAAGAAGGATGACATACATGCACGCAGCAATCGCCATGACATAATACACCCGCGGATCCCCCGCCATGATCGCTTCGTGAAGCGCCCGACGCAAGTGTCCGGAACTCCACACATGTACCGAAAGCAACAATAACAAAGCCGCAACTCCCGGAAGCGCAAAAAATACTGAAAGAAATGCCAAGCTGGTATGTTTATGATGAATCATTGAATACTCGTCAGGGAAATATCTGATTTCCGTCCTCATCAAACACCAGGATCGCCTGGGTGGGACAGGATTTCGCGGCAAGAAGAATCGTTTCATCATCGGCTCCTTTGTCATTATACACTACCGCCTTATTTTCGGAATCTAGTTCAAAAACACCGGGCGCTACCGCGATACACGAAGCCGCCCCGATGCAAAGATCGCGATCAATAACTATCTTGCCAACTTTTACGATTTTTGCTGCTGGTGCCGTCGGCTTCTCTTCGGGCAAAACTTCGCCGCGTTCGCGAGCATAATCACCTGATGGTGCCTGGCGGATGCCGGATTCATTATCGCCTTTTTTGGGAGTATCGTTAGGATCTCCATTCATGATGAAGTATGTGATTGGTGACTAATGGTTTGCTCACTAAAGAAATAGCATCACTCCGCTGCGAGACATTGACAGACATAAAAAAATGATATATAATGAAAGCACGCTGTTCCCCCAACAAGACGAGAGGAGAACCCCTATGATGCTTGTTCTTTTGATTAGCGCCCCCCTAACGCTGCTCTTTGCCGTCGCAAACCTTGTGTACCTGCCCGGGCGGACCGATGCTCGCATCGCGCTTCTTCTCATGCTTGGTTTGATCTTGGCTTTTACGGGCGTTATCGTCAGCACCTCCTATCTCGGGTTCGCCTCTTAACATTCGCGCCATCAAGGCGCTCGGCCCGATCGGTTCATCCGAAAGGGCTTTTTTGTTATGTCAGAATTTTCTACAAACTACTTTCTGCAAACTACACACTACCGTAATATTTCTCCTTGTAA
Source organism: Candidatus Sungbacteria bacterium RIFCSPLOWO2_02_FULL_51_17 (assembly GCA_001820785.1). Lineage (GTDB taxonomy): Bacteria > Patescibacteriota > Minisyncoccia > Sungbacterales > GWA2-42-14 > 2-01-FULL-51-34. The sequence goes on from MHQW01000017.1 coordinate 5,229, forward strand.
AACCGTATCAACTGCTCAACTTCAGTGATAATTTCCGGCGAACCGACACCGACCTTCAGCTTTTTCTGAACACCATCTAAGTCCATCGCTCCCTCCAGCACCGCCTCCTCAATATCGCGATCGGTAATATTCAGTTTTTGGTCTATCACCCGTGCCCCTTCCACTATAACACGTTCATGCTGATTGGTGCGACGAAAATAATCGTTTGCCGCTTTGCGAAACGCCTTGTCGGCAAGCACCGAGCAATGGATCTTCCGGTTCGGAAGCCCACCGAGTCGCTCCATGATGTGCTGGGGCTTTATTTTTAATGCCTCGGCAACGGGCAATCCCCCGTTTTCCGTTACCATGACCGAATAGATAGAGGTCGCGGCGATCGCCGATCCGCATCCAAACGTGCGCCACTTCATATCGGTAACGCGCTCCGTTTTCGGTTCAATCTTCAACCACATCTTCATCATGTCGCCGCAGGCGGGGCTCCCCACCATTCCCACCGCCTGATACTGTGATTCATCCGGATCATCAAGCATGAGATTTTTCGGATTAAAAAAATGCTCCTTCACGATATCCGTGTAGTACCATTTTTCGCCGGTGAATTGATTCACCACGTCGGCGTTAGCATCTATTTTGGGACTTTGGGCGGCGGCTTGATTTTTTTCATCGGTCATAGTACCCATTATGGTATCATCGCACATTGAGAAACGCAAAGGAAAGAACCTCATATGGAAGACGCTCCTACCGACACTCTATATGAGTTTACTTCCACCGCTCCTATGACGAAGGAAGAATTTGAACAGTTCATGATCAAGAACATTAGGCCTCTTCTTGGGGACGATGACACGATGTTCTATAATGGGAGCGGCACGCCTCCAATGGGTGGAGTTATCTCTTCTAAAAACATTGAGGAACTGCTGACTAAAAATGGATGCCGCATGCTGGAAGGTCCCGTAACAAAGGCGCTGCGACGCGCGCTATTGGAGCTAAGGCAAAAAGAGACCAAGAAGTAGCGCAATGATTCCAAAAAAATTTCTATATATCTACACCATTACAACCGAGGGGGGGTGTTGCAGGCATAGAACGCCTGCGTGAAGCCCTTACCGGCGCACAGGCGATCCGCGCCAAAGCATTCATCCGCAACGACAAAACATTCGTGGTACACACCGAAAGCCCTCTTTCGGCATTGCTTACGGAGAGCGGCTTCCAATTCTCGTTTGAAGCGCTGGAGATCGGAGAAGAGATCAATCTATAGAACACGCCCCGCTCAAGCGGGGTTTTTGGCACCTCAATACGCGTTCTTTCATAAAAAGCACGTTGCTATTGACTTATGATACTATTTAGTTTATTATAAAAAACGAGGTAACCCATCCTCATGTCTTTATGGAGGAAATGACCATGGCAGGAAAGCGATTTATAGCAACGTTTATCCTTACCCGGGGCGAGTACGAGGGATTCCCCAACATCGCCTCATTTCTTACCCTCCCCGCTCCCGCGGTGGGTGATACGCATAAGACGAGAACGATCACTGAGTATGAGTTCGCGCTCACCCAAGATCATATTCGGGTGATCCGCGAACAAACCGAGAGAGACCAACTGGCGCGTCCGGATGATACCGACCAGAAGAGGGTCTCCCTCTTCATCCGGCGCTCGCAGTCCCCGTTCAACCTGGAATTTCGTGGCGCACGCGAGATTCCGGCGGGGACTCCAGATGAGGATGATTCCGATTTCTCCGACCTCCTGGACCTCTGGTTTGACGAGGCGGAAACGACACTCTTACAAGAACGACCGAACAGATAGGACCCGTGGAGGTCTGGGGCGAAAGCCCCTTTTTTTGTCCAAAAAGTATTCGTCTATGGCTCTTATTTTTGGATAAAGCCGATAAAGCCCTTTATTT
>MHQW01000018.1 GCA_001820785.1 Candidatus Sungbacteria bacterium RIFCSPLOWO2_02_FULL_51_17
CGATATTGAGGGCTGGCAAAGTAATATTGCAACTCTGAAGAGCGACATAAGGGGATTGCTTACACTCCAGTCCTCGGCAGCTGCTTCCGAGAAAGAAGAGCTTCAGGGAAAGATACAAAAGAAAAGATCAGAGCTATCAGCATTGGAAAAAAATAAGCCCAAAGAGCGAAGAACAGCACATGTGAAAGGTTTGGCGCGGGAGTATCAGGACGGTTTGAAAGAAAGCATCAAAGGACTTTGCGGATCAGAGAAATTCCTGGTTTTTCAGGAGGATATATTGAATGTTCTGGATATGGATGCCGAAGAATTATTGAAGCGCGAGGTGGAGGAGTATATCGCGATACATCCCGAAGTATTGACGCGATGGTATTCCAGATATGGCGATCAAAAAAGATATGGCAAGCTCGTTTTTCAGGAAATACTCGGAAAAGAAGAATTCACAAGATTATTCATGTCCAGGATTCGCGCGTTGGCGTTTTGGTCTGGCAGGTATGGGCGCGGTATTGATATTACACGGTTGCCGGAAGATCTGATTCGGCAGGTTGAGGACGCAAATCCCTTAGTGCGACTTCTGGGGCGGCCGCATCTTGAGAAAGATTTTTATGAAAGTGCTCTTGATGTGATCAGACAATATCAGCTCTACCCACTATACGCTGAGCGTCTAGAAAGGATCGCACGAGAGGAGATGCGCGCCTATGGTCCGCGTCTGGAAACCGAAGCATTCCGACCTAATGCGGGATTTGCCGCGCTTGCCCGAGCAATTTTTTTGCTTGAAAGTTCCGGGTTGGCGCTAAAAAACAAAGAAGCCATTCTACGTCTGCCACCGGGACAGCAAGAGGAATTGATCACCATGCTGTGTTTCATATCGGCACATCACCTTGAGGAACCCGCTGGCGTGAGCATAACCGAGGAGAACTATTCGCAGGTGAGGGAAGACGCCCTCTCTGGTATACTGACATTCAGTAAAAAGCTTTTTGATATGGAGAATGCGGAAATTGCTATGGCAGAACCTATTAGCATGGATGCCATAAACGCACTGTCCGTATATTACAACAAAAGTTGCCGCGAAAACCCGAGCATGAAAAGGGCCTTTCATCAGATACTCACACCGATCCTGGGCGGACACTACGCCAATTGGAGGGCCTGGGGAAGCGAGGAGGCCCCGGCGGATGCTTCTGCCGCTGGTCAGCGCCTTGGACACTTACAAGAGGAGGGCTTGTTGCCGGAGCGTATGTCTTTAGAGCAATACCGTGCGTGGCTGGAAGATGAACACTCGGACTTTAGTGAAACGTTCTCATGTCAATTTTCCGATATCCAGGCGGGCATACGGGATATTTTCTCTTTGGCGGTTGTGGACGGCCACATAGAGGAAGCAACAATGAATAGCGACGGCTTTGTTTTGGCTCGCAATTACAATGAATTGATTCAGCCAATAAAAGATTTGGCGGAAAAACAAAAAGAATATAAGCGCAGAATTCAGATATCAAAAAAGGATAAAACCCGCGGGTTGACCGAAGAGGAGCGGGAAGAATACAAACATATTCAAATAAGCATAAAAGAATTTAAGGACGAGCACGAAGGTGATATTAGGAGAATAGAGGCCCTTCGGTATCTGGATAAGATAAAAAAAATAAGCATTGAGGAGCTGGAATCGCAAAGCATATCCATTGATCAAAAAGATATCACCTTTGCGGATGCCTTTAAAGTGCTTGAGGGAGCGTTTAGCGATAAGCCGGATTTTTTATCTGATATAGGGCGCGCGCGAGAACTGCTCATAGAGGGCAATAGACAGATATTCGGGGGAGGCCGCGTTTCTCGGTCGCAATTGATCATAACTGACCACGTTGATCTGGAAACCCATGTTTTTATCGGAGAAAAACCAATAGAATCATGCCAGCATTATAACGGATCAAGTTTAAATTACGGTTTACTATCATACATATCTGACCCGGCAATAAAGATCCTGCAGATATGGGATGGGAATGGTACCATCATAGCGCGATCAATCCTTCGGCTCATGGAAGATGAAAAACACGATCCACAATTATTTATGGAGCGGGTGTATTCTGTAAATAATCACCCAAAGATAAAAGAGGCAATGGTGCAATGTGCTGCCAAAAAGGCCAAGTCAATGGGAGTCGGCATCTACACGCAGGATGAGGAGTGCCGAGAGCTTGCAAGAGGAGGAGATGCATCCGGTGATAACAAGGTCGTGCTGTATAGCAGGGGAAGCCGCAGCCCATATACGTATACCGATGCTGGCGGAGGCAAGGTGCCGAATGGTATATTTAAGGTTGAAATATACAGCTGATTTTTATTGCTTGTCTTGGAATGAAATAACCTCCTGTACTATGAGAACCGAAAAAGTACCGGTACCCGATAAATGCGGAGCGCCGGAGGCAGGCATGTTTTCCGAAAAAATTTCTGAGCATTTTCCGATACGATATACCGAAGAAGTTGCGTACGGCGAGGAAGTGTTGGCCCCTGAAGACGGCAGTATTGTGCATTACTTCCGTGGGCTACTGGGTGGCGGAAAATTGCACCGTTTTAGGATGTCCAGGGTGATTGATGGTCTGCACTACATTTTTATTCTTGCCGAATCGTTTGGGGGGTCATATGGCCTCTCCTTTAAGACCGAAGAATATGAATATGCGACGACAAACTTAAGTAAAAACGGACGCGAAACATTGGCACAAACCGTCTCCGGATTTCTGGAAAGTATCGGCACGGAGTACCCTGATGTCCAGCAGGTGAATATCCATCCGGCAGATGCCGCCTACTCAACTCAAGAGGTTGAGGCCTGCACCGATGCGATACTGATTTCCCCACAAAACGTGCTTACCCGCGAAGAAATTTCTGCAAAATATAAAGGACATGATGTGTTTGATCTCTACTATCGGTTATATAACAAAGATTTTCCTGCGAAATACCATAACAAGCGGCCACGGCATCGGGGAAGAGCGCGTTTTTTTAAAACTATCGCACAGCGATATCTGTCGGATTGGGTGGTGGATGGTGCGCGTGCCCTTGGCGATTTTTCTTTGAAGCGGAAAGAAAATGGAAATTCCGCAACTTCATGACACCACCAGATTTTTCCTCAGGTTCTTCGGTATTAACATGTACATGAGCTTGTGCACACCGAACATATGAAAAAGAAACTGTTGCTAAACTGGGCATACTATCGGCCCGTGGGACACGTGGTAGAGGCGCTGAAGGCGAGTAAGGGATACGCTGATGCAAATAAAAACATTGAGGTACACCTGCTTCTCAATGCGGATTCTCCGATTGAGCTTGCGGAGGCGTGTTATTGGATACAAAAAACCTACCCCATCTCACTACGCGATATATGGAACAACGGCGACAGCGCGCAGTGTCTGAAAGGTATACCCAAGATATGGGATTATGTAGTGCATGACGAAAGAATAAAACATTTCCGAAGAGGGTGGGATGAGAATAATCTCATTAAAGCGCAGGGGATCATCAGAAAACAATTCCATGCGAGGGTCAAAGATGGGTATACCGATGCGCATATTTTGCCATATCATCCAAATCCACACATTGATCTGCCGGTACCGCCGGAGGCAAAAAAATTTGCAGAGAGATATAGGCACAAAGGTCCCACGCTATGCATCATGCTTGGCGGATCTGCGGGTGATACGCAAAGCCCGACCGTTGCCATGTGGCTTGCGATATGTAAGGCGCTTTTTCGTTTCATTCCGAATGTGAAGATGTATGTTACCGGTGTTACAAAAAGTGTTGACGGAAGAACGCATACGATAGATTTTTCACTTGAAGATGTGGGGTCTTTGGTAGAACGTTTGCCCAACGCCGAGGCCGTCTACAATATCGGTCTGTGGAACCAGCTTGCCCTTATCAAACAAGCTGATATTTTTTTGTCTCCTCACACGGGATTTGGATTTCTTGCGCCGCTTGTTGGAACGCCATGGCTTACATTATCCAATTGCCGCTGGCCGGAATACATATACAATAACGTGCCATTCTATTCGGTTCTGCCGGAGTGCGGCTCGTATCCTGCGCTAGAGGATACTGCGCGCGGATGCGGCAAGTTACTTGCTGGCGGCAAGAAGGCGCGCTGCATGACCGATGCGCTACTTATGAGAAAAATTCCAGAGATAGTTAAAGCCACAAAACTTCTGTTGCGCCCGACATTCACGTATGAGAAGGCCCGTCAGCTACATTTGCAGAAAATAAAAAAGGCGCCATACCAGTACAAAAAATTCTTTTTCTTTGATGGGGCTGAGTCGTTATAATTTGTATCCAGTTTGCATACAATAAAAAACATCACCACGCGAACGCATGATGATGTTATGGTGATGGGATATTCCTTCTACAACTCCCTTGACAAGATGCAACGACAATCTCTGGCTAGCGATCTATGCACGTTTCTCAGTGGAATGAGAGAAACCCAATTCACCAAGTAATTCTTGAAAATCAGCATCGGCTATATTGGCAAGGCGCTGTGCCCGCTCATCTCCATCCCCATCTGATTCCGCAATGCGTTCATACCGCTCCTTTGCTTTCAGAATATTTGTATCAAAAGCGGTATTGTACCGTTCTTTCAGTGCATTTTTGATCTCTCCTACTTTTGGACTTTCCGTTATGAGCCGATTTGCGTCAACGCTTTTCCAGAAAAGTATTTTTTGCCACATTGCAAATGTCACCTGTGCCTTCACCCACCTCAACATGCTGTCGGCGATTTTGATTTTTTTCTGCAGCGGGATCGCTTCAGCACCATGTTCAAGCGCTAGCCGAAGCCCTTCATTCAGCTCACGAAATTCCGCATTCCCGCTTCTAAAATAATCCTCGTAGTTGTTGGATGCGGCCTCGCCCCGAAGATCTCCGGTGGCAACAGCAAGAGCGGTCATTGAACTTTCAGGCCCGAGGTGCGGTTGCCACACCTTAATGCCCGTCCTATATTTTTCCAGATTATTTTCATCGGCATATTCACTGAAGTGGCGCGCGAGGTCTTCATCCGATATCGTGGCCATGAAGTTAAATTCCGGAAATGTTGCCGCGATTGCATCCATCATTTCGGCGCGCGAGCTCGCGTCAAACACAGGATTTCCATCCGCCCCGACATATCTATCAAGTTCACGCTCAAGCCACTCGGCGCTCAACCGTTCATTGCCCTTTGTGATGCCGTGTTTGGTCATTGCCGCCCGAACGGCAGGCGGAGCATCAGCGTCAAAATATCCCCGGAAGCGAGTGATCATTTCGCCATGCGCTACGTTCAGAACCGAGTCGTGCGAGGCCGCCGAGTTCACGATATCGGCAAGGGTGTCTTTTGTCACAAGCGAGGGATCACTGCGCATGATAATTTTTGCGAATTCAAGAGCAGCGCTCCTCACTGCTTCCGGATGCTTCTCATTATGAAAATCAAGGGTAGAATAGTTTTTTTCCTGTTCGTGCCGAAATATCTCTAGAATTTTTGCCGTTGCCTCTCCTCGGTTTTTTACCACGATACGGTCTGATTGTGTTTCCGGCTGATACGATTCATTCATATTTTTTGCTATGCGGGTAATACCCACAGCATAATTTTTTCTCTGTATGATTGCAAACCGTGGATTGCGCGCGAAGACACCTACTGACTTTCCCCACATAGATTAACAACCGCTTGCTTCCCTGGTATACTGGAAGCATGAACCAATCAACACGTACCCGCCAAA
>MHQW01000019.1:0-5677 GCA_001820785.1 Candidatus Sungbacteria bacterium RIFCSPLOWO2_02_FULL_51_17
AGATTGACCCTGAACCATGAACAACACGGCTTGTCGGAATTCGACCATAGCTCGACTATTCCGAACGATAAAACGGTACGACGCCAAGAAGCAAAACCCCGATGATGGGGCGATAGTATCTCGTCTGCGAAGGATAGTGAGGTTACGACTCCCCATGGAATTTCTTTCCTTTACCTGTTCTACGACTAACCCCGAATACCTCTTCAGTAAAACGCCCTGGCTCTATGTGAACACCGACATACGGGGGAACAACCTGGAAGCCGATTTGCCCAAACTCGAGCGGGTATATCGCGACCTCGGGAAGTCCTACGCAAACATCAAATTCATCGTCCTCGTTGGGAATACCGACCCCTACTACATTTACTCCCGTCAATTCGACCTATACCAAGGCCAAAATAAAAGCCTGTTGTGGGAGAAGTTCAACGATCGGTGGACCTGCTACCGCCGTAACTTCGAGAAATGGTTACGAACTAACTTCTCCTTCGGCAATGTTGCAGTCGTCAGCTGGTATGAGTTCGAGAGGGCGAGGGAACGGCGAGATAAAATACGTTTCGAAGACATGTTCCAGAGCGTGCGGAGGCGATCGGGCTTCTATTTCTCGCGGCTCGACTTGCAACGGGAGCTGGAAAGTATCAAGGCGCAATTTGGACCAGGGAAATATTTTCAACAGCTTGCGATGCCGAGCGAATCATTACTGAAGGATTGGGTGGAAAGAAAGTTCTCCGAGTATGCCGTGCAGGGGCTGTGGCTTCGGGAGGACTTTCCCGATGCCATTCTCATCCAGAACGAACAACCGAGCGACCTCCGCTATCGGATGTACCAGCCGCTCATCCGGGAGCGGCACGGCGATGTGCTGCCGAATGTATATTTCTTCGGTGTTGACAACCGGGGGTTCGGATAAGCGCAGTTCCCTAACAACCAAGCAGGCCGGAGGAGGAAAAAGCAATGCAGTTCGGGAAAAGGGAGAAGCAATGTCTGAAAACGCTACGGGGCAAGACGAGGGAGGTTGCGGACTTTCTCCTTACACACGAGACCGAAGCAATAGCATCTTTTGAGGAGTTTTGCGATGCGCTGGCTGATTCGCTAAACATCCGGTTCGTTGCCTTCGCCTGCCTCGGTAGCCATCGGGGCAAGGAAGAAATTCGTCTTGATCTCGCCGAGACGAATTTCTTCCAGCGGTTCTCGAAAAAAGCCCAAGAGCTCCTTCGGGGGATTGCGGAACGGGGATGCGAAGCATACCTCACCGTCTTCCTTGCCGATCGGGAGCCCTGCCGAACGTGGGGGTGGCGAAGTACCACCCCCGAGGAGATCTCGTACTACTGCCGGGAGATGGCGGAAGAATACCGCCACCGCATCCCTCTCAACTGGGCAGTAAAACTATGGTCAGAGGTGGAATCACGGGCGAACGCGACTGCCTTCCGAGACGCCCTCCAATGGGCGAAGGCACATGCTCACCCCCTCGTCATTCAAGGCGAAACTGAACACATAGGGCTTTTCCCCGACATTCTTCTGCGGAGGGAGGCGCGGGAGCACGCGCTCATACAGGTCGCGTCCTATGCGCTGGAGGGGAAAATGCTCGAGGAGATGAATCCGCATTTCATCTTGCTCCAGACAGAATTCCCTGCACGGCGAAAAGATCGGATGTACCAGCCGCTCCGGAGACATAAACTGCCCATCGTGCATCCCTTTGACCTCCGACGAGGTTAAACCAAACGATAGCGCGAATTTAGGCGGTGGCTAAGAAAGCCGCCGCCTCTTCATTTTTATTGTTTGGTTGCCAGAATATCCCGCTTCCCGCGGAAATTCACTCCCACACATAAAACTTATCGCTAGCGGCGCTACTTTAGTGAACTAAAGTAGCGCCGTCAAGAGCAATGTTGACCATGGGGAAGGCCAAAATGGTCTTACTATTAATCAACTTTTTTAGCTTGACGTCAAGTTTAAAATATGCTAGGATACAAAAGTACCGCGTGAAATCGCGGTATTTATATGTCTACCGGCTTTGGGGTGAGGGCAGTTGCCCTCATGTTCGGGGCCGTGGCGGTTGTTGCGAACACCACGTCCGCAGCCGCCCAGACCCTTGATAGAGTCGAATACCAGCTGCCGATGGGGGTGATCGTTATCAACGCAAATTCGGTTCTCCAGGCGAACTCCTCGGGCGAAAGGGGCGAAACCCCCGAGTTGGCGTCAAAATTCCTTTTGACGGTAACGGCCTACTCGAGCTCCGTGGACGAAACCGACAGCACACCGTTCGTTACGGCGTCGGGAACGAAAACGCGTGATGGCGTCATCGCCTCGAATCTCTTCCCGTTCGGTACGCAGGTGAAGATCCCCGAGTTTTTCGGGGAGCAGGTCTTCGTGGTGGAAGACCGGATGCACTCGCGCTTTGCCGATCGCATTGACGTCTGGATGCCCTCGAAATACGAGGCCGTCCGGTTCGGGAAACGGGAAACGCATATCGAGATCGTCGAACTCTAACCGCAACAAACGCTCCGGCCTCGGCTGAGGGCGTTTGTAATTCCGGAATTTCTAGAGCATGTTGGGAAACCCGCTTTCGAGAGCGAGAGGCGATGATTTCGAGCGAGGCACCCCGGCAGAGGACGAGGCATATCTTGAGATATGTCGAGTCCGAGCCGTTGGGTGCCGCAGCCGAAATCCTCGGCTCGCAGCCGGAGTGGGGTTTTCCGACATGCTCTAGATCAGTCGGCCCGAAAGAGAAGGTACGAATAATCGAAGTCGCCGCATACGGCCTTGAGAATGTTGAACCGATGACGTTCGCGGTACGCGCACGAGAATCCATGCGGGAGGAAGATGCGTTCGATTTTTTTTGGGTGATGCTGCGTGACCGAGACGACGAATCCCCGCGGCGCGAGTTTCGCGCGGATCGTCGCGAGGTACCGATCGGCATCCCGGCAGTAGCGCGGACTGTCGAACATATTGGAAACATATACGAGATCGAAAGCGCGATCCGGGAAGCGGGAGAGCGCGCGGTCAAAGTCCCCCGCGTGAAGGCGGATCGTGTCAATCTTTGCTTTCAGCGCCAAAGAGCGTTCTGGGAGGAGGTAGGGGAGGTACCCCGCGTCCCGCCGCACGCTCCGGAATCCGTCCGGATACCAATATCCGGATTTCCGGATCGCGCGTATAAAGTTCCGGCCCGCGGCATTCTCAAAAATAACATCAAACACCGCGCGCGTTTCCGCGCTGACGTCCTCCCGGACCGCGCTATAGACCGACTGCGCATTTTCGGAATCCCGGCATCGAAAAACGTCTTCCAAATCCTCAGGGGTAAGTGTTCGGCAGAGCGCGATTTTAAGGTCAGTGGTGAGGAGCGCGAGCGGACGGACGTCGGATACGTCTATCCGCGAGACATTCCTCAAACGCGAAGCGGCGTGGAGCGCAAAATCCCCACTGCCCGCGACGCCAAACACGCTTTGGATGCGATCAGTATTCGGCAGTCGTTCGAGGAGGGGTTCGATGCGTTCGTTCGTGAAGAACCATGCGCGAGAAAATTGTCTCGCAAGGATCGCGTGCGGATCGATGCGCTCGATCGTTTGATCAATCACACGGTTCATGGCTTGCGAGTTCGACCACCGGACGAAACGTCAATATTGTGCTCCAAAAATCGGGTGGCTCCCATCCGATACATCCGACAGAACCGCTCCCCCCCGCGAGGCGCTGGCCGTCACCCATGGCATCCCGAAACCACTCCCACGTCTTGGTGGTGGCCCATTGGGGGTAGAACGCATTTCCGAGGTAATTGTATTCGATAAAACGGGGGAGTTGAACGCATGCGCCCGGCGGAAGGCGGAGAAACTCCGCGATGCGCGGTTTCATACTTTCGATATCGCGCTGGGAGAGACAAAATCGCGACCCGAAACCTTTTCGGGCAAGCTCGAGCAAGAGGTATTCTTGTTCATGTGTCTGACTGTCCCAGACCCGAAAATACCTTTGGGGATGAAAGCCCATTTTTTTAGCGAGCCACATGTCGCGGCTCGTTACCCAAAGCGTTTTTTTCTCCGGCTTGTTCCGCGCATCGAGCAACATCCATTTCCCCGGGAGCGTATCGGCGCCGGAAGGAAGTTGCCCTCCCCGAATCTTTTTGTAGAACGTCTTGCTCGGCCGATCGCGCCATCGGGCCCACGCCCTATCTTCTTGCAGCGCGAGTTTCGGCAGAAAGTGAAGATGGAAAATACCCTCGCGCCAATATTGGATTGTTTCGTCGGTAATCCACCGCGGCAAGTCAGGAACGGCGACGCGCTCACCGAAAAAGTCCTCGAGAGCCGTTTGCTCCTCCGTAATGATGCGATTTCGATTCACGGTAGCGTTGTGAACGAGACGTTCGAGCTGGCGTTCGGCGCGGTGTGGATGTCCGCTCCGCATCTTGCGAGGATGGCCTGCATGCCGCTATGGAGCGGAGAAGGGAGCGCGTCCATCCGGAACCATCCGATCTCGGCCATTGCCTCGGGGTCGCCGATGATGACGCGTTCCCGCGGGACGCGGATCAGGAACGGCAGCGCGAGCCAATGCGTGCTCCGGCCACCGTGTTCCCGTATCAGGGAAACCGCCGGCAGTTCGCGTTCAATGACGCCTTCGACTCCATATTCTTCAAGCACCTCCCGCAGAACGGCTGTCCGAGGATTCTCTCCATATTCCAGCTTTCCCCCTCCACATTCCCAACGGTGGTGTTCATCACGGCACCGCTCGCTTCGCTTGGAAAGCACGAAATTCCCGCTGCCGTCGTGGCAGAAGAACGATACGGTGATGCCGGTGTAATCAATGCCCGGAGTCATGGTTCGACAGATTCGACAAATCCATTGCGCGGAAGATCACCGCGGATGTTGCGGGATCGTACTTTGGAGGAGGATGCCGTTCGCGAAGTAAAAACCGGTGACCCCGGCGGGGAGAATGTCGTAGGTGAACGGTTCGGTATAGGAAATAGGGTCCGCGCGGCGCACCCGGCTCCCCGCGAGCACATCGCCCGCCCTGATGTCTCCGATTCGGCGTCCGTCCGCGAGCGGATGCCCCGGCGAAGCGATAAGTTCTCTGCCGTCATCGAGCCGAAGGCGGACTGCGCGGTGCTCGGCAACCGGCGTTTTGCCGATGGCGATGACCGGCGCTTCGACGCGGATTCCGGCTTGGTCAAGGGTCCAGACGATGTCGCCGACGCGGATATCGCGAATCGCCCGTGGTCCGGCGAGCGCGTCAATGCGCGTTTCGCCCGAAAGGCAGATGGGACAAGTCAGATCTGCGCGTTCGCGGCTTCGGATGCTGATACCCCCGTCGCTTCTCGCAATGCCGTTGATAAGCTCACCTGCGCCATTGGTTTTGTTTTTGGCGCGGATACGGATACCGAAGGCAAACGATCCGTTCGGTTCTTCTGTTCCGGGCGTGAGAATTATCGCACTGAGCAGTTTATGCTCGCGCCAAATGCGGAGCTGCTCCTCGGACGAAAATATCTCCTTGGCCGCGATGCCGAGGCGCTTCCGTATAGTTCCGAATTCCTCCGCATTCTCTTGCACTTCGGAAAAGTGGCGCATCGCGGAAATTTGTTCTTCCTCACGCGCGATCGGATAGAAATCCGGATCGCAGAAGAACGGCTCGCCGAAAAAATCGCGGAGGCGGTACTTGAGTTCGGTTGGTTGGTAGGAGCGCCCGGGGCACGGAGCGAATTCGCAAT
>MHQW01000019.1:5705-6577 GCA_001820785.1 Candidatus Sungbacteria bacterium RIFCSPLOWO2_02_FULL_51_17
CGCGCGGCTAATCGCGGTCCCGTCCGGGCAAACCTGTACTTCGAGGGTACAGAGCACCGACCCCGATGGAGCGCGCACCCAAAACCAAGTTCCTGTGGCAAGCGCCGCAGCAAGGATAATGCCGCCGATAATGATGCTTGTCCTCATACATCCAGTATTCTTGAAATAGTGCGAACTGTTTTCGCCCCGCCACGGCGGGGCGAGGAAGCCCCCCGCGAAAATTCGGAAAGGCGGCGCCTGCCCGCCGAAGCCCCTGCCCGCGCTTCGCACGCAGGCGGGTCGGCGCAGGCGGGGAGCCGCAGCGCTGACGATTTCAAGTTTTTCTTTGGCGGCAACTAATTTACAAACTTAAAGGTCGAGAGAGCTTTTCTAACAGTCGTGATGTCATCCGAGAAAAGAGGACGAGGGTCGTAAGAAGAATTTACATCACCACTCTTGAGATTTGGAACCACTAAATAAAACTTAAATCCTTTTCTCCATGTGCTATTGCTGTAAAATTCATATCTTGCGTAACACGGATTTCCTTGTTCGCATGCAATTCCTGCCCATTCTAAGCCTGCCTCACTACCTATGAAAATATTTTTCAAAATTTCTGCCGCCTTTGGAGCTCGAGGATTATCACCACTCGTTCTGTCATATTCTTTTCGCATCTCATCAATCGTAAAATCTTTTGTGGTTGGTGAAATACCCTCGACCCCAAAAGTTGCCGTATACCCATTTTTGGTAGAGAAACTTAAAACATTATTTTTTAGATTCCAATTCGATGGATATTTTATTCCAAAACCATATGTTGTATCGCGATACGTTTTCCAGTTGGCCGTTTCGCCCTGTGGAGTCGGTGTTGGTGATACGGCAGTATTTGTTTGAGTAGG
>MHQW01000020.1 GCA_001820785.1 Candidatus Sungbacteria bacterium RIFCSPLOWO2_02_FULL_51_17
ATAAACCCCTTGATGCCGGTATATTTTGAGTGGATTCGATTAAAAAACTCCATAAGCTCAGGGCTTCATGGAGTCCAGAATGTATCTTGCATTATGCAGCGGCGGGAACCGATGCCGTTATGCCGCATCCCCGGCGCCATTGCAGAAAATGAAAAAGCCGACTGGGTTTATTCTGTCGGCTTTGCGTCTAACCGCTTTTCTTACTCAAGAACGTTTGTGCGCCCGCTCTGCTTGCCCGACTGCCAATCGCCGCCGTGTATGTCGGCGGCAGAATGTATATGAAGTTTGAGCCCCCGCGGGTATTCACCAGTCACATACCCAATCTCGGCCCACATCTTCTCACTCGCTGGAACATCCCGAAAAATTACGACCTCGCGTGGTACCTGGGGAAATACTTCTAGCATCTTCAGTTCCGCCGAGTCGGAACTTCCGATAAACAATGTGAAGTGACTGCGACTATGCATCATGACGCGCTCAATGCCATCAACGCGGCCCCACCGCTCGATGTGGTCACACCCGGAAAGGACACCGACGAGAAGCAATGCCGCGATGCCAACATAGAACTTTCGGAACATGGCGCGTCTCCATCATGAAGGTTATTCGTATCAACTTGTAGCATACCCATAAATATTTGTCAAGCTATCGGTAAAATATAACCTCCGCCCTTACAAGGCGGGCCGTATGTGTAGAGCATAAAATATCGTTTTGTGCTAGCGCGAAGCAAGCCATTTGGAGAAAAATAATCCCCGCCTTGTAAGGGCGGGGTTCTATCTATTACCGAATATGGGTTCTCACCTTGACCGGCACATCAAGAATATCGGCATCAACATCGGGGTCCTGTTCTATCGCAAGACGAAGACGCAGTGCCGTTTGGTTATGCAGAAAATGATGGAAGATCTTGTTCGGAATGAATTCCGGGAGAACTACGATGACCGTATCATCGGACCACTTCTTTTGTATGTCCTTGAGGTATCCGAGGACAGGAGTAAAAAGATCGCGATACTCGGAAACAAGAATATCAATGGGAACATCCGGCATGTGCTGCTCCCATTTCTTGCGAACCGCCTCGCCTTCTTCAACGGATGTCGCAACGTGGACCGCGCGAAGGTGTACCGGATTAAAGGACTTTGCGAACTGCGCCGCATACACCGTGGCACGACTCACACTTGATACGAGAACCACCATTGTGCGTTCAGCCGGGATCTTTGGAACAGGGCCGCCATCAAGCGACAGGCGCGCCTCAACATCTATATAGTGCCGTTTAATATTCTTCATGAGTACCATCAGAAGTATAACCGCAGGAATCAACAACCAGGCACCATGAAGAAATTTTGTCATGAGCACAACCGCAAACACGGCGGATGTCACAAGAAACCCAATGCTATTGATCGCGATCTTCAGCCACACCCTGCCGCCAAGCCGCCTCCATCGCATAACCATCCCGAACTGCGAGATGGAAAACCCCAGAAACACGCCGACGGCATACAGTGGAATGAGCGCATGCACATTTCCGTTGAAAAGATAGAGAAGAACTACCGCGAGAACTCCGAGCACGATGATGCCGTTGGCAAACACCAGTTTATAGCCGATATTCTGAAACTGCCTCGGGAAGTATCCGTCTCTTGCAAGCTGTGAGGCGATCATCGGAAACCCCGCAAACGGGGTATTGGCCGCAAGAAGCAGAACCAGCATGGTCGCTCCCTGAATGAGGTAATACAGAGGACCGCTACCCACAAGCATGCGGGCGACCTGCGATATGACTGTTTCGTGCTCGCGAGGCCCGATGCCTCCCCAATATGCAAGGAATGTAACGCCCACGAATATCACACCGAGGAGAAGGCCCATTCGCATCATGGTGTGGGCGGCGTTCTGCGACTCCGGTGGTTGGAACATCGGCACGCCATTAGACGTCGCCTCAATGCCGGTCATGGCCGTACATCCCGAAGCGAATGCCCGCAAAATAAGAAATACACCAAGTGCGCCCGTTATATCCGAAGCGGGGTCCGCCGTGATCGCATTTGTGACCGGGAACGTTCCCGCCGCATACCGCCATACTCCATACGCGGTCATACCGAGAATTGCTACAATGAACCCGAATGTCGGAAGCGAAAAAATCTTTCCCGACTCCCGAACCCCACGAAGATTGGCAAGCGTGAGAATGCCAATGATGACACTGCCTACCCATACGCGCCACGGCAGAAGTGCGGGGACCGCAGACGTGATAGCGGCAACTCCGGCCGCAACCGACACCGCAACGGTCAGCACATAATCAATAAGAAGCGACGCACCGCCGAGAAGCGCTGGAAATTCACCAAGGTTTTCTTTGGCAACATTGTATACGCCGCCGCCCTGCGGATAGGCATAGATCACCTGCTGATAGGATATGACGACGAGAAGAATGAGTGCGGCGATCGCAAGCGCTGTCGGAATTGAGACAAAAAAAGTCCCAGCACCAGCGGCGGCAAGCACGAGCAAAATCTCCTCCGTGGCATATGCCGTAGACGAAAGGGAGTCGGCGCCAAAAATGGCAAGTCCTTGGGAGTTCGTCAATCGCTCACATTTCGCGGCTTTCACGGAAAGCCGCTCGCCAAGAAGCAATCGTTTGAGTCCCGAGAACAAGAAGGTGCCTCATGTCAATGACCAGTGATGTGCGCAATCATACAATATTATTGAATAAAATGCAAGTTGCGCTCTCGCGCCCTGCATGGTATTGATACTGTTGCCGTTTATTGAAAACACATACGACATGCTAGCAATTCTTGGAGTGTGCACGGGCCTGTTTATCCTTTTTCATGCCATTATACCTCCCGGCACGGATTTCATAGAGGCATTGGTCGGCGGACTTCTTATCGGACTCTTTGCCCGAAGCGCGAAGCGCTACCTGAAGGAAGCGTTCCAAAAATAGTAAAAGCGGCTGTATGCCGCTTTTTTGCTTTTTATCCACATCTAGCTCTTGCGTGAGATCCATCCGTCCGGGCCACCCGAGCCGGGCGCTCGCCCATGACACCAAATGCCATGCTTACTTTCTTTGATCTTCTTATATGTTTCCGAATCTGCGTCACATACATATGGGGTACCGTCGGGGCGAGAGTACTCATCAGGCACCGCATTGGGCATTCCGGCCCAGTAGTCCTTGATGAATGCCTCCCGATCAGTATCGCTAAGATGTAACGAATATCCATCAGGCCGCGTGCCCCATCCGCGCTCTGACTCTTCCCACTTCTGACACACCACTGGATGCACCATCTTCACCTCTCCGCTCATGACCCGCTCCTCTCTCAATATTATGGGTTTTAGGATCTCACACAATCAATCATCGGTCGCGTACAGCAGGGGAAGGACGGCTCTTCTATTTTTTGTATTCCCGCATCACCAGAACAATATCCTGACAAAACCGCTCATCGGTCATCCGCGCGATAGGAAGAATGTATGTCTCCGTCTCAAGTAGATACTTTTGCTTCCGCGCGTCCTGCCACACATGCATTGAGCGCAGATTATCAAGACGATCAGCGAGTTTTACGCGCCGCACCCATACCGGGGCCTCGCGGATGCCGCCCCAATATTCTTCTGCGCTCTTCTTTCTTTTTTTGATGATCGCGCCGCATTCATCAAAAACGCGCGTCACCTTTGAAAGTGTCTCTACCGCCTGAACAACGTGCTTCGGGAACACTCCCTCAAGAAGATCCTGCGGCGGATAGCAGTCCTCAATGCAATCATGCAATAGCGCTGAAGTTACCTCATCGGCATCATGCGACCCCCAGCAAACGACCTGAATGGCTACGCGTCTGCAATGCTCAAAGTAGCGCTCTCCCCTGACGATCCGAAGATCCGAGCCGATGGCACGAAGAAACTTAGTAAGCAGGATTTCCACCATATTCATACCAATCTTCCCGTCACGCACCTGCTTTCTGTGCATCTCTTTTGCAAGCCAGTAGGCATGCGAAACCTGACGTATCCCCTCCGGCGGAATAATGGGTTGAAGTTGTTGCATGAACTCTTGTCTGTTCATGATTGCTCCTTCTTTTTGCATTCACCATAACAAGTAACATCTCCGCACAATAGACATCCTGGCAACCTAATCAGCGCAATTACTTTCATCTTATATATCCGCATGAAAGACACCTTTTCTTTGGGTGCTTGCGGCATTCGGGGCACGTCGGATGGGGCCATTTCGGCATATTTTTCTCCTTTCTGTATTTTTTAAAAACGCACGCCATTGCCGATACCCATAGAGGTCGGCCAACCGCTTTCACACTATTATGCACGGAGCATTTAGGTGGTTGCGAAAGATGGTGGCAAGACAAAGGGTGTCATGCACAAAGATGTCAATCGGCAGAGTTTTGGGGACATGCTTTTCCGCAAGTTCAGAATCTCCTTCAAACCATGTTTCGGTACCGAGCCGCCACCGCGCGGTCGCTTGTAAACATACCTCCGGGTTCATAACCTCCCCAGAAATGTGAATGCCGTCAAAGGGGATATCGCACCCGCACACCGCACATGGCTGACACTTACTTTTCACCGGGGGTGCCGGTGTAACACGTATGGTGCCGGAAAACAGTATTCTGGCTGCCATCATTTTTTCCTTTCAATGAACTCTGTGATCAGTATGCCAGAATATCGTAGTATTGTCCACATACATCAACCAAAAATACAACTTTTTACGCATGTGCATAAAATATGCCTGTTCTATTGCATTTTTATCGCAGATATGCTATTATAGAGTTGACGAATATTATCGTCACTATTTCACATATAGCACAAAACATCGCCAGTTATGAAACAACGTAATCTATTTCAATCTCTTGGTTTTGACGAAAAGACCGAGCGGGTCTATAAAACCCTCCTTTCGCTTGCCAATGCGCCGGCGTTTCGCATTGCGAAAGAATCGGGATTAAAGCGCACATCGGTCTATCACACGCTTGAAAACCTCATCTCCATGGGGCTTGTTTCAAGCCATATCAGCCACGGAGTAACGCGGTATGCCGCCGAGAACCCTCAAAAAATAAAGGCATTTTTTGAGCAAAAAATGCTCTTGGCCGAACGTATTCTGCCGGAGCTTGAGCAGGAAATGACAAAAAGCCGAGCGCGGGTCTCCATGCGACTTCTTGAGGGAAAAGATGCCCTAAAAAGCATCTCGGAAGAGGCGCTTGCGACGAAAGAGAAGATCATCTACTCTATCGGTTCTTCAAAAAAACTAATAGAATTTCTTGGCGGCACATACGGATACGGCGAACGGCGGCGCAAAAGGGGTATTCACGCCCGGTCGCTTCGTTCATATGAAGACGAGCCCATCACGAATCCCCGACTCCACCAGATGCGCGTTCTCCCCAAGGATTTTTTATTCCCCGGATATGTGCTTATATTTGACAAGACCGTTGCCCTCATGTTTTTTGAAGGGAACGGATACGGATGCGTGATTACGTCAACGACATTCTCAAAGATGATGCGCTCGTTTTTTGAGGTCATCTGGAGCATGAGTACACAGCCATCTACTACATAAGAAAAAGCTCCCATGTTATGCACAGTGCGAGCTTTTTCTTTTTTATCTCCGTTCTACAATAGATGTATCGCTCCTTCACAAAGGTGCCCTCATGCGAATGCGGGTACCATTCCACCCGCAACCGAGCGCCAATACCTGTGTTGCGGCATGCACAAAAATGCTTCTCGCCTATCATGGCAATCGTGTGCCCATGCGTGCTGTCTCCAAGGGGGTCAAGACCGAGCGCGGCGTCGGCGCGCATTATGAAGATGCTGGAGTGTTCCTTCTGCGGCAGGGTTATACACCGATCCTTTTCGCGAACAACATCATACACAGCAAGGATCACACGCTTTCATTTGCCCGCATGCTTCGCCGCCTGCAAGCCATTCTTGATGATGAAACATGCCGACATGTGCGCGCACTCACGCGCTCACTGAACACATTCGTTTCAAAAGGCGGCATCTTCCGTCCTCGTCGCCTTTCGCAATGGGAACTGATACAGATCTTGAAAGAAAGAACGCCCGTTCTCGTGACCATGCGCGTTCGCGCAGAAACAAGAAGGGGGTGGTATTACCATGCAATTATCGTAACGGGATATAGCAGAAAATATATATACTACCTTGATCCGGGTGCGGGCCCCACAAAGGTTCGCCGATGCACATTCGCAAATGAACGGCGCCACAGTGACGGCGATGCGCTGTATATACCAACGCGACCCCGCCCTTAAAAGGCGGGTTTTTTTGTTGCCATGCTGTGCTCCCGTTGCCACAAAGCGATATTTTACGCTCTACACATACGGCCCGCCTTGTAAGGGCGGGGCTTGTTATTGCGCAAAAAGTTTTTGTGCCCTCTCCCAGAATTCCGGATTGCCCTTTTCTTCTTTCAACCAGTACCACCACTCCCCTCCCCAGAGATAC
Organism: Candidatus Sungbacteria bacterium RIFCSPLOWO2_02_FULL_51_17; assembly: GCA_001820785.1. Lineage (GTDB taxonomy): Bacteria > Patescibacteriota > Minisyncoccia > Sungbacterales > GWA2-42-14 > 2-01-FULL-51-34. The sequence continues at coordinate 6,397 of MHQW01000020.1, forward strand.
ACGACATCAAAACCTGTCCGCTCTACGAACGCTATACGCTCGTCAAACGGAACAACGTTAAACGTGTGGAGCTGAAGGTCGGTATCGGTCTCATATATCTGCTTTTTATTCCACGGCTCCATCTGAAACTCAATGACCATCTTTGGGCGCAAGCCGGAAAACAGGTCGGTGATGCGCCGCTTGAGACGGAAAAAGCCGGGATGCAAGGGGTACACGAATTGCCCCACAATATTGTTTTGGATCTGAAAGTACATCGTTGTGCCGAACGCGTCGCCGCGGCGAGCGGCGGGGATCCACCGACCGAGTTCGCCCGAATCGGTCGTCAGTATTGGACGGGCATCCAGGGCGCGGACTAGCGCGATCTCGCGATCCAGAAACTTGGCATCTGTTTTCGGGCACTGGTCGCCGAATGAAAGGAACGGCTCATTTTCCACCTGCCAGTGGGTGATGCCAGAAAATACCCGGTACCGCTCAATCACCGCCCGAATATACTTAAGAAGCTCGCGCTCTCGCTCCTCCGGCAAAAGGCCGTCCGCCCAGGCAGGCGCGTGACACTCGGGCCAACGAGGAAGCTTAAGCCCAACGGCAAGAATAATGCGGGCGCCTCGCTTCTCGGCCTCGCTTACTTGCCAGTCAAGATCAGAAAAGTCATACGCATCTTTGCTTGGCTCAACCCGGTCCCAGTATGCGGAAAGCCGGATATTCCGCACCCCAAGATCATCAAAAAATGCAACATACACCTTCTGCCAGTCGCCCGTAAGACGCTCCGCAAACACATCGGAAAAAGTGATACCATAGGCAATAGAATGCACCGGAAACGGGCGCGCGCCATAAAGAACGGCGATACCGAGCAGGAGGAAAGCGCAGACAAAAAGCTTTGTTTTTGGCATGGGGGCACTGTTATGACAAGAGATAAAATCCGAGAGAAATAAGCGCAATGGCAAGGATCTTTCTCATCACCGCCCCGGCATCAAGACGCTCCGAAAGAAGTGCGGGGCGCCAGAAAGAATATGCGAGCGCAAGCACAAATACGAGCATATACTGAAACCCCTGCATCGCGTTGATGATGCTTATCTCCGAAGAATGGGCGATGCTGATAGCGACACTTAAAAGAAAAAAAACGGAAGCGCCGATAAGTTTATTAACGATAAAAAGCCCCGATGTTCTCGCGTCAGTCCGCGGCGACCAGCGACGAATGCCGGCGCGAAGGACCGGAAACAGCAAAAGGGACGTGGCCGTAACAAACGCGCCGATCCTCGTCCAGACGAATCCCTGCACGAACGGCGCATCATTGAAAATGACTTTCTCTACCGTGAATGTTACGGCAAAAAGAAACGCGGCAAGTACGATCAAGAGAAAACTTTCATGCGGCAAAAACGTCTTTTCCATATCTCTGCGGCGATACGAGACCAGGAGGCCGCCGCAGATAAAAAATGCTACCGCCGCCAATTGCTTCGCATCCGGCGACACGCCGAAAAAAAGAAAGGATAACAAAAGCACGAACACCGGACTTAATCCGCCAAGTGCCGTTGCAACGCGTGTCGGCTCGCCCGCCTTGACGGCGGCGTAAAACGTCCACAGCGCAAAAATGGATGCGGCACCGGACGCGAACGCAAGAAGAATCAAGCGCGGAGACGGCATGAAAAAATCAGCAAATGAAAGTACCTTCATACCGAGTGGCGCGAGCATAAGGGCAAGTATGCTCCACACCCCTCCGTAAAACGCGTATGAGATGGGACTTGCAATGCGTCTTTCACCAAGAAGAATCTTGTCCAGTATGATATTTATCGCCTGACAAAAATATGCGGCGGAAGCAATGAGCGCCCATTGTCCAAAAAAAAGAAACCCAAAAGTATCCATGCCGCAAGTATATCAAAAAAACATACCGGCGTCTTTACAAGACGCCGGTATGTATCTGCTGTTATTCCCCCAGAAGCTGTAAAAGAGGCCATAGAAGCAGGCCGAAAATACCCGCTGGTCCGCGGAGTACGCCTCCATCGGGAGACGGCGCCACCAATGACGGCTCACCTTCCGGCAGTGGCAGGGCTGGAACCGGCTCCGTATATTGCTGATATTCGGGATGCATCATGTCCTCCGGCCGAGATAACGATCCCTCCGGCGGTATCGGAAGCTCCCCGTGAAATGTCCCTTCATCACCCCCGGTCCTCGGAATTCCGGCACCTGGGGCTTGAGGCACTCGCTCTCCGGTAAAAGGAAATTGCTGATGTTCGAAACGTATACCGGCACCGGACGCTCCTTCGAGCATGATGTTCTGCATACCGCCCACTATCCCGCGGCACTGCTCGGCAACACCCGGCTCGCCTCCGTGCTCCTCGCAATACGTTTTGCACCCTGCAATGGTCTTGCATTCATCAGGCAACGACATACCGGCCGGAGGCCGCGACTCCTGGACCCCGCCAACCGACGGCCGAAAACGCGCGCACTCTTCCCGGTTATTTTCATCATCGCAATATGTTTCGCACTCATCTCCTTCGCAACCCCACGAACCCGGCTGCCCGGCACCGGGAAATTCGTGCCGCCCTGCACCACCCATGCCCTTATCACCCCCCCGGCCCCCTTCTCCTGCGGGCGGCCTAAACGAGCCGCATTCGTCACGATTCTTTGCGTCACTACAAAACGCGATACACTCATCGGGACCGGCGCATCCTCCGGGACCGGTAGAGCCGAAAAGGCCCGGCGTGTCCCCATCGGGCGCGCCACGAAACTTCTTTTCCATGTCGCGCATCACTTCAAACCTCTTAAAATGATCTTCAGCAATGTTCTTAAGGTCGTCGGGCCCATGAGACCCCCGATCCGACCCTCGGATAAAATCTTCAAGCATATCCCGTGCCTTCTCCGCGCTTACTCCTCCGTGGGCTGACGCAAACGCGATGCACTCCTCCACGTGCGTAGGGTCCGCACAATATACTTTGCACTCCTCCTCGCTTTTACACCCGCCGGGACCCCCCGACTCTTCAAGTTTCGCATTAAGCTTACGATCAACCTCCATCATGCGCATATCATCTTCAGAAAGAAGATCGTTCTTTTTTGCAAAATCAAAACACTCTTCGCGATGCGAAGCCGCTCGACAGTATTCTTTGCAAGCCCTCCCCACGCATCCGCCGGGCCCTCCCGTCTCGGCGGCCTTCATGAACTTCCGTGCGCGTAGAACTTCTTCCTTCGGCATAACGCCCTCCCGTTCCGCAAAATCCAAACATTCTTCCTGATGCGCCGGGTCCTCACAATACTCTTTGCAGGCGCCACCCGTGCACCCGCCGGGACCCGGCTTTCCTAAGAATTTTTTTGCCCGTGCCAGTTCTTCCGGCGGTATGAGATCGTGTTCCTCGGCAAAGGCGAGGCATGTTTCCTGATTCTTCGCGTCTTCACAAAATGCACGGCACTCCCCTTCTGACTTGCACCCGCCGGGACCGCCTTTTGCAAGAATGGTCGCGCGCGTCGCCTCCTCTTCAGAGATAACACCGTGCTTCTTGCCGAATGCAACGCACTCTTCTATACGCGAGGGATCTTCACAATACGCGCGGCACTCGTTTTCGTTCGCGCAACCACCGGGACCCCCTTCACGCGCGATCTTGCGCGCGATCTCCGCTTCTTTGTCTTTAATAAATCCATTCTTTACGCCAAAGTCCAAACATTCGTCAAAATGCTCTTTATCGTGGCAATAATCTTTGCACGCGTCCCCACGGCATCCGCCGGGACCAGGTCTTCCTCCACTGTCAATTTCTTCCGCCCTGCGAACGCGCACCGCTTCACCGCGATCAATGAGGTCATGCTTCTCCGCAAACGCGAGGCATTCTTCGTGATGGTCTTCGGCCTCGCAATATACGTGGCATGCATCCGCAGACGTGCAACCGCCCGGGCCATCTTCCGCCGGTACCCGCCGCGCCTTTTCAATCTCATCCGGTGAAATCAGCTGATGCTGCTCGGCAAACGAAAGGCACGCCTCCTTATGATCCAAAAGATCGCAATATGCGATACACGCATCCTTGCTTTCACAACTGCCCAATTCCACGATGGGAAAAACGATGTCATCCGAAGTGGCGGCATGCGCGAACAAGACAATGCTTACGAGAATAAGGACCGCGCACAAAACGGCGCGGCGCACCGCTTTCCTTAGAAAAACGAAGTTATGAAGTGCTGTCATGGCGCTATTTGAATGGGTTTATGTTGGCGTCTTCATACGGATTTTTATAGCCATCACCAAGAGGGTTCACGCCCCCACTTCCGAAGGGGTTTACGGCTTCTGCTGCCCTGCGCGCCTCCTCTATCGCCTTCGCCTCGCTGGCAAGACGTACATCTTGCGCACCCTTGGCATATCCGGCATCGTGCCCCGCCTGATACCGGGCAAATGAATAGAAATAACCGGCGATAAGACCTCCGGCTAATCCAGCCATAAGGGCTCCAATAACTACTCCGTACCCAACCGCATTTTTTTGTTCCATAAGGAAAGGATATACGAAAATCCCCACGTGCGATATGGGGAGGTGTGCATACATATGCCGCCCTTCGGCGGCGTATGCGATCATAACAAGCAATTACTGTTTATTTTCTACCATGATACTTTGAATGAGCACCGCTTCACGGGGCCGATCACCAACTCCCACGGGTACCCCCGCGATCGCATCCACTATATCTTGACCCTCAACAACGCGGCCGAAGATCGTGTAATTATACTGCAAAGGATAGTCCTGATGCATAATGAAAAATTGTGACCCGTTCGTATCCGGCCCGGCATTCGCCATGGCAACAATGCCCTTTTTGTAGCCGGTCCTTCCCGCTTCCGTGCTTGAATCAAGTTCATCTTCAAATTTATACCCCGGCCCGCCCGTACCACACCGCCCTTTATCGGCAGAAATGTTCGGGGCGCAGTACGGATCCCCGCCCTGGATCATAAATCCTTTAATCACGCGGTGAAAAATGACCCCGTCATAATATTTTTTCTCGGCAAGCGTTATGAAATTACCTACTGCCTTCGGAGCATCGGCATCAAACGTCTCAAATACAATGATGCCCTTATTCGTTGTAAGCGTTATCTGATGACTAAAGTTTTTTGTTGTTTGTGATGAAGAGTTCATAGGAAAAGGTTGTGATGCGTTATTCTGCGGTGGCGGAGGCGTTGTCGCTCCGCCGTTCTGACTCGTTACCGTGGCAGGCGGCTCGCCGGGCGGGACTTGAGGATTCTTATCAAACAGGTATGCAAGCAAAAACAGACCCAAAAAAAGGCCGATAATAATCGTGACTTTTTGTGGAGTCATACCACATTGGCGTGTAAAAATTTCCTTCATACCGAGTATAGTACCAAGAGTACATCACTACGGCAAGACCGCGCCCTATTTCTTTCGTATCCGCCACGCTCCGGCATGCCGCTCCAAAAAACCGTCGCGCTCCAGAGTTCCGAGTATCGCCATACGCGCGGGCCTCCCCCTATATTTTTTCAGCAAAGGATCACTTGTAACATATTCTTTGAGGTCGGGAGGTGAAACACGCCTTTTGCGCAAGAAAAGTGCAAGAACTTTTGCCCGGGCATAGCGAGTGGACCCCTCAAACTTTGATTGCCGCGCATATCCAGCACTGCGACGATTCGGATTTGGTATGCCTTTTACCGCCGTAGCCCCATAATCCATAAGCGCCCCGTACCACAGTCGTGGATCTTTCTTCCACAAGGTCTTTTGTATGAGGGGAATGATCTCGGTGTCCGTCACGCGCGCTCTATCATGAAAAAAGAAGTGAATGAATACCCGGCGGATATTTGTCTCAATGAATACCATGGGACGATTGAAACAAAAGACACTTACCGCCCGCGCGGTATATTCTCCCACTCCGGGAAGCGCGTGAAGTCCGGCCTCGTCCGATGGAAACACCCCATGAAGTTCCCCGGTGATCTTTTCGGCGCTTCTTCTTAAAAAAAGCGCCCGCCGGTTATACCCGAGCCCCTTCCATTCGGTAAGAAGTGCACGCGTAGAGGCGCCGGCAAGCGCTTTCGGCGTAGGGAACTTTTTTAGAAAACTTTTATATTTTGGGATGACCCTGTCCACCTGTGTCTGCTGAAGCATTACCTCCGAGACAAGTACGCGATATGGATCTCGTATGTCGGCAGGACGCCGCCACGGAAGTTCGTGACGTCCATGTTTCTGATGCCAGGATAGGATCAGTTCTTGAAATGTTTTGACCGATGGTCTTTTCATACCGTCCAGTGTAACAGAACATATGTAAAAAAGCATCTATTTTCATATATAACGGGTACTATTTCTCCAGCAAATTTGACTTTTCATTATATATATGGTATAATTAAAAGAAGCGTCCTACAGATACCATAGATCGCATTCGGGCATAGTGCCCGCAAAGGAGCTGGCAATGAAAACAACTCTGCGCACCGCACCCGACTCGCGGCATCATGCCACCGCTCTCACGATCGCCGTTCTCGCGGCGATCATCTCAACGGCAATCATGCTCTTCGCCCTATCGGCGAGAGCGCCCCAGGCCGAGGGGGCGGAGAGGGGCGTCATTGCCGTCCAGGAGACCAACGGCAAGACACGAACAGTGGTCTCGGCGCCAAACATCGCGGTCCCGCTCCTCACAGAGCCGGAGAACCGCACGATGGTGGGGACCGGGCGCTACCTCCCGAACGGGATGCCAGATCTTAGCGGCATGGGGCTGTTCTCCACCTACGACCTGCTTCTCCCGGGGCGGGCCGTCGTGGAAGACGAAAACAAGCTCGCGATCCCGCACATGGTGGAGTTACGGATGTCCAGCTCCACCATGATGCCGCACGACACCCCCATCATTGGGGAGATCTGGGACGCCGATGGTGACGGATTCGCCGACTTCCTCGGCATCGCCTTCTATGTGGAGGGGAGAATCTCCCACTGGAAGGTGTTCCGTATCGTAGGGGAGAAACTGGGCATGCGGGATATCAGCTTCATGACATTCATGGAGTTGTATCCCGAGGATCTTCCTGAGACGTAAGAACCATCATGGCGCCTGCGAACCCGCAGGCGCCGAACCATATCTAGCTAGATTTTGTGCTATATAAAAGCCATTCTGGAAGTGTACGCTCGTCGCATTGAAAAAATATAAAACCCCGCCCATAAAAGGCGAGTTGTGTGTATAAAGCGTAAAATATCGTTTTGTGCCATAGCAAAGCGAGTCATTCGGAGCACAATAAACCCCAGCCTTTTAGGGGCGGGGTTTCTGTTAGCGTGAAAAGCAATTAGACATATCTCGCTCGTGCGGTGGTACACCCTCCCGACGATAATACTCGTCAAGAAGCGCCGTGCATGCGCCAAGCCACGCGCTCTCGTGATGTGCGCCCCACGTAACAAGATGGGCAAGTTCATGCGCAAGTGTTCCGTCAACGCGGCCATCCCGCACACGGCGAGCACCAACAACGATAAAGGATCTTCCCAGCACGCGGTACGCCTCTCCATAATCAAGGATACTCGCGCTTACATGCAGATGAACGGGAAGAACGCCATCATGCAAAATGCCGATCTCGCGGCTCATGACGATAAGTTTTTCCAACACCATCGCCGCATGCCCGCTCCGCCCATGCCACGCAGGATCATCAGGATTTTTCACGATAACCAGCGCGTCACTTCGCTCCGGCCGCACCACGTCCATAAGACCCACGGGACGTTCGGAGTAACAAGCATCAACTCCCAGTGCCATCAAGAGTGCCGCAAGAATAAAAAGCAAAACGTGAATGCGGCGGGTCCTTTGCGCCATCACGCATCTCTTCCTGATGATTCTCCGAACATGCCGGATCGCACCACCGTTTCAAAAATGTCGGGAATGGGAATGCTCCACGGCAGAAACCGCAGTCGCCACTTCAGAGCCGGCTCATCCGCAAGGCGAAGGCGAAGCACATACTCGCGGGACGCTTTGCATGCAAGAAACGCGTCAAAGGCGTACGTGAATCCCATGATCGTGAGACGCTGACGATACACGCTATCTTGTTGATACCGCGGCCAAGCGGCGTAAAATTGCGCACGCATCCATGGCGCGGCAAAAAAGACATATACATTGATAAAGGACAGACACATGCTCCGCAAACTTCTTCGGGTGATACTTCGCAGGAAACGCATTGCCGTCGCATGTTACATGTGTGTATACTATATATACAACAATTATATACTAGTGTCAATGTTTATACGAAACTTGCTATTTTTATATTTATGTGCTATAATGCGCCTAACACCGCCCGCGCGGCCCACAAGGAGACAGCTATGAGAAAGGTTCTGCTGGCGATTACTTTTGCTTCTGTCGTGCTCCTTCCCCACCAATCCTACGCCGGCTTCGTGCCGACGGAGGAAGAACTTCTGACGATCATTTCGGTCCTGCCGGCTCTCGGCGTGGAGCTTGAGCACCAGGGCGTCGCTCTTCGGGCGGGAGCACCCGAGACCGATGGGGTGGCGGTGGCGCTTCTCCATACGTCAGAGGGCCCCATGTGGGTCCTGGATGAGTGGACGCCGATGCCGGATGGCCGGTTCCAAGTCGTTCACTGGCGATTCACGTTCCAGTTGGTAAAGCGCGGCGAGTTCGTCCGCGTGCATCCAAACACAAGCGAGATGGAGATCGTGACAATCTCCGAGTCCGTCCACGAGACGGACGAGACGAATGAGAAATCGCGCCTCACATGGAACATTCTTTGCTCGCACTTCCCGTGCGACCCAAAGAAAGTTCCACTCGGCCCCTAATAAAAAATGCGCCCTTCGGCATCATCCCCCCGCTTGCCGGGGGGTTGCTTTTTATATCAAGATCCTGCTGGCAAAAAAAATTGCGCTATCTATTTGTATATGCCTCTGCTTCTTCAAACCGCAAACTTAACAGTTTGGACACGCCGTCGCCGCCCATCGTGACGCCATACAAAATACCGGCTTGGCGCATCGTCTCGCGGTTATGGGTGATGATGATAAGCTGGGTTTTTTTTGAAAGCTCTTTTAATATCGCGCCAAATTTTTTGGAATTCGCCTCGTCAAGCGCCGCGTCCGTCTCGTCCAAAATAAGGAATGGCGGCGGATTGACGGCCGTTACGGCAAAAAGAAACGCGATAGATACAAGCGCCCGCTCGCCGCCGGAAAGCATGTGCATGCCCTTGATGCGTTTTTTCGGAATATCCACCTCCATCTCGGCGCCCTCTTCCTGTTCTTCCTCTTCCTCCTCCAGCGCCATCCCCTCTTCATCGGCGCCAACACGTCTTCTGCCGTAGGCGACAAGCTTCAATCCGGCTCTTCCGCCTCCGAATATCACGCGAAAATAATTATTAAACTGCTCGTTTATTTGTAAGAACCCCTCATGAAAATTCTTTGTAAGCGTATCCGAAAGTTCCGCGATAAGCTCTTCCAGGCCCGCAATGGCTTTTTTAATATCTTCGGACTCCTGCACAAGAAACGTGTGCCGCGCCTCGGCATCCTGAAACTCCTTTATGACGGAATCGTCAATGCCGCCTACCTCCTCAAGGCGCGCCCGCATACGTTCAATTTTCCGCCGCACGTCGGCAAGATCGCCGAATGCGCCCTCGTCCCCTACCGGTTCGCGAAGATCCTCTTTTGACAGCCCTGCAAATGAAAATTCTTTCTGGAGCTCCTCCTCCTGCAGACGGATCTTTTCCTCCTCAAAATGGAACCGGTTGAGGGCCTCGCGGCGTCCCGATTTCTCCTCTTCCAGTTCCCGGATGCGCCGGTCAAATGTGCGGATCTCCTGCTGGATCGTCCGATAGTCCTGCTCTTTCCCGTATAGCGCATCTTTTGCGGCGCGGATATTTTTTTCAATGGCATCCATCTCCTCTTTGAGCGATCGCTCCTTCTTCTCAAGTTCTGCGACCATGGCATCGTTTGAATCGTCTTTTTCTTCAATGGATCCGCGTTCAAGATCGGATAAAAACTGTTCAACGCCGCTTTTCAGGGTATCTATGCGCCGCCGAAGTTCACCTATGTCATGCTCATTGTCATGATCGGAGAACAGATGCATGAGCCGTCGAATACGCTCCTTCACATATGAAAGATCTATGACGCGAAGCCGAACCTTCGGCTTTGCTTTCTCGGCGTCAATGCGCCCCTCAATGCGGCCGAGTTCCCGCTGAATGCGCGACTCCTCTGTTTCAAAACCGGCAATGTCCTGCCGCAATTTCCGCACCTCGCCCGAATCCCCCGACTTCCCCTCAAGCGCCTTCACCTTCCGGAATGTATCTTCAATTTCCGCATCAAGTCCTGCGATGACACCACGAAGAGGCGCTATCTTAAGCTCTATCTTTACGGCCGCATCAGCCAGCGCTGAAAACCCATGACGAAAATAAAAACGCTCAAAAAGTTTCAGTTCCTGTACGAGGGATGCGCGCGACTCGGCTTTTTTCGCCTGAATACGGAGAAAGTGTACGTGGGGCACCAGTTCCCGGATGAGCGAGGCGACTTTTTCAAGATTCTCTTTTGATTGCGCAAGTTTCCGCTCCGATTCGTTCTTTTTCAGATGATACACCCGGAGCCCGATTGCCTCTTCTATAAGCTCGCGTCTTTCCCGAGGCGAGGACAGAAGAATGCGGTCAACGTCCCCCTGGCCAATGATGTTATGTTTCGTCTCGCCAAGCCCCATCCGCGCAACAAGTTCTATGACATCTTTCAGGCGCACCTGCGATTCATTGAGGTAATACTCGTTTTGGCCGTCGCGAAATATCTTTCTCGTAATGGTCACCTCCTCAAAATCAAGGGGAATACTGCCATCCTTATTATCAAACGTGACACTGACCGCTGCCTTGCCCATGCGGGATACCTGCTCGGTCCCGTTGAATATCAGGTCCTCTCCCCGTTTGCCCCGAAGCGACTTCATGGACTGCTCCCCCAGCACCCATCGGATTGACTCGGCCACGTTGGACTTGCCGGACCCGTTGGGACCAACCACCACCGAGACGGGCGACGAAAATTCAAGCGTCGTTTGACGCGCGAATGATTTAAATCCCGAAAGTTCCAAGCGCTTAAGCTTTTGCATACCAGTTCAAAATACCATTTTATGCCTGCCCCTTCAATGGTGTATGTGGCGTCGCCATAGTGATTTTCTGAACGGAAAAACATATCTCACATTAAGCGCGCCCACGGAACAAATTTAAAACGGCTCAACGATGAGCCGTTTTGTTTTTTACTGCGTTATTGCCGGGGTACCCCAGACGAGCTTTTTGATATCTACCGCGGAAAGCGTTTCGTGCAGAAACAGTGCTTCCGCCAAACGCACCAGCTTGTCCCTTCCGTTGGTAAGGATGCCCTGTGCGGACTTGTGCGCTTCCATGATGAGAGCATCTACGGCCTCATCAATCTTATATGCGGTCACATCGCTATAATCCTGCTGTTCGTCAACCTGGCGCCCGAGAAACACCAGTTCGCGCCTGTTGCCGAACGTACGCGGGCCAAGATCCTCAACCATGCCGAACTGTCGGGCCATGCTGTTTGCAAGATCGGTCGCACGCTTAATATCGTCTCCTGCCCCCGTCGTGTAGTTGTTGGTCTTCCCGATAATCTCACCCAGCGCCTCTTCTCCAGCGCGTCCCCCCATCAGCACCGCAAGGCGGTTGACGATGTAACGCCGCGAATGAAGGAAGCGGTCCCCAAGCGGCAACTGCTGGGTCACTCCCAGCGCTTGTCCGCGGGGAATAATAGTCACCTTATGGGTGGGATCAGAATTTTCTGGGTCTTCGCGGTGCAACACCTCCGCAACGAGCGTGTGCCCCGCCTCGTGATAAGCGACGGTGCGCTTCTCTTGAGGACTCATGACGGTGGATTTCCGCTCGCGACCCATAAGAATCTTATCAAGCGCCTCATCAAGTTCTGCCGCCCCCACCATATCCTTATTTCTCCGCGCGGCAAGAAGTGCCGCCTCGTTGATAAAATTCTCCAGGTCAGCCCCAGAGGAGCCGGGAGTCGCACGGGCATAGACCTTCAGATCAACCGCCGGGTCAAGCTTCGTCTTTTTCGCGTGAACCTTGAGGATCGCCTCGCGCCCGATAAGATCGGGGGCCGGCACCACTACCTGGCGATCAAAGCGCCCGGCCCGAGTTAGCGCAGAATCCAGCGTGTCTGGACGGTTGGTGGCGGCAAGTATGATAACGCCCCCCGAGGTATCAAAACCGTCCATCTCAACCAGGATCTGATTGAGCGTTTGCCCCTGCTCGTCGTGCCCTCCGCCAATGCCCGCCCCGCGCATCTTTCCGATAGCGTCAATCTCATCAATGAAGAGAATGCATGGCGCCCTCTTCTTTGCTTGCTCAAAAAGATCGCGTACGCGGGATGCTCCGACACCAACAAACATTTCAACGAACTCGGAGCCCGACGTGGCAAAGAATTCCACATGTGCCTCTCCGGCAACGGCTCGCGCAAGTAGCGTCTTGCCATTCCCGGGAGATCCGATCAGCAATACGCCCTTGGGAATGCGCGCGCCGAGAAAGTTGAACTTCCGCGGCTCCTTCAGAAATTGCACCACCTCCCAGAGCTCTTCTTTTGCCTCATCGCATCCGGCCACATCGTCAAACGTAACCTTGGGACCCGCATGTACCTTTTTCGGATGCGATTTTGCGAACATCATGGCGCCATTATTCGCCCCAGCGCTCATGCGCCGGAGAAAAAAGAAAAAGACAAAAACCATCAGGATCATCGGTCCGTACGACCACAACACTTGAGACAATGCGCCGACGTGAGGCGACTCGGCGACAACAATAACTCCGCGCTTCTTTAGGACCTCGGCATCTTGACGCGAATACTCCCAGCCGATGAATACAGTCGCAGTTTTTTCTGAGGTAGTGCCGCTTGCATCGCGCACCAGGATCGCGAGCTTCAACACGTGCCCGGTTTTATCAACATCAACCCTCTTCAACTGACCGCCTGGATACTCGCCGGCGGCAAGCTGCATAAACTGGGTCTCATTGATGTCAATCCGACCATCCGCCTGCGAATTCGGGGACTTGCTCCATGAACTGACGATGGTAAAAAAAATAATGCCGATAACGACCCAGAAAAGGATGCCCGGAAACTTTTGGGGATTTCCGCCGCCTCCCACAAATACCTCCACAATGTGTAAAGGGACAGTAAAAACATTTGTGCCATACAATATGAAAGCATGCAAGATGCTGAAACTGAAAAAGGCCCACAAAGGCCTTTTTCATAAAAATCGCCCAAACGTACCTAAATCCACCCTTTTTCCTGAAGGGCCTTGCGGGCCGCTTCTTCCTGGGCCGCCTGCTTGGAAGGCCCCTCACCCTCACTTACAAGCTCGCTCCCGAGAAACACCCCAACCACGAACTGCTTATTATGATCGGGCCCCCATTCGCGCATGACTTGATACTGGGGAGTAACGCTTACACGCTCCTGTGCTTCCTCCTGAAACAGGGACTTCGGGTCCTTGTACAACTTCTTAGAAAGCACATCTTCCAAATGCACAAACACATAGGTGTGAACAAATTTTTTTGCCGCATCAAATCCCTGATCAATATGCACGGCGCCGATAAGCGCCTCAAGAGCGTTCGCGAGAATGTATTGGCGCGCGCGCCCCATATCTTTTGCCTCGCCGCGTGACAACAGCAAAAAATCATTGAGGCCGACCTCGTCGGCAACTTCAGAGAGCATTTTTGAGTTGACAAGGGCGGCACGCAAACTCGTCATCTCCCCCTCCTGTTTTTCCGGATATTTCTCATACAGGGCCTCGGTGACGATAAGTTCCAAGACGGCGTCCCCCAAAAACTCCAGGCGCTCGTTATGACTCATCACCATGCCGGGATTTTCGTTCAAATACGAACGATGCGTCAGCGCTTGCCGCAATATGTCTTGATCCTTGAATGTGAGAGAGAGCTTCTTCTCTAGCTCGGATACCGGATTCATTGTGTGATCCGTGAAGCAGGAATCAGGAATCACTTGCGTAATTCATGGTTCGTGCCACATCGGCACTAGGCGCGCCTCTCGGCGCTATTTTCCCTTTTTCTTTTTCTTGCCCTTGGACACTACTTTATGCTTTTTTGCCTTTTCAGGCCCACGATCTTCTCTGCCGGCGGCCGCAGAGCCGCTCTCTTTGTTCTCCTCGGAGTGCTTCGCCTCCTCCTCGCGCTTTTTCGCCAACTCCTCGCGCGTAGGATAATCCTTGCCCGGCTCCCCTATTTCACGATAGATAGTTCCCAAAACGCCGTTGACGAACTTGCCCGAAGTATCCCCGCCAAAATTTTTGGCTAGTTCTATCGCCTCGTTGATGGCGACCTTGGGCGGCACCTCTTCACGATTGCCGTACAGAAGCTCATAGAGTCCTACCCGTAAGATGTTCCGGTCCACAATGGCAATTTGTGCGATGGGCCACTCCGGAGCGGCTTTGGCAATAATCTCGTCTATCGCATCGTGATGCTCAATAACGCCGACCACAATGCGGTGAATGAACTCTATCTCTTCAAGTCCCGGGCCAAATTCCGCGATATTTTTCTCCATAATCGCGGGAAGCCGCGCAGTATCGCGGTCATTGAAATCCCATTCATACAGGGATTGCATCGCAATGGACCGAGCAAGATGTCTGGAAGCCATAAAGAACGAGTGTTCCCGCCAGCGGCTTCTTTTCATGTTCCTACGAACCTTGCATGAACATAAAAGAACCGCGCGGAATACACTGTGAAATTATTTGTGAGAGAGCTTTTCGGCGTTCAATGGAGCGCCCTTGGCCGCCTCTTCTTCTTCGTGAGCGTGGAGCTCTTTTTCCTTTTTCTTGCGCTCTTTCTTATCAAGACGCGCAAATACATTCACCACTTCACGCCCTTTATAGTGCCCGCAGTTCGGGCACACGCGATGAGATGAGATAGCGGCATTGCAATGGGCACAGCGCCCAAGCGCCTTCAGTGTTAGCGCGTGATGCGACCGCACCCGGTTGCGCTTCCCCTTTGTGTGTCTCATTCTAACAACCATAGTATTCTGCCGACGGTTTGTGGCATGTGATTTGTAGCTATTCACGCACTACGAACCGCCCGCTACCAACTGCCTGGATATCTCACATCATAGCAGAAAAATAAATCATTGGCAAGACCAAGACTTGTACAATACAACATGATCCCCAAATGGGTACGCATTCTAACGCAAAATGAGCCCGAGTGAGGCTCATGTACGCGATAGT
>MHQW01000021.1 GCA_001820785.1 Candidatus Sungbacteria bacterium RIFCSPLOWO2_02_FULL_51_17
CGCTCTACCGCTGAGCTACCGGGGAATACTATTGACTAACTATTTTATACCCCGTCAGCGGTAGACCGCTCTGCGGTCATCCCAGGGCATAGTGCTCCGCTCTCGCTTCGCTCGTACTCGCAATGCCCGTTCGGAGCAATCCCATTGCTCCGAACCCGCTGAGCTACCGGGGAATAAATTTTTATTTACCTAGTGTACCTCAAAACCGAAAATAAATAAAGAGGCGCCATGAGCGCTCGGGCCCCTGCTATTCCATCAAAACCCAACCGGAGAAAACCCGAATTGATGGGACTTGAGCGCAGTGCCGGGGGGGTAGGCCAGCTCAAACGACGGATGCTGGTATTCCATCGGCTCAACTTCTGCGCACACCTCCTTTGCGATCTCATCCTTGTCGTTTTTTCTCAAAAAAACATGCGCACACATGCGCTTGCTCTCGGTGGTATAATTAATGAACACGCACTCCCCTTGCGCACGCGAAGCGGTTGATCCTCTCTCGGAGCAATAGACGTAGAATTGCCTACCCGTCTTTTCTATAAATTCCGCACTTCGCTCCGCAAGCGGTTCTTCCGGCCGCGACATGACGTATGCGTGTCCCCGCAAGTAGCACGGGGGTTCGCTAAAATCCGCATACATCTGAATTTGAAACGCGTGACATGCCTCGTGAACCAAAACGCGCTCAAGCTGGCTCATAAAACTGAGCGCCACCTCACGGTCAATTTTGATAACCCCTTTTGCCGTAAGATCGTCCTGGTCGGGAAAAAACGCGCCAAGCGCGTGAATGGGAACGGTAGGAACCAACTGATCTTCAAAAGTGGTAATGGTGATCGCCGATGCCCGGGCACAGACCCGCTTGTAATCCTCGGGAGAATACTGTTCTATATGCTGTAATGCTACAACAATATTCCGGCTTCGCTCGTAGTCATGCCGTTGAAAGAGAGAACCCTGAATAGGAATACACGACCCATATGAAAGAGCATATCTATACGCGAATGGGATGCCTAATGCTATAAGTAAAAAAAGGAATCCTATGATTTTTTTGAGCATGTACCTATTTCTCAAAAGAAGCGACCAATGCGGTGAGATCTTCCACAGAAAGCTTGGTCACGCCAGTGTACTCCACGCGCATGATCGTCGTATCGGTTATCGCCGTCGCTCCCTGTGCATATTTATACGTCCCTTCAGTTATTGCTCTGCCGTTGGGCACATATATTTTTTTATCTCCCACCACGGCCCACTCTTTTCCTTTAGTAAACTCCGCTAGCGTTTTTTTATACTGTGCCAAATACTTCTTAAGATCATATTGATACGTTTGCAAAAGATCTCCATTCTCGTGCCGGAAAAAAACCTGAAAAAGTGGGACAGTATTCTCTACCCCGGAACTTCCGCTCCCCCACAAAGTGAACCCTTTTGGTACTTTTGTGAGCATATATGCAGTAAACGGGACCTCTGTAGCAGTCGCCCTAATGCGACCCCGCTCCTCGGGTGTCACCCACACGAGAAGCGTTCCTTCATACGTGGCAGGGCTTATCACGCCGAGTTTTGACGGCCCGCTTTTTTCTCCGGTAGCGAGGAAATGATCAAGGTTTGAGCGGGATTCCTCCATAAGATCGCCAAATGTCACCTCTCCTTCTCTTTTGGTGAAGGGTTTTGCAATAGAAACGTATGTAATAGTTCCTATGATCCCGAATAATGCGATGGCCAATAAGATCTTCATAATGATATAGCGCAATACCCACCCTCCCTTCTCATGCTCCGGATAATGATCGTAGCGATACCGCTTGCCGCGGTAAAGATCAGCGCCCCATAAAAACATTGGGTCGCGAGCGGATGTGCCCCGGGAGTACAGCTAATGGAGGGGCCGCCAAATCCAAAAAGCCGGTAGTACTCAACCAGTTCATATCCGAAAACCGAAAAGGCAAACACAACCCCAAACACAAGCAATCTTCGTAGCCACATCTCACTTGCCAACCTTGGAGAGCCGATGAGAAACGCCGCCCAGACGAACGCGACAAGAAACGCGATTGCGCCATAGAAGCACGGGGTTGTGAGCGGATTCGGCACGACACAATCGCGAAAGCGAAATATGGTTCCGTAGAGGCCATAGAATATTCTAAATTGTCCGGCAAGTGCAGATGCCGAAAGAAAAACACCGCCCGCGAGCATTGCCGCCTGCATATACAATAATTTTTTTCTCATAAAAAGTATGCGGGGGGATCACGCCGCAAGCCACCCGCCGTCTACATAAAACGTGGCTCCCGTCACATAACTTGCTTCTTCCGATACAAGAAAAACGACCATGGCAGATACTTCTTCCGGCTTGCCGATCCTTTTCAACGGAACTCTTTGTACTATCTCTTCCATCATCTCCCCGGCAAAAACTTTTCCCGGTTCCCGAACCATCGGAGTATCAATAGCACCTGGAGCAATAGCGTTCACCGTAATACCAAGCCCAGCCCACTCAACGGCAAGTGTTTCAGTCATGCCAACAATCCCTCCCTTTGAGGCGGCGTAGTGAGCGGCTCCGGCAAAACCAATACCAACGCCACCCGAGGCAATAGAAGAAATATTTATGATCCTCCCCCACTTATTTTTTGCCATCTCGCGTGCGGCGCGCTGTGCGCACAGAAACTGTCCTTTAAGATTGATTGAGATCATCGTTTCCCATTCTTCTTCGGTGATATCAAGCGCGGGCTTTGGCGCATATATACCGGCGTTATTTACTAAAATATCAAGGCGACCGTATGCCTTGAGCACTTCGTCACATACACGGTCAATGTCGGCTTTTTTTGAAACATCAAGATCAAAGCATAGCGCCTCGCCGTCTGCGGCCTGAATTTCTCTGACCACAGAGGCGCACTCCGCGGCTCCCGCACCAATATCAGTCACCACGACTTTCGCGCCTTGGCGTGCGAGAAACAATGCATGCACTCTGCCCATGCCACGCCTCCCACCCGTCACGAGTGCCACCTTATTTTTCAATTCAAACATATACTATTTTTAGAAATGATTGTCCACGCTTCAGTATACCACGAGACGGCAGTGCGCATAATAACAAAAAAAGCGCCTTTTTATGCGCTTTTAAGCTACTGCACGATGCAACTTGCCACCTACTCGTCAAGATATACCTTATCGCCCCACCAGTGGAAAATCTCATTATAGCCACCGATCTCAAATGTAAGCCCGATCACGGGATCAAAACCTCTGAGATACAACTTCGTGATAACTCCCCGATGGCCGGTGGCCTCTGAACGCACCTTCATCCCGACGCGAAGATCTTCCCATGGTACGTCAGAAAGGTGTCGCGACATCAAGCGTCTCCATCTCACCATTCTTTGTGCTGATACAACATTAGCAAGCATTCTGTCGCCAGTCAACATCAGTACTCCTCTAATTTTTTGACCATATCGTGATCGCGCATTTTTTCTATCGCCTTTGCCTCAATTTGACGAATACGCTCGCGAGTAACACCAAATTCCTTTCCAACCTCCTCAAGCGTGTGTGTAATGCCGTCTTTCAACCCAAACCGCAATTCAAGAATTTTTCGCTCTCTTGGAGAAAAGTCCCTTATGATCAAAACGACCTGCTCGCGCAACAATCGCCGGGCGGCGGCTTGCGACGGCGAAAGGGTCTTTTCATCAACGATAAAGTCACCGAGCATTGAATCCTCGTCATCCTCTCCAACGGGCGCCTCAAGCGAAACGGTGTCCTGCGATATTTTCATGATGTGGTGGATCTTCTCTATCTCAACACCCATTTCTGACGCGATCTCGGCCGGCAACGGTTCGCGTCCGAGGTCCTGCAAGAGCCGCCGCTTTACCTGCTGAAATTTTGAGATCGTTTCCACCATGTGCACCGGAATACGAATGGTTCGGGCCTGATCGGCGAGCGCTCGGGTGATCGCTTGTCTGATCCACCACGTTGCATAGGTTGAAAATTTAAAACCTCGTTTATAGTCAAATTTCTCAACGGCCTTAAAAAGGCCGAGGTTGCCCTCCTGGATAAGGTCAAGAAGTGTCAGATGGCTTGAGCGTCCCACATAGCGTTTTGCGATAGAGACCACGAGCCGAAGGTTCGCTTTGGCAAGACGCTCCCTGGCATCGTTATCGCCCTGCTCTATTCTTCGGGCAAGCTCTCTCTCTTCTTCCGCGGTAAGAAGGGCTATTTTGCCAATCTCACGAAGATACATCTGCACAGAATCCTGCGACTCCTCTTCAAGGCGGTCTTGCCCGCGTTTGCGTCCGCGAGGTTTTGGCGCCCCGTCCTCCGGCACTTCAATAAGGTCTTTTGTCTCCAACACCTCAATGGTCGCATCCTCAAAACGGCTATAGAGATGCTCCAAAAGCCCGATGTCCTCTTCAACTGTTGGGAACATTGAAAGTATCTCGGAGTATGTAACAAAACCGCGGTCGCGCCCTCGCTTCAACAGGTTGTGGATCTTTGTCTCAACGTCAGCCCCCTTTTTCTTCATTGCGGGGTTATGTCGTAAAACGACCGGTCGCACCGGCTCTTCCTTTTCCTGTCCCTTCTTTTTCGCCCCCCTCTTTACTGCTTTCTTTTGCTTTTTTTTCATTTCGCAATTAAAACAAACAACCAAGAATCGTAAAAATTCTTGGCGCACGTCATACTAAAACATGTGAAAGTATCGCATGTAGCGCGTACGATATCGTTAGTCCTTCTCAGCCGCATCAAGCGCGGCTTTTTTTGCTGCCTCTTCTTCCGTCTTAAGTTCCTTTTCGGTTTTCACCTCCTCAACTGGCGCTTCCGGCGCCTCGGTTGAAAGCTGTGCCTTCAACTCCTCCTCGGAGCGTGGCGGCTCCACCAGCACTACAATGTCATCCGCCTCGGCAACCACCCGAACTCCGGCAGGAAGCGAAAGCTCTCCAACCGAAATACGCGAATTGACGGTCGCGAGTTTTGATATATCAACAACGATACTATGCGGAAGGTCTTTTGGAAGCGCTTCAACCTCAATTTCCTGCATGACCTTCACCAAAATACCGCCCTCGCTTTTAACTGCGAACGACTCTCCGATGAACTCAACCGGAACCTTGAGCTTCAATTCTTTATCCATGCGAATCGCGTAAAAATCGGCGTGGGTTGGAATATTTTTAAGAGGATCTTGCACTACCTCGTGAATGAGGACATTATAGGTCTTCCCATCGCAATCAAGCGTGACGATCGTTGATTCACCGGCAGAACGATACACCTTTTCAAAATCTTTATACCCGACAGAGATTGACCGTGAGGGCACTCCCTCACCATAGACAACCGCAGGCAAAAAGCCCTCTTTCACAAGGTTTTTTGCCTTTCTTCCGAGATCGGTTCGTAGTTTTGCTTTGAGTTCCAGCACCATAACCTATGCATCCTAGCATGATCATAGGAAAAAGAAAAGCCCCAGACTTGTACAATACAACATGATCCCCAAATGGGTACGCATTCTAACGCAAAATGAGCCCGAGTGAGGCT
>MHQW01000022.1 GCA_001820785.1 Candidatus Sungbacteria bacterium RIFCSPLOWO2_02_FULL_51_17
GTCGCCTATTCAATTTCTGTTACAATGGTCGGAGGCGAATGTCGTAAAAATGCCCCTGGAGTCCAGAATTGGGTTGCATTATACAAAGTGGATTCTTGCGTTTTTTTGTAAAAGTGGTATCGTTTTTCACTGCCGTTTTGATACTTATTCCTGTATTCTTTTCCAATGTGCGAGTATATATTCATTTGCATAAACCCCAGATAATCCTTTGTTTTTCTCTAAAACAAAAACGGCCATATGGCCGTTTGCACGTGTTACTCCTTTTCGCTGAACTGCAATGCGTGGAGCCGCCAATAGGTTTTTGATATGGTGAGAAGCTTCTCATGTGTTCCCGCCGCCTCAATCTTGCCGCCGCGGAATACGACGATGAGATCAGCATGGATGACGGTTGAAAGGCGGTGCGCGATGATGAATGTCGTCCGGTTCCTGATGAGGGCCTCGGTCGCCCTGCTGATGAGACGCTCCGACTCTGTATCAAGATGGCTCGTCGCCTCGTCAAGGATGAGAATGCTCGGGTCGCGCACTATGGCGCGCGCAATACCGATGCGCTGGCGCTCGCCTCCGGAAAGTTTTATGCCGCGCTCTCCTACAACGGTGTCATATCCTTTTTCCGTTGCCAGAATAAAATCATGGGCAAGCGCCGTTTTTGCCGCTTCCACGATCGCATCCCGCTCAGCATACGGGATGCCGTAGCCGATGTTCTCAAAAATGGTTCGCGAGAAAAGATCTACCTCTTGCGGAACTACGGCAATCTGGGACAGAAGCGTTTCGCGCTGGCAAGCGCTGATGTCGTGTCCGTCAATGCGCACCGAGCCGATCTCAGGGTCAAATGAGCGCAAGAGAAGATTGATGAACGTAGTTTTTCCCGATCCGCTCCTGCCGACAAGCGCTACGGTTTTTCCTGCCGGGATTTTCAGATTGACGCCCCGAAGAACCCAATTTCTTTCGCATGCGTATCGGAACGATACGTTTTTGAATTCCACGGAGCGCTCGTGGCGCGGCAGGGGAACGGCATTCGGCTTATCAAGGACCAGCATCGGCTCATCCAGGATTTCAAACAGGCCCTCGGCTCGCGCGGTGTTTCTCCGCAGGCGCGGAAAGATATGCGAAAGATGCGAGAGAGGCGCGTAGGCCATGTTATGAAGCGTTACATAGAGAACGAACTCGCCGACGGTGCTTTTCCCCTGGAGGACGAAGATGCCCCCGAGAAGGATAATGATGATGCGGCCGAGAGTTGCGATGAATGTCTGGATGTTCTCTATCATGCGCCAGAGCCGCTCGCCGCCATACTGAATTTCGCGGGCTTGTGCCAGAAGTTTCATCTGATGCCTGCTTTCGGCCTGCTCCTGATAAAATTTCTTTACGGTCAGAATGTTTGATGCGACATCGTATGATTCCTTTGATACCTCGTCAAACCTCTCCATGGTGTTCTTTTCTATCTCATAGATCTTTTTTGTCGCGCGATAGACAAGCGCAACATACACCGGCAACGGAAGGAAGAGGGCGAGCGCCATCCAAATATTTTTGAAGGCGAGGATCGCGAGGATCCCCCCGAAGACAAATATCGGCGGCAGAAGGTTCTGGCCGAAGATATCAAAGAGGATCGTGTAGATGGCCGACGCTCCGCGCTCAATGCGGCCGATCAGTTGGCCGCTGGAGGCAGAATGATGGAAAAGCACGTGGAGTCGCAGATACTTCTCAAAGATCATCGCGCGTATCTGGTCTTCAAGCGATGTTACGAGTACGAAGAGCCGGTAGTTGTAGACCGAGCGAAGGGCTCTGGCAAGGGCGGTAGCAACCAGAATGACTGCGGCGGCCCCCATCAAGAATGCAACCGGCATGGTAGCGACCTTGGTAAAATGCTTCACCAGCGCGTCAATGAGCCGCTGGGTAACGAACGGAACGACGATGTCGCTTGCAAGCGCAAGAATAAGGAACGCAAAAAGCGCGCCGAGTTGACGCTTCTTTGTTCCGAGTAGAGCGAACAAACGAATAACGAGATTGCGGCGCATACGGCCTTCCGGTCGCACGGCCATGAGGACATCGGCGGGGGTTTCAGATCGTTTTTGCAAGCGCACCCTCCAGGGTGTTAATGTTCGTGAGTAAAGCTATTATACATTGAATAGTAATAATAGTCAAGTTTTTTTCAAGATGGGAGCGCTACTTTGTATTACGTCCGTTCGTGCGGCTCTTATGGGTGTATATAAGTTTTTATAGCAAAAGTCGGTGCTTTTCCGAGAGTAGGGATGTCTTCAAATATCAGCGTATTCATGCTACCATTCGTGTGATGAACACTGAAGTTGAAGAGATAAAATCGCGCGTAGATATCGTGGAGCTTATACAGGGATACATCCGCCTTGAGCGGTCCGGCATCAACTGGCGCGCGTGCTGTCCGTTCCATGCGGAGAAGACCCCGTCTTTTTTTGTGTCTCCTACGCGACAAACATGGCACTGCTTTGGTGGGTGCGCCGAAGGCGGCGATATTTTTTCGTTCGTGCAGAAAATTGAGGGCGTTGATTTTCGCGAGGCCCTTGAAACGCTTGCGAAACGAGCCGGCGTTGACTTACGCAGGGAGGACCCCGGTATTCGTTCGGAAAAAACCCGCTTGCTTCTTCTCTGCGATGAGGCGGCAAAATATTTTGCGGCCGCTCTTGCCTATTATCCTGTGGTGGGAGTATATCTTACCGGGCGCGGGGTTCTTCCGGAGACCATAAAGGAGTTTCGGATAGGATATGCTCCTGACGGATGGCGGAACCTCCTCGGAGCTCTGGCAAAAAAAAGGTTTCGGCCGGAGGAGATAGAAAAGGCGGGACTTGCCATAAGAAGCGAGAAGGGATTTTATGACCGGTTCCGCAATCGCGTTATGTTCCCCGTCGCCGATGCGTCGGGGCGGATCGTCGGTTTTGGCGGAAGGATATTTGATGCGGTAGTGACGGAAGCCGGAAAAGGGGCCGCAAAGGGGAGTGGTGTATCCGGCGGACAGGGGGATGCCGGCGCAAAATACATTAATTCGCCGCAATCGCTTATTTATGATAAGTCACATATTTTATATGCTTTTGATAAAGCGAAAAAAAATATACTGAAAGAAAATGCCTGTGTTATCGTAGAGGGATATATGGATGCCATCATGTCCCATCAGGCGGGGGTTACACATACTATCGCGGTTTCCGGGACGGCGCTTACCGCGCCCCAGGTGCACATGATACGTCGCCTTGCCGATACCCTCATAAGTTCATTTGATGCCGATCGGGCGGGACAACTTGCGACGAAACGGAGCTTGGATATTGCGGCAGGAGCTGATTTCAACCGGCGCGTCGCCGTCATACCCGAGGGCGGGGGAAAAGACCCGGCTGATGTCGTTTTGCGTTCTCCTGCGGAGTGGGTGGACATTGTGAAAAATGCGAAACCGGTCGTTGATTTTTTTCTTGAGCGCGCCCTTCGTACGCATGACAAAAAAACGCCGAGCGGAAAAAAAGAAATAGCTCGTGAGGTATTGGGAGAGGTGCGGCATCTTACGAACGATATAGAGCGGGCGCATTGGGTGCAGGCATTAGCGCGGGAGCTTGAGGTGGACGAGGGCGCCATTCGGGGAGAACTGGCAAAGATCGCAGATGGGCGGGATGTGCCCGATGAGGACATCGTTGTCCCGGCCGCACGATCACGGCGCCTGCTTCTTGAAGAGCGGATATTGGGATTACTACTTTTGCATCCTGAAAAAAGGGACTATGCGAAGGATTTTTTCGCGGGATTTGACGGAACATTCTTTTCCGACGTGACGCATCAGGCGGTTTTTACTATGATCATGAGTAGTGCGGATGAGAAGGCGGAGGAGCGCGCGCCGGAAGCATTTGCGAAAAAAGACGCATTCATCAAAGATCTTATTTTTCAGACCGAGGTGATGCTTGCCAATCTTGAAGAAAAGGAGCGCCCGCGAGAATTGGAGGCATCATTAAAATTTTTGGTCCAAGAGGTTCTAGGAGAGGAGTGCGGCCGCCTTGCCCGCGACATTGCCGCCGCAGAACGCGCGGGAGACCCGGGTCTTCAACAACTTATGGAACGGCACCGCGCAGTATCGCAAAAGCGAGAAACACTGGCATGATATATACAAAACAAACATGGCGAATGGTCGTTGTGGTGTGTATCACCGTTTTTTTTGTCGGTCTTTTTTTCTTAGGCGCGTCAGCCGAGACCCCAATGGAGCGCCGCTCCAAATTAGAGGAGCAGATTGCGAACCTGGAAAAAGAAGCGGCGGTGCTTGATGCAGAGCTTACCAAGACAAAGGGCGAGACACAGACGCTCAAAGGAGAGATCCAGCGTCTTATGAATGATATTAAAAAAAGGGAACTTGAGATAAAAAAGATCAATCTTGCTATTCGCCAGGCGGATATTGAAATTGACGAGAAGAACAAGGGCATTGGCGTGACGGAGGGGAAGATGGGGAACGCGCGGAAGAACCTGGCGTCAAACATATTGTTGCTCTATTCATACGAACAGGAAAGTATACTGGAGATATTGCTTCGGTATTCAACCATTTCAAAATTTTTCTCGTCGGTGGATACATTGTATACGGTACAGGCGAGTATGAACGAACTTATCCTTGATCTTCGCCACAGCAGGAATGAACTTCAGGAGCAAAAGGATGAGCTTGAGGAGTTTCAGGTTGGCCAAGAACAGCTTCGCGGATTGGCGGATGCCGAAAAAAGGAGCATTTCCCGGATCCAAAAGGAGAAAGATCGCGTGCTTCAGGTGACGAAGGGCAAGGAGGCGGTGTATCAGACACTTCTTACCAAGAAAAAAAATGATATTGCGGCGTTGCGAACGCAGTTATTTTATCTTGAAAAAACAGGCATTACCGCCGAGGACGCGCTCAAATATGCGGAACTTGCGGCAAGCCGCGCGGGAATCCGCACCGCGTTTCTCCTAGCCATTCTTGAAGTTGAGACCGGCAAGCAATTTGACGAAGGAGTGTTAAGCGTCGGCACGAACCTCGGCACGGGAAATTGGAAGACCGATATGTATGATTGCTATGTGAAACTTGGAAAGCGCTTCACGGCAGAAGCACAAAAAAACGCGTTCTTTAAGATTGTTGAGGGGCTCGGGTTGAATCCCAACGCTATGCCGGTCTCTCGAAGGCCGAATTACGGATGCGGAGGGGCCATGGGACCCGCGCAATTCATTCCGACAACGTGGTTGCTGTTCTCCGAAAAGGTTTCGGCACTCACGGGACATCGGCCCGCAAACCCGTGGAACATTGAGGATGCGTTTACGGCATCGGCGGTATTTCTCTCGGAAAGCGGCGCGAAGGCAAAGACGCTTGATGGTGAGAAGCGTGCTGCCCGTACCTATAT
>MHQW01000023.1:0-12319 GCA_001820785.1 Candidatus Sungbacteria bacterium RIFCSPLOWO2_02_FULL_51_17
CCCTTTTTTTGTCCAAAAAGTATTCGTCTATGGCTCTTATTTTTGGATAAAGCCGATAAAGCCCTTTATTTATAATTCTTTCCATGCACCTTCACCCTTGACCCTTGCCCGGCGAATGCCTCGGGATGCGAGACCTCCTGCTGTCCGACCTCCATTCGCACCGGCGATATCGCCCGAAGTTTTGAAACAACTTCCGGCAAAACCGTCATAACGTAATCCAAATCCTCTTTTGTTGTACGCCGCCCCAGCGTGAAGCGAAGCGAGCCATGCGCGTATTCATAGGGGCGGCCGAGCGCCAATATCACATGTGATGGATCAAGTGTTGTTGAGGTGCACGCCGAACCGGTCGCGATGGCGATGCCGTGCGAATCCAGATACAAGATCACCGCCTCGCCCTCAATATCAAGGACCGACACATTGATGTTATTCGGCAAACGTTTTGTCGGATGACCGTTTAGCACGACTTTTGGTATTTCTGCGAATAGTCGTCCAATAAAATAATCGCGAAGTTCCGTAAGACGCTCATTCTCACTCTCTTTTTCCTCATGCGCGACACGAAGGGCCTCGGCAAATCCAATGATGCCAGGAACATTTTCAGTTCCCGACCGCAAAGAACGCTCCTGCCCGCCTCCGTATATGAGCGGGGCTATGCGCACCCCGCGGCGAACATATAGACATCCGACCCCTTTGGGCCCATATATTTTGGAAGCGTTTATCGCAAGCATATCCACGCCGAGTTTCTTTACATCAAGATCAAGAGCTCCCGCCGCCTGACACGCATCAGTCAAAAAAAACAGGGTCTTCTCTGTAATTCCTAATTTTACATTCGCACTCTCACTGCGATAATCCTTGATGCCCTTTGCAATATCGGCGATCGGTTCAACTGTTCCAATTTCGTTGTTCGCATACATGACGGCCACCAGCACCGTGTCGGGACGTATCGCTTTTCTCACATCATCCGGACGCACGCACCCATCCTCATCAACATCAAGATACGTCACATCGCATCCGTCTTTTGCAAGCGCCTCGCATGCGTGAAGCACCGCGTGATGTTCTATTTTTGTCGTAATCACATGCCTTCCTTTGCCATTATGCATTTTCATCGCGCCAAGAATACCGAGGTTAAGCGCCTCCGAGCCGCCGCCGGTAAAAATGATTTCATCGGGATATGCGTTCAAAATATGCGCAATGGTAGTGCGAGCATGCTCAAGAGCATCCTTCGCCCTTCGGCCGGTCCGATATAGCCCCGACGGGTTCCCATATTCAATTTCCCAATACGGCTCCATTGCCGCCCTCACACGCGAATCAAGATACGTGGTCGCCGCATGATCCAGGTACACATTGCGAATACTTGACATAATTATAAAAATGATGTATAAATAAGATATCCAGCACGCCAGACACAAAGGAGATAGCCATGTCCATGGTCATTGCGTGGGTCTTTTTCGGTCTCGGAGCGCTCTTCTCCCTGCCCATTGTTGTTGGTTTCGTGGGCGCTCTCTGGGCATTTGCGATGAATGAGCCAACCCGCATAACGAGCGTTGACTGGATGCTGACGCTCATATTCATTGCAACACCAGTGAGCTTCTTTCTTGCAAGTTTGGCGGCATCCCACCTCGAGGACCGGTAAACCCGGTCCTTAGTATTTTCTAAAACTGTCATCACGCAGAGACATGCACCCCTCTTTCGGTTCAATGCGTTACTAAACTTTACTTGTTGAACCATCTATTGTCAAAGAAAGAAAAATACCACACCGCGGCTCGCATCACGGTCACCGCATCGCACGGCTCGACGCAGCGGCAATAGTTATGCACTATTGCCCTTACCCTCACTGGGAATAAAATGGTACTAAAGCGACGCCACCCATCATCATGATCATACATCGCACCTATCTTGGCACATGGTTCCCCCGCACCTCCATCCACCTGAAGGAGCTTTTTCGTTTTCTTCGCGCGCAAGAAGGCCTAGAAGGGCTTGATCCAAAAAAGATACGGGACCTCCAGGCACATCTCAGTATCTCTGCCGTCACTCTGCACGAAGAATCAGATGCCGACTATCTGGAGGCAGTGTTCCCCGGAGGCGAGTTTGCCATGACGGAAGAAGGGATCCTTACCATTAAGAACGACCGGCCCATTGAAACGCACGACCATGAGTTTCAGCAGGTAAAAAATTTCCTTATGGAGGCCTATACAGAGCGGTTCGGACCTGCCATTAGTTATCTCTACAGCCGCGGCGCACCCATCCCACGCGATCTTACCGACTCAAAGACCGTTCTTCCATTTATTACCGTCATTTCACACGCAACTGATGCCGATGTTGAACATCTCTTCGCATCATGCGGCGAAAAAGAAACATCTGCCGTGACGGGCGAAATTCTTGAAATCCATCGCTCTCCGTCTTTGACGGTCTTGCGGTTTAAAAACGATAAACCGCATCCGGAAGCATTGGAAGCGTTCGTGCGCCACGACATTTTTTTCCGCGAGTTTGAGTTCCAGCTTGAAGAATATCTCGGCCTCCACCGCACCCATTGGGAGAAAATATCGCAGATACGCGAATCCCAGGAACTGCGGTACCGCGACTTTCCCGTCATGCGAAAACGTCTTCTGGAAATGCGGCGGACCATCACCTATGTGGAGGCGCGCCTCATGCAAATGCACGACATCTTGAAAGAACGCGAGAGCACGCTTTCAAAAGAAGATGCCGTGATCCTGAAAAAATACGGCTTAAACCGCTTCGCGCCTCTTGAGTCGGCGCAGGAGTACACCAAGCATCTCTGGGACATGACGCTCCAGTACCTTGATGGCACCATCACGCTACTTCACACGCTCTATGAGGAAAACACCCAGCGAGAACTTGCCATTATTAAGGTGACGACGTTCGTTGCGGCCCTCACCGGATTTTTTGGTATGAATATCGCGTTCCCGTGGGACGCAGAGTGGGGGGCGCTTCAAGCCGACTCGTATGCGGTCGCGTTCGTGATATTCACGGGAGCCGCCTTGTTTTATCTTCTTCTGAAAATCGGGCTTCTTAACCGGCGATTCATCATTGGAGAAAACGAGCACCCACTTGACCCCATTCAATAGACATGCACCATACTAAAACCCGCCAGACGGCGGGTTTTACCGGATCACATTGTAGCAATTAGATGACATCTATTTTTCGTGTATGCAGATCAACCGTGACCGTCAGTTGCTCCACATGTTCCATGAGTTCCGGAACGGAAGATCGGATAATGTCCATTGAGAACCGGTTCAAAAACTTCGCCTTCTCTTCGGCCAAGAGCCGCTCGGGACCCGCCGCATCCCGATACGGGGCAGAACTTAAAAGGACAATGCCCTTTCCGGGGCCCACCACGATTCTTTTTTCATCAATATTCCCTTTTATCAATGTCGCCGCTGTCGCGATTGCCTGTGAAAGATGCGGATCAAACGGGCCGACGATAAGCGCGGTGTTTGTTTCATGAAGCCAGTCAAAACCGCGCCCAACACCAAGCACCCACTCCTGATGTTCGGAAACGGTAACAGAACGGTCAGAATGTTTTGTTCTGCCGGCATGCCGGATATTTCCCTGTATGAGCGGCAGAAGATCAAGTTGTATGCGCTCCGGCATGTCGGGATATAACGTGCGAATGAGCTTTTCTATCGCGTGCTCCGACTGATCGGCAAGCTCCACCAGATCCACCGTCTTTCCATCCTCGCCATGAAGGACCAGTGACTCCCAATCCGTCTCCACACCAACCAGGATCGCATATACAACTTTTTTCCCGAACACCCGGTCAAATTGCTTTTTGAGTTCTGCCATGGATGCACGCGCCGCCTCAACATCATAATTAAAACCGCGGCATCCCCGATGCGCATCCCCGCGCGCGTAGTGATATGTCACGGCCACGAGACAATTCCGCCCATGGCGGACGGAATAATCAACCCAATCGCGCATGGATTGGGCAAACCCGAACCACCCAAGATCAAACTTCCCTCCAAGATTCCGCCATGGCTGAATGATGCCAAGCGGGGTTTCAGTCATGACGGGCCCATGGACCCTTCCGTCCGTGCATTTAATAAATGCGATCTCCGTCGGATGCGCCGCGCGATACCGCCTTCGCTCAAGAGCCGCTCCCGGTTCGGTAAAAAGAAGCGAATGTTTTTTATTCAGATCAAGCAGGTACTCACTGCCGCCCGATGCTTTTGCCGTCTTGTGAGAAGAATGTGACATTATTGTGTGCTAATCGCAAAGAATAACAACCTCGCCTCCGGGCCGTACCTCAAGAAACCCGCCCGATATGGGAACGGAGACCTCGCCGCCGCGGGCATCAACGACCCTAACTGAAGAATCAACGAGAGCCGAAAGAAGCGGGATGTGATCGTCCAACACGGTAATTTCCCCCGATGTAGTCCTTGCGATAATCTTTTCGGCTTCCCCTGAAAAAAGCGTTTTTTTAATTGAATGTATTGACAGTTTCATGTTGACTACTAGACTGTTTTTAACTACACTGACGCTAGCTCCACTGGAACCATCCAGAGATGCTCATCGTATTCATCGTTGGAATTGTTGCGATCGGATGCATTACGATCTCCATAGTAAACGTATATATGGAGGTACGAGACCTCTGCCCGAATTGCAATGAGCGCGGCGGGGTATCACGATTTAATAATAGCGGTAGGCATTGTAGCACATGCGGCCACACCTATCAAATCGCTCCTTGAGACCAACAAAGTGATCCAAGCCCTAAAAGGGCTTTTTCTTTTACCGCGGTTGACAATTTCATTAGTTTCGGATTTCGAGCAAAGCACCGTCAAAAAATGCGCGCGTTATCTGAAGATATCGTAAGTATTTTTTGACAAGCTGCAGCCGAAATATGAAACTTGCAGTAGAAATGAATTTTGAAATAGGTTCTAACCACATACCATCAAATTGCCGTTCATGCGACGGCTTTTTTTCTTTTCTCAAAACCTACAAACTACACACTACCAACATCCTCAATCCCCCCCTTCATATAAAATGCCTCCTCGGGTTTATCGTCGTGTTTCCCTTCAATGATCTCGGCAAACCCGCGGATCGTATCGGCTCGCGGCACATATTTTCCCGGACGCCCCGTAAATATTTCTCCGACAAAAAACGGCTGGGACAAAAACCGCTGAATCTTTCGCGCGCGAGCCACCGTGCGCTTATCGTTCTCCGACAACTCTTCCATGCCAAGAATCGCGATGATGTCCTGAAGCTCGGTATAACGCTGTAGAATGCGCTGAACATCGCGCGCAACTTTGTAATGCTCATCCCCTACGATCTTCGGATCAAGCGCGGTTGAGGTAGAGGCAAGAGGATCAACCGCAGGATAAATGCCAAGTTCAGTGAGAGCTCGGGCAAGAACGATCGTTGAATCAAGATGGCTGAAGGTTGCTGCCGGCGCGGGGTCAGTAATGTCATCTGCAGGAACATAGATTGCCTCAACCGCGGTGATAGAACCCTTCTTGGTGGACGCGATCCGCTCCTGCAACTCACCCATTTCTGTCGCAAGCGTCGGCTGATATCCGACGGCTGACGGCATGCGGCCAAGAAGCGCCGATACTTCGGATCCCGCCTGCGAGAAGCGAAAAATATTATCTATAAAAAGTAATACGTCTTTTGACTCCTCATCCCGAAAATACTCCGCCATGGTAAGTCCGGTGAGTGCTACCCGAAGGCGCGCACCCGGCACCTCGTTCATTTGACCGAATACGAGCGCTGTTTTATTGATAACGCCCGACTCGCTCATTTCATGATACAAATCATTTCCCTCGCGCGTGCGCTCTCCGACTCCGGCAAACACCGAGTATCCTTTCGCCACCTCGGATACATTTCGAATAAGCTCCATAAGTAGTATCGTCTTTCCGACACCGGCACCGCCGAAAAGCCCCACCTTGCCTCCTTTCACCATGGGCGCGATAAGATCAATGACCTTGATGCCCGTCTCAAATATTTCGGTCTTGGTGGACTGATCGGGAAAGGCCGGCGCTTTGCGATGGATCGGCCAATACTTTTTAAAAGCAACGTCCGGCTTGTTATCAACGGTTTTCCCCAGAACGGTAAAAAGCCGCCCAAGAATTTCCGGGCCAACGGGAACGGCGATGGAAGAGCCGGTATCATGCACCTCGGTATCGCGCTGCAGGCCATCGGTCGGACCGAGAGAAACGGTCCGCACCCGCTGGGAGCCAAGATGCCGCGCCACCTCAAGAACGAGATTCCCTTTCTCCCGCTTTATCTCAAGCGCATTTAACAGCGCGGGGAGCTTCGCTCCCTCCGGAAACTCAACGTCTACGACCGGCCCAATGATCTGTAAGATTTTCCCCGTTGACATAAATTTTATATGCTGTTAGCATTACTCCGTCTGATCCTTACCATAAGAGGCGGGGCATGGACTCAAAGTATGTCTGGCTTGGCGTTTCTTCGGTTGGTATCGCAACTGCTGCGATCATGGGCGTCTATCTTACCCAGAGCGCATACTGCCTGTGGGCCCTCGTCCTCATACCCATCGTGTGGGGCCGCTAACCATCTAGCACGGCAAACGATATTTTGGTGCCCTAGTCCGTCATTGACGGACTTTTACATTTTCTGAAGCCATTCAGTCATAATTCTTAATTCACAATTCAACCTTCAAGCGCCTCTTTCCCCGCCGTAATTTCCGTCAACTCCTTCGTGATGGCCGCCTGCCTTTGCTTGTTATATTGAAGAGTCAGCTCGGTAATAATGTCGGCGGCATTTTCCGAGGCGTTCTTCATGGCGACCATGCGCGCGGAATGCTCCGAGGCGTTTGACTCCAGTATCATATGGAATATCTGCATACCAAGCAAATGCGGAATGAGCGCATCCAGGATCGCCTGTGAAGACGGCTCGCATGTGTACTCATAGGTGTATCGCTCTCTAGCATCCACTCCATGGCTACTTCCTAAATCGGGGCTTGCTCCGCCCAGAGCGGCAAAACGGCCGTGCTCGGGAATGATGTTTCGTATCGTCTCCCGCACTCTTTCAAGATCAACCGGAAAAACCCGCGCCACCCTCACCTCCTGCTTCAATGTTGAACGAAAATTGGTGTACACCATGTCTGCGGCATCCCATCGGCCATGCGCAAAACCGGCGAGCATAAAGTCCGACAGCGGATTTGTTTCCCGCGGATCAACAAAATCGCCAAAACCGAGAAACTCTTTCACGACATTTTCGGAGCGCGACCCGAAGTATTCGCGCGCTTTTTTCCCCACTGTCACGACATCCACGGGATACTCGCTCTCCCGTTCACCGACGATCTTTTCTGCACGCCGCAAAACATTCGCATTAAAAGCACCGGCTAATCCCTTATCGGAGGTAACCACCACCACAAGCGCGCGGTTCACCGGACGCTCCTGCAAAAGGACGGGGCGATAATCGGTGCGGGCGGTGATGTTTCCGAGCATTTCAAGAGCCGCCAACGCATACGGGCGCCCGTCAAGCGCGAATCCCTGTGATTTGCGCATTTTAGTGGCTGATACAACCTCCATCGCTTTTGTGATCTGGCGGGTGTTCTTTACCGACTTTATGCGCTGTTTAATTGCTTTTGTGGAGGGCATATCATTCAGAACCCAAGCTGTGTATAACGCTTTCGCACATCGGCATGTACGCCCGCACTAAGTATAAATGAAATTTTTCCGTCCTCACGATATAAAGTGACATGCGACATGCCCCCCGGCTCCAGGGGTATCATAAAACTTGTTTTGTTTTGATCGTCCAGAAAATCGGGCAATCCTTCAAAAACGCACTCAACCTCCTGGGGAACATCTTTCTCACCGGTGAGATCACAATACAAGGTACGGAGAATTATCAAACTGTCGGCCTTGCTCCCGCTAAGGATCATGTCGGCTATTTGTTCGGGCAATGTCGCGGTTTTTCCTATTGATTCATGAGTCATAGATATTACTTTTTAACCAACTTTACGCATTGTGTGATCGCTTTGGATGAGGCCGTAGCGTATTAAAAAATATCAAAACGGAACAAATGAATATTCTTATCTGAAACTCTGAATGAAAACTTACGGGGCTTACCGCCAAGCACATCGGCACGCAAAGAATGCTCATTCGTCCGAAAAAATGCCCATGACGTTTCCACCGACGCACCGGGATCCTCCACCAAAACATACCGATCCCCTGCTTCTGTTTTTTTAGAAGGCGCCAACGCAAGACGTTTACCGTATATGCGAACGCGAGCGTCCCGAAATTTTATTGCTTCTGCGACCTTAATAAACTCTTCAACGCTTCTGAATGCGCGGCCATCATGTGATTCTGTGTTTGGCGTTCCTTCTGTTCGTTCCATACATTTTAAGTATAGCGTGTAAAATGTAAATTATGAAAGTTAAACTATGGAGGTTCAACCTCCATATATTTTACCGATTGAGGAAGTAGAGGCGTTTTACCTCGTCTATCGCTACTTTCAACTTTTCTTCCATCGCTAACGCAAGTTCGCCCGACTTTTTTACCGCATCAAGGACATCCTTGTGCATCTTTTCCATATAATCACCGAATTTTTTTTCAAAGTCCTTGATATCGGACACTGCTATGCCATCCAAATAGCCATTAATGCCCGCATAGAGAGTAACGACCTGACGCTCAAACGGTATCGGCTCGTAATCATTCTGCTTTAAAAGTTCGGTCAGCACCTGCCCGCGGACAATCCGCTTTTTTGTTGATTCGTCAAGGTCGGTCGCAAACTGCACGAATGCCTGAAGTTCACGAAATTGTGCAAGATCCAAACGAAGACGCCCCGCAACTTTTTTCATCGCCTTGGTCTGCGCCGCGGAACCCACCCGCGATACGGAAAGCCCCACATTGACCGCCGGACGCACACCCTGGTAGAACAAATCCGGCTCAAGATAGATCTGGCCGTCCGTAATGGAGATGACGTTTGTCGGAATGTAGGCGGACACGTCGCCAAGCTGGGTCTCTATAATAGGAAGTGCGGTAAGCGATCCGCCGCCATACTCCTTTGAGAGTTTCGCCGCGCGCTCCAAGAGCCGCGAATGAAGATAGAAAATATCCCCGGGAAATGCTTCGCGCCCGGGAGGGCGGCGCAACAAAAGCGATATCTGACGATACGCATTGGCATGCTTTGAAAGATCGTCGTAAATAATAAGCGCATCCTCGCCTTTATCCATGAAAAATTCTCCGATGGCGCACCCCGTAAATGGTGCAAGATATTGAAGAGATGCCGCATCCGACGCGGAGGCCGATACCACGATGGAATACTTCATAGCCCCGCGCTTTTCAAGCTCGGCTACGATCTTTGCCACTTTTGACTCGCGCTGTCCTACCGCGACATAAATGCACACGGGAATAGTTCGGGAAGTATCCTGTTGCTGATTGATGATGGTATCTATCGCGATAGCTGATTTGCCGATCTGACGATCACCGATGATAAGCTCGCGCTGGCCCCTTCCGATCGGGATCATTGCATCTATCGCCTTGATGCCGGTGTGAAGAGGCGTGTTCACCGATTCACGGGTAATGACACCCGGAGCGATCTTTTCCACCGGATAAAATGCGCCATCTTTTTCTGATGCAAACAACGGACCCCTTCCATCAATCGGCTCGCCCAAAGCATTGACCACGCGGCCAACCATTTCCCGCCCGACACGGACCGAAAGCACGCGGCCAGACCCACGAACAACGTGCCCCTCTTTTACTTTGAGCGGATCGCCCAAAATAACAACACCGACCGAATCTTCTTCCAAATTGAGCGCGATGCCCGACACCATGCCCGCGTCGGTCTCTATCTCAACCATTTCAGACGCCATAACATCAGACAATCCCCACACGCGGCAGACGCCATCACCCACCTCATACACGCGGCCCACCTTTTCGGCCTTTATCTCCGATTTGAAACCGGATATCTCTGCTTTGAGTTTTTCTATGATCTCTTTTGACATGTCTTTACGAATTACCAATCAATACGGATAGATACACATTCGTATATTCATAACAATTCGTATTTCGTAAAGTTATTTGAATAATTTCTGAATCCGGGTCTTGATACTCCCGTCTACAACTATCTCGCCGTCAACGGTCACGATCATTCCGCCAAGAATTTCTTTATCAATGACCACCGCGGGGTCCTGCGCCAATTTCATTGATTCTTTGATCGCACCAATCGTTTTTGCATCCTCGCGAGCAAGCGCCACCTCTACATAGCGAAACCCCCGGGCGCGGTTGTACTTTTTTTTGAACTCCCGCACGATGACAGGTATTTTTGAAAAGTCCCCGTTCCGGCGGACCACTGCCAAAAAATTCTTGACCACTGTTCCGTGATATCCGTCTTTCAATGCCCCAAGAAGGGCGGTGGCATATATGTTGGAAGAATACTTCACAAAAATCTCAAATTCCAATTGCTAATTTTTACGTTTCCCGACTGACACCCTAATCAGGTATTGAAAATTTTCTCATTGATAATTGCTAAATTTTCTTAAGTTCCTCAACCACTCCTTTGATCAGAACGCCATCAAGCGTTTCGGGGGACTTCTCAACGATCTTCCCAAGCGCCTTTGTAAGAAATGCTGTTGATTCGCGCCAAACATCTTCTTTCATTTTGAGCTTTTCCTCGGCGGCACGCGCCTTTCCTTCTTCCACTATGTCACCCGCCTGCTTCTGGCCGCCATCAAGCATGAACCGCACCCTCTCCTTTGCAAGCTGTTCCCCCTGCTGAACGATACCGAGGGATTCTTTACGCGCATCGGCAAGAATAGATGCCTTCTGGGCATCCGCCTCGGCAAGCCGTTTTTGAGAGGCCTCGGCCGCTTCTAGCCCCTCGGCAATGCGTTTTCTTCGCTCATGCAACATGGAGAGCAGGGGGCCGTAGGCGAATTTTTTCAGCACCAAAAGCAGGATGGCGAAATTGACCATCTGTGCCCCAAGCAACTGCCAATTCACGCCAAACTGGTGGAATAACTCGCTCATGCGTCAATGCTTATATGGTAAAGGAAACAACCAACGCATAGATCGCGATCGCTTCGGCAAACGCAATGGCTAATATCATCGCCGTCTGAATTTTGCCCGCGGCCTCGGGATTTCTCCCCATCGCCTCAAGGGCCTTTCCGGCAAGCATGCCAATACCAAGCGCCGGACCCAGCGACCCCAATCCCATGGCGATCGCTTTTGCCAACATCCTCATTGCTTCTGGTTCCATACTCTACGAGTAAGTAGCGGATAGTGAGTAGTGGGTAGCATTCTGCACACCACCAACTACAAACCGTACCTTACAAACTTTTTAGTTACTGATGCTCTTCCGAATGTTCTGTCACCGCCATTCCAATAAATACCAGCGTCAGCATGGCGAACACCAACGCCTGGACAAATCCAACAAAAACCTCAAGGAATAGGAACGGCAGAGGCACGATATACGGGGCAAGGGCGGCAATAGATAGAAGCAGCACCTCGCCTGCAAATACGTTCCCAAAGAGCCGGAAGGAAAACGAGAATATCTTAACAATTTCTGACAAAAATTCAAGAAGGCCGACAAATGTGAGAAGGGGGTTTGAGAACGTAAAATACTTTTTTGCATACTTCACAAACCCGATGGCCGCGATGCCGAACGCCTGCACCGAAAACACCGCGATGATGCCGAGCGCCAGCGTGAAGTTGAGATCGGAGGCGGCAGAACGAAACAGAGGCACGAACATGCGCCGCCCCTCGTGTTCTTCCCAAAATCCCAATGACCCGAACCCGGGAAAAATACCCAACCAATTTGAGCACAGCACCAAAAGAAAGATCGTGGCAATGAGCGGAAAGTATTTTTCTGCTTTTTCGCGCGACCCGAATATGCCCTCCATCAATCCCAAAAACATCTCAATAACGAACTCAAGAAGGTTCTGCAGACCTTGAGGAACAAGAGACGTGTGCCTCTGCAGGAAAGAGACAAGAACAATAAAAAAAGCGACCACCATCCAAGTCGTAAGCAGGGTATTCGTTACCGGGAATCCCCAGATAGCAAAAATTTTTTCCGCTTCAATAATGATCTCCATTCCGTATGCCGTATGCGTTTTTTATGCACCGAAGCACCGTCGTCATTATACAGGACTTTTGAAAAAAGAAAAGAGCCCCGAAGATGGTCTCTGCAAAACAGGTGCCGATTTCAGCGTTATTTCTTGGTGAGGGTTTTTTCTCCGGGCTTCCAATCAATCGGGCAGACCCTTCCATATACTTCTTGAATGTCGGGCCCGAGCAGTCCCTTCGGCGCTATTTCTTGGTGAGGGTTTTTTCTCCGGGCTTCCAATCAATCGGGCAGACCCTTCCATATATTTCTTGAATGTCGGGCCCGAGCAGTCCCT
>MHQW01000023.1:12328-13378 GCA_001820785.1 Candidatus Sungbacteria bacterium RIFCSPLOWO2_02_FULL_51_17
TCTTGGTGAGAGTTTTTTCTCCGGGCTTCCAATCAATCGGGCATAGTCCTCCGGTTTGAAGCGCCTTCAATACGCGAAGCGTTTCCGTGACCGAGCGCCCGACGTTGTTATCAGACACCACCATATAGCGAAGCGCTCCCTCAGGATCAATAAT
The DNA here is from genome assembly GCA_001820785.1 of Candidatus Sungbacteria bacterium RIFCSPLOWO2_02_FULL_51_17. Taxonomy (GTDB): domain Bacteria; phylum Patescibacteriota; class Minisyncoccia; order Sungbacterales; family GWA2-42-14; genus 2-01-FULL-51-34. Next base: position 12,483 of record MHQW01000023.1, read on the forward strand.
GAACGTGCCGCGAAGAGCGACTGTACCCGCCGCATCTTCCGTGTCCACATCATACTCGCGGATCGTGTCCTTGTTGAAGTCGGAAAGAAGCGGAAATTTCAGCTTGCCGCCAAACTCGTGCTGAACCCATGCCTTGTGAGAATGGACTGAATCAACCGATATGCCAAGAATATCGCCCTTCGCTTTTTTGAACTCGTCATAATGCTCATTAAATCCGCGAACCTCGGTGGGACAGACGAACGTAAAATCAAGCGGGTAGAAAAAAAGAACGACCCACCTTCCCTTGCACGCGGCAAGCGAGTACTCTTTTATTTCGCCCGCGGCATATCCCTGCAAAGTGAATTCAGGAGCCGGATGACCAACTTTGACCATAGTAAGATTGGCATTCGGTGCTCACCTCCGGCCTTCGGGTATGAAAGCCGGGACATGTGCACGAATACCGAGCCATTTACATATATCACAAACGTTATACCAGATACCGCCACAACAAACGGGACCAGTATTCCGTGTGTAAGTATACCACCTCCCGCCCAGCGGAAAAGCATTGACACCAAAACTCGTTCATGATAGTACATGGACATTGGCGCCAGCACATTGCCACCCATGTCCAAAAAACAAGAGTCGCTCGTACGGCAAACCCCGCAGGAAGAACTACTGGAAGAACTTGGGGCAATGCGGCAAAAAGCTATTGTTGATGCACGAATGAAATTCGTATACGAAAATGCATTCGCCCATCTTGCGTATTGGCACTTTGAGCTATCGGCCCCCTTCCTCAAAACGCTCTCAAAAGAAAAAATGCTTCTCCTGCAAGATATTATCTTTGAAAAAGCAAAAAAGACGGTTCGCTGGAAGAAGCCCCTGTATGTAGCGGGCTTCGTATCTCTTATGCCTTTTCT
>MHQW01000024.1 GCA_001820785.1 Candidatus Sungbacteria bacterium RIFCSPLOWO2_02_FULL_51_17
AAAGGATTCGGGATTTTCTCAAAAAGATTGGTTCGAACTTCCGCATTGCCGAGCGGACGCTTTCGTTCCCCCTCAAAAATGCTTGGATTCTGGCGGAAAAATACCATGCCGAGGCGCTTTGCGCCGAGGCAACCTCTTTCAATTTCGCTGAATGTAAAACTTGGCGGAGGCGGAAGGATTCGAACCTTCGGTGCGGTTTCCCGCACAACATCTTAGCAGGATGCTCCTTTGTTTTTGCTTCTTTGATGCGCAAAAACCCGGGGCGCCATATATCTTCAAAGCGGTGAGGGTGGGATTCGAACCCACGATACGGTTTTAACGCCGTATAACAGGTTAGCAACCTGCCGCCTTCAGCCTCTCGGCCACCTCACCGCCCTGAAGACATATCTGTGGCGCCCGTGAAAAGCTTGTCCGCTTTTCACCCACTCAGGCACGCCTCCACAAAGTTTTCAATATATTGTGCGGCCGCGTAACACTCTTCCAGCGCGCCAAGCCCTTTTTGCCATGCTCTCATACACAATAAATTCGTACCAATCCTAGCATATTCACCGCAAAAATCCACCTAACCGCGGGCGATAACGATGCCCCACACCAAGAGGGCGCCTGCCGCAAGAAGGGCATACGCCGCCTCATCAAGGGTTGCGCGGCTCGTTGAAACATCATCAATCAAAAGTATGCGTCTTCCAGCAAACTCTTGCGGGCGCAAAACGCTGAATGCATCTTGCATGTTTGTCTTTTTTTCTTTGAAATCGGAGAACGTTACTTGGGATGCGGTGTTCGTCTTTCTGATGAGATTGTCGGTGACGAGCGCAAGCCCATGTTCGGCGGCAAACGGTGTGCCGATCAACTCCGCCTGATTAAACCCTCGTTGGCGCATTTTTTTGGTATGGAGCGGAATGGGAACAACAAGTGTGTGTTTCGGGAACACGAGGGCGTTCTTCCTTACAGCCGCGCCCAAAAGAGACGCAAGAGGGGAGGCGAGCTCTTTTACGCCATGGTACTTAAGAGCATGTATTAGATCACGGGGGAGGGGGTCCTTATAATTGAAGGCGAAGAGGAGGCGCCTGATCGGACTTATTTTTTGGCATGAACGGCAGAAGGCGCCGGTGAAATTTCTGTGAGAACACGCCGGACAGCGTTGTATTTCCACCTTGTCGCTTATGTCGTTTAGACAGGATGCGCAGAGAAATGTGCCCTCTCTTTTGCATCCAAAGCAATGCTTTGGAAAAAGAAGGTCCATGGCGAATGTTTTTGCGATCTGAAAGGTGTTCATGTGTTGTTGAGACGATACGCCTGTATCGGGTGCTCTTCTGGCGCGCATGGGAGAATGTGCATAACTTTCTCAATTGAGCAGGCCCGCTGAAATTTTAATCAAAAATGACCGCCAAAATGCGTAAACTGCCGCCAGCATCTTCCCGGTGGCATTCCGAAAAGCGGAATTTATACAATTTTATGCTCTTTTTATGGTATAATCAATAAGATACGTGTCATGGTAGATATTCCATTTTTTAAGAAATTCACCCTTCCTAGCTTTAGCTTTGATCTTGGCAGACATTCGCCGAGTTTTTTGGGCGTTGACATTGGTGGTTACTCCGTAAAAGTGGTACAATTAAGGAAGGAAAAGGAGCGTGCGGTCCTGGAAACATATGGGGAGTTGAAGACCGGTGGTTATTTGAAGAGGACTTCGGGTGCCGCGGGGTCAAACTTTTTACGTTTCCTTGAGGCAGATGTTACCGAGATGCTCAGCGATATTCTAAAGGAGTCCAACGTGACGACGCATCAGGCGGTTTTTTCCATCCCCCCGATATCAAGTTTTATCACCGTTGTTGATTTTCCGCGCCTGTCGCCGGGGGAGATACAGACCGCCATTCCCTACGAGGCGAAAAAATATATTCCGATACCATTGTCGGAGGTTCTTCTTGACTGGGAGGTCATTGACGAAGGAGATAAGGAGCGTGTGAAGATCTTGCTGGTCGCGGTTCCCAAAGAAGTCATAAGCAAGTACAAGCGGATCGCTCAACTTTCAAAACTGGAGCTTCGCGCCCTTGAAATAGAGAATTTTTCCCTTGTGCGCTCGCTTGTAGGACCATCCAGAAATGTGGTTGCGATCATAAACTTCGGCGCATATACGACGACGGTGTGCGTGGTTGACCAGGGGACCCTTCGCCTGAACCACAATATTGAGCGGGGATTCCACGAGATCACGAGAACAATGGTAAAAGCGCTGAATATTTCCGAGGAACGCGCGGAGGAGTTTAAAAAGACCGTCGGCCTTTCCGAAAAACCGGAGGAGAAGGAGGTGGTAGATGTCATTTTGGGTTCGCTTGACGCCCTTATGCGGGAAACGGAGCGCATCGTCAATGTGTATAATAGGGCGAACATGCGCAAGGTTGAGCAGGTGATTCTCACGGGCGGCGGGACGAATCTTTTCGGTCTGGTGGATTATGCGGCGAAAACATTCGGATTGGAAACGATCCGGGCAAACCCATTCGCGCGTCTCGTGTACCCCGCATTTTTACAGCCGATATTGCATGAGATAGGTCCGTCGTTTTCAACAGCGGTCGGGTTGGCGCTTCGCGAGATCACGAGCAAATAGAATGGTGGTAATGGTTTGCGTCCGCTCCATAGCATACATATTTTTCTGACAGACGATCGAGAAAGGCATTTCGTGCCACAACAGCAATGGAACAAGACCAACTTCTTTCCAAACGTGCATCAGAATATCGCAAGGTCCGATTCGCTTCTGCGGGGGCTGACTACTTTTTTATTCTGGTTATCATTGCTTTTTTCGGGACGCTTCTGGCATGGGGTGGCGTGTATGCCTACAAGCGGAGCATCGCGTCTTCGGTCGCAAGCGTTCAGGATCAGATCAACGTCATAGCCGGTGAACTTCGGCAGGAGTTCGGGGATGACAAGCTCATACTTCTTTCCGACAGGATATCGGCCGGCAAGGAACTTCTCACTAATCACACATTGCCTTCGGGCGTGTTTAAAATTTTAGAGGAGCAGACACTCCCGAAGGTGGCGTACGGTGGTTTTGCGTTTGGAAGCGAAGCCCGTCAGGTAGCCATGACGGCAACTGCCGAAAATTATCAGGTGCTTGCCGATCAGATCGCCATTTTTGAGGGATTACCGCAGGTGGACCAAGTTGAGTTCGGTGGGCTCTCTCTTTCGGAGAGCAATGTCGTGAGCTTTCAACTGACCATTATTTTTAACAGAAGTGTTTTACAGCTTTCCGTTCCCGAGATGGCCGGATAATGATCGCCGCCGGCTGTTCGGGGCAGTAGTATACATACGTGAACAAATTAACCTTTAGCATACTTCTCGGTATTACCACGGCGCTCGCGCTCATCTTCTTTGTTATGCCGGATTTTCAGAGCATTCCGCTTGAGTCGGCAAAAAAAGTGAAACTTGAGGAGATCCTTGGAAAATTTGATGAGATACGCCTTAAAAAGGAGGCGATCGTATCAAGTTACGCCGCTATTTCTGATGATGATATTAAGCGCTTGGACAGCATGTTGCCGGAGGGCCCCGAGATCGGTGAACTGTTGGTGAACCTTGATCTTTTGGTCAAAAAACATCGGCTTCAGCTGACAGGCATCCAATTCCAAAAGATAGAGCGCGAAACAACGGGGCGGCCGCGAAATGCCGCAGAGGTGGCATTGCTGGCGAAGAAGATAGTACGGTATTCAAAGCTTCCTATTACGTTGAATATGATCGGAAGTTATGAAAATTTTAGAAAATTTATTGTTGAGCTTGAGAGCATTATTCGCATCACCGATGTCAGAAATATCACTCTTGGCGGAGGGGTTACCGGCAGTCATACATTTACCTTGCAGGCGGATACATATTATATGAGCCGATAGGCGGTGCCAGTGCTGGGCGCTCGGCAGTGATACAGAAATGTCTTTCGTTGCGGCGCGTTATGGGCAAGAACGAACGTTATTAAAGAAATGAACAAACAAACCATAGGTGTTATCATTGTGCTTCTGTTTCTGGGCGTGTTTGTATTTTACTGGTTCTCGCGGACTCCGAGCGTGCCGGCGGGAAGTAGCGTGAGCGTTCCCGAAGAGGGCCAGCTCGTTGAATTTGAAAAGATAAACAATATCAGTTTGGACGCCGAGTTTTTTAGGGACCCGTTCTTTACGGCTCTGAAAGAATTTCCTACGGCGACCGGAACGGTTCACTATACGCCGGGGCGGGCAAATCCCTTTATTCCTTTTTAATGTCTTTTCGTGATGCCCTGGTCGTCCGATGCCTCGGGATCTGCCGTAACGGCGCATGTGCACGTGATATGGCGGGCGCCTGTCATGCGGATATTCCGGCAGGCGCCGGATTTTTTCTCTCACGCGGCGTGACTATACACGATCTGAAGACAGCATATGGCAAAAAACATTCTTGAAATCTTATCCCGCAAAGGCGCCTTCCCGAAGGAAGAGATTGTCGGCATAAAGCGCGAGGCGCAGGAGCACTCTTCAAGCGTGGAGGACGTGCTTTTGGGCCGTGGCGTTTCAGAGCGGGACATCGCGCTCGCCAAAAGCGAGCTTTTCGGCATTGATACCTATTTTCTTGAAGGGAAAAAGGTTCCATATGATGTGTTAAAAGAGATACCCGAAGAATCGGCGCGCTTTTATAGCTTCATTCCGTTGGATAGAAAGGAGGGGGTGCTTGAGATCGGCATGGTAAGCCCCGACGACCTTAAGGCGCAGGATGCGCTGAAATTCATCGGTCAGCGTTTGGGCGTGCCGTTTCGTTCATACATCATTACGCCGAGCGATTTTGAAAGCATCGTGCAGGAATATAAGTCCCTTGGCGGGGAGGTTACAAAAGCGCTTTCGGATTTTGAAAAAAAATTGGAGTTGGACCGCCCGGCTATTCATAGGGGGCAGGGCGAGAAAATAACAGAAGATGCTCCTATCACAAAAATGGTCGGGGTTATTTTGCGGTACGCTGTTGAGGGGCGGGCATCCGACGTTCATATTGAGCCCTTGGGCGATAAGCTGCGTGTGAGGTTCCGGGTTGACGGCGTACTGTATACGGGCTTGGTACTGCCCGGGAACGTACACGCGGCGGTGGTGACGCGGATCAAGATTATGACCAATCTTAAAATTGACGAGCTCCGCATTCCGCAGGACGGCAGGTTTCATGCGCGCGTGCTTGATAAGGAGGTTGATTTTCGCGTTTCAACGTTTCCGACAAGTTATGGGGAGAAGGTCGCCATTCGGATCCTTGATCCCGATGCCGGGATCAAGACCCTGGCGGACCTCGGCATAGAAGGCCGCAACAAGGAACTTCTTGAGCGAAGCATGCAAAAACCGTATGGCATGATACTTGTGACGGGTCCCACCGGTTCCGGAAAATCCACGACGCTCTACGCGATGCTTCAGATTCTGAACCAGGAGGGAAAGAACATCGTAAGTTTGGAGGACCCGATAGAATACTACATGCCGGGCATGAACCAGTCCCAGGTGCGGCCCGAGATCGGCTATGACTTTGCTACGGGACTCAGGCACATTTTGCGCCAGGACCCCGACATTATTATGGTGGGTGAGATCCGGGATAAAGAAACGGCACAGCTTGCGGTGCACGCAGCACTTACCGGACATTTAGTGCTTTCAACGCTTCATACGAACAATGCGCTTGGCGTTATTCCGCGTCTTCTGGATATGGGCGTTGATCCATTTCTTATTCCCTCCACCGTCATTCTTGCCATCGGACAGCGCTTGGTCAGGCGTCTTTGCGCGGAGTCACGGAAAGAAGTTCCGATAGAGGGGCACATCAAGGATGTCATTGCCAGAGAGCTCGCCGCTCTTCCGGCCGCCTTTAAAGACGAGATGGAAAAGCAGAAATTCTCCTCGGTCTTTCTCGGTGAGGCGTCGGCAACGTGCCCGAAGGGAAGCAGGGGCCGTATTGGCGTCTATGAGGTGTTGGAAATGACGCCCCAGCTTGAAAAGATCGTTCTTGAGGGACCGTCGGAGACGAAAATAGGAGCGGAAGCATTGCGCCAAAATATGATCACCATGCGGCAAGACGGCGTGATGAAGGCATTGCGCGGAATTATCGGCGTTGACGAGTTGCTTGAGGTTATTTAGGCGTGCCCTCCGGTGGGTTGTGCGCGTATCATCGCGTGCGCCGATAGTTTTTATGATATGATATAAGCATATGAACTACCAACAAGAATTTTCGGAACTTATTGATACGGTATTGAAGCAGAACGCCTCCGATCTGCATTTTTCCGTCGGCCGTCATCCGACTATTAGGATAGACGGCGGATTATTGGAACTTGCAAAAAAAGACATTCTCACCCCCGAAAGCACAAGAGAGTTCCTTTCTCTCATGATAAACGACGCTCAAAAAAAGATCTTCTCCGAAAGAAGGGAGCTGGATTTTTCGTACGCATACCACGACACCGCTCGTTTTCGGGTCAACACTTTCGTTCAAAAGGGATATATCAGTATTGCGATGCGGCTTATTCCGACGCGCATCAAGAGTTTTGAGGAACTTGCCCTTCCGAACATTTTGGCCGATTTTTGTACGCGTCCGCAAGGGTTTTTTCTGGTGGTAGGACCTACGGGGCACGGAAAAACGACGACGCTTGCAGCTATGATTGACTACATAAATCACACGCGAAATGATCACATTATCACGATAGAAGATCCTATTGAGTACATGTTCGCCTCGGATCGCGCGATGGTGGACCAGCGTGAGGTCGGGGTGGATACCGAAAGTTTTCCGGTAGCCCTTCGCTCAATATTTCGCGAGGATGTTGACGTTTTGATGATAGGCGAAATGCGCGACCCTGTTACGATCGCGGCCGCAGTCACGGCCGCAGAGACCGGACACCTTGTGTTCTCGTCACTTCACACGAACAACGCCGCTCAAACCATAGATCGCATCCTGGATACGTTTCCTCCCGAACAGCAAGGACAGATACGCTCACAGCTTGCTTCAACACTTATCGGCATTCTTTCACAGCGCCTCTTGCCTCGTATTGAAGGGGGACTGGTGCCCGCCGCAGAGGTTATGGTCGCCGATTCCGCCATTCGGAATCTTATCCGTGAAAACAAAGTGCACGAGATTGACCTTGTGATAGAGACAAGCACCGCCGAGGGGATGATCTCGTTCAACCGTTCGCTGACCGACCTTATTCGCAGAGGCGAGATTACACTTGAAACGGCGATAAACTATTCATTGAACCCGTCTGAACTGCAACTTCTGTTGAAACGGCGCTAGCGGGCGGAGCGCGCTGATTAGTATGTCAACGAAGCGCGCCGCGGGCCGTGTTCTGTATTCATCACTCTGCATTCATCATTCATAGTTTTTAGTATGGAGTTTATTTACAAAGCGCGAACGCCCGAGGGAGAGGAGCGGCAAGGGTCCATTGAGGCGCTTAATCTTGAGAATGCTGTTGATTCGCTTCAGCGGTCCGGACTTATTGTCGTAGAACTTCGTCCGCACGATACCGGTGGCGTGTTCGGCGCGCGCATGCGCTTTTTTGAGCATGTAAAACAGCGCGATCTTGTGATATTTTCCCGCCAGCTTGCAACGCTTTTTGAGGCAAAAGTTCCCATCGTCCAGTCGTTAAAAACGCTCATGTCGGAGGCCCCCAGCCCCATACTTCGTGAGGCAATATCGGAGATCATGGATGACCTGTCCGGCGGCTCCTCGCTTTCGCAGGCGATGATGAAGCATCCCAATATTTTCGGGGCATTTTACGTCAATATGATCAAGGCGGGGGAGGAGTCCGGAAAGCTCAAAGAGGTGTTCACGTTTTTGGCGGATAACCTTGAGCGGACTCACGAACTGGTCTCAAAGGTGAAAAACGCCCTTATTTATCCGGCATTCGTTCTTACGGCGTTCGTTGGCGTCATGGTCGTTATGATGGTGGTCGTGGTTCCACGTCTCGTAGGAATTTTTGAAGAGGCGAGCGTTCCTATTCCGTTTTATACCCAGATCATTATTTCGCTTTCCCTATTTCTTCGGGATTACGGAATATTTCTTTTGATCGCACTGATCGCCGGCAGCGCTATCGGATGGAGATATATTGGCAGTGAAAAAGGGAGGCAACTTTTTGACGAGATACGCATCCGACTCCCGTTTGTAGGAGGGCTTTCGCGGAAAATGTATCTTTCCACAATGGCCGATAATCTTGCAAATCTTATTGCGGCAGGTGTTCCGATACTACGCGCACTGCAGATCACGGCAGATGTCGTCGGGAACCGCGTGTATCGCACGGTTATTTTGGATGCCGTTGAGGCGGTAAAAGCGGGGAATAGCATGAGTTTGGCATTTGAGAAATATGAGGAAATTCCGCCGCTTGTTACCCAAATGATTCACATCGGGGAGGAATCGGGAAAGCTTGATTTCGTCTTGGAGGCGCTTTCGCGATTTTATCGTCGCGAGGTTCTTGCTGCAGTTGAGGCCCTTATTGGCCTCATTGAGCCGATGCTTATCCTGGTCCTTGGAGGCGGGGTCGGTATCTTGGTCGCCGCAATTCTTGTGCCATTGTACAGCTTGTCTTCTGCGCTCTAAAACCCTTGTTTCTGATGTTTTTTGGAGTAGCTGACGCTGATTCTTGTGGATATTATGGTAGTTCCCTCTCTGTTATCCACAGCCCGCATGGAAGTGTAAAAACGCCTGTTGTATAATAGAGAGGTCATTATTATTTGTTAATGGTCCGTTCTGCTGCAAGCCATTCACGAATACGAGCGGGTGGTGTTTCAAAAGTATTTGTGCACAGTTTGCTGCGGAGTCGGCCTCTCAAAAGTCGTTTAAAGAATTAGTTTTTTGGCGCTAGCCGCTAGTTCCAGTCAAGCTACGGCGAGCCCATAATGACTAATCTCATCATACGCATGTTTAAAAGATTTTTTCTGAGTAATAGTTCAAAGAAGGGGTTTACCCTCATTGAACTTTTGGTCGTTATCGCTATTATCGGTATTTTAGCATCTATCGTGTTGGCATCGCTCAACACAGCACGAAAGAAATCGCGTGATGCCCGCCGCGTTGCGGACATCAAGCAGATACAGTTAGCCCTTGAACTGTATTTTGATGCAAAATCAGAGTACCCGGATGATACGGGCAACCTTGATCCTGACTATATCCCCGCTGTTCCGAAGGACCCAGATGGGACCGCATATCGTTTTAACTCATATACGACATCCACGAACCCTCCAATCGCCGCTGACGACTGCACAGAAGCATCAGAAACGTGTTTGAGTTACCACATCGGGGCGAATCTTGAGGAATCCACGAATGTTGCCTTGGATGGGGACATAGACGCGGCCGGTGATGTTGTTGAAGGTGCCGATGCGGACGGATGCAATAATGAGGCGAGTTTCTATTGCTACGACGTAAGGCCCTAGTTCTGTGGAAATAGCCCTTACTCTACTCTTTGGGCTTGTGGTCGGCAGTTTTCTCAATGTAGTTATCTGTCGGCTCCCGAAATCCCCTCTTTTATCAAAAAAAGAGGGGATTTCTTCCGTAGCGGGGGCGATAGCAGAACTCGGGGGCCGGTCGTACTGTCCCGCCTGTCACAAGACCCTGTCATGGGTAGAGCTTGTGCCAGTCATAAGTTTTATAGTGCAGAGACGGCGCTGTAGAGGGTGTCGGGAGTTGATGTCGTGGCAGTATCCGCTTGTTGAAATTGCGACGGCGGCGGCATTTGCCCTTATCACGTGGCAGTTCTTCAGGGGAAATCTTTAGATAGTATTATTATGTAGTAAGTATTGAGTATCAGTACGCGGAGAAATTTTGAGAGGGTTGCTTACTACCTAATACTGGATATGTAATATTTCACCGAAAAATAGTATCACCTGGTATGCTCATTGATTATTTGTATGTATCTGAATTTGTGTCTCTCCTCTATTATTTTGCCTTCGCAGTTTTTTTGATCGTCATTTTTGCGTATGACGTGAAGCACATGATCATTCCCGACTTTGCGACCGCGGGCATTGCGGCGCTTGCATGTATCGGGTGGGCGGTCAGATTTTTTTCCGGTTCCGCCTCAACCTCCGATATCGGTATGACGGCGGGAGTGGCAATGCTTGCGCTCATCGTGTTCGGTGGCATTTGGGGTATTTCACGAGGGAACGCAATGGGATTCGGGGACGTAAAGCTGGCCCCCGTACTTGTGCTCTTCCTCGGCGGACTAAAGGGCGGCATCGCGATCCTATTGTCTTTTTGGGTTGGAGCTCTTGTCGGGATCATGGTCGTTATAATCAAGCGCGGGACCCTTAAAAGTAAGATTCCGTTCGGACCGTACCTGGCATTTGGCGCGTTTGTCTCACTTGTGTGGGGGGATGGCCTGGCGAACACCTATTTTCGCCTACTTGGGGTATAATAGAAGAGGTATCACTCGTATCACGCATATGCTGGAAAAACCTTTCTTCGGGAACCAAAAAAATTGCACGGCTCCCGGCTGGCACTGGATGGTGCTCGGCGGTCTCTTTGTTTTGGTGATCGTGATTTCATATATTAGTACCATCCGGTTCCATCGCGAGTATCTCCGATATTCCGGTGAAGCGCCCATAACGCTCATGCGCGGTATTGAAAGTGGCGAGGCGAAGGTGGTGTTGGATTTTGGGAACGGAACCAAGCGGGTGTTCGTCGGTGCCGTGGGTGACGGCATGACGCTTCGCAATGTTATGAGGCAGATAGAGCGCGTGACTCCCTTGCCGGATCGCGAGCCGCTGGATTTTTCGGTTGAAGGCACCACCATTGCCGCGGTCGGTGGGATCAGGAACTCTGCGAACAGGCAATGGCAGGCGTATTCGGGTGATGTTCTCATTTCGGATCCAACCATGTATCGCGTCAAAGAGCGCGAGGAGATCATGGTGAAGTATGAACAGCTATAAACTGGTTTCGGCGCGTTCTTGACGAAGCGCGCGTAAGGCGGAGGGAAGGAGACCTTTTTCCATGGTATGCATGCTACACGAAACATTATGCAGGGATCTGATCGCGGCTTTACTCTCGTAGAAGTGGTTGTCGTGATCGGTATTATGGTGCTCCTTATGGCGATGACGCTTGTAAGCTTTCCGCAATTAAACGAGCGGATCCTTATCCGCAAGGCGGGCCAGCAATTGGTGCTTGACCTCCGCACCGCCCAAAGTAGAGCATTTGCCGTAAGAAGCATCCAGTGTCCCGCGATTGTCTGTCCTCCGACCGGCGGCCCCCGCGTTCCGAAGGGATATGGACTGCGTCTCCACGTCGGGGCGCCGGAGTATATCATGTATGCCGATCTTGATAACAGTCAGACATATAATTACGCTGGGGGCATTGCCGCTCCGAACACGGATGTTCTTGCGCAGACGATTTCTTTTGAGCGTGGGCTTAAGATTACGTCAATCGTAGATGCGGGCGGGACTCCATTTTGCGTGGGCGGTGACATTGATATTGCGTTCGCAACGCCTGCGGCCCGCATGGGAATTTTTTGCAATGGAATACTGGCGGGTGAAACATACATTAAGACCACGATCACTTCTCCCGGTGTCAGCGTGCAAACGTCGGTGGTAAGCATCATCACCACGGGGCAGATCCTTGTTCAGTAACGCCCGCAACCATGCTGTGCATTTGGCATATGAATACGAATTCCCCAAAAGGATTTACTCTTATAGAGACCGTCGTTGCCGTAGCCCTCATTGTCGGGGCAGTGGTTGGTCCGTTGGCTCTCGTTTCCCAGGCACTTTTTAGCGCCAAATCATCAAAGAACAAGATCGTCGCGGCGCATCTTGCGCAAGAGGGCATTGAGATCGTACGGCACTTTCGCGATTCCAACATACTGCGAGATAGCACCTCAAGTCCGGTATTTTGGCGCGGGACACTGCCCGACGATGGAAGTATTGATCAGGGATGCGTAAAGCAGGCCGGGGGAGCGCCGGAAACGGGTGGCATCATGCTTTTTGAGTTGGCCGCCGGTTACGAAGTGGACGTCATTGACTGTCGCCTTACGGCGTATACCGGTGATCCTCTCTCTTTTGATCAGTCGGGGGGCGCCAACAATAATTTACTTCTCCGGCCGATACACTGCAGTGGGACGCCGTGTGACCCAAGCATGTTTCGTCGCAAGGTGACCATTACCGATTTTTTGCCGGGCGGTTTTGAAGATGATCCTGTTTCGGGGGAGATCATCCCGAACGAGCAGAGGCTTCTTGTCATCTCCCAGGTCTTTTGGGTGGAAAAGGGTGTGACCAGGAACATATCGGTGCAGGAGACACTGTATAACTGGCGCTAGGGATCACCCGTATTGTTCACAATATGGTGTCGGAGTGTTGTAGGAAGTGATGGGCGTTATGCCCACATGTTTATGGATACGGAAAAACAACCTATAGGCGCTACAGGGTTTACTATCATGGAAATGATTATTGCCATGGGTATTTTTTCCGTTGTTATGATGACATCTGTCAGCATCATTGTGATGGCGCAAAACGCCCAGATAAAGGTGCGCAATCTGCAAAATGTTCAGGACAACATCCGCTTTATTTTAGAATTCATGAATAAGGAATTGCGGACCGGTACCTATATTTCATTGTGCGACTGGGGGGATGCCGGAGACCCTGTTCTGCCGGATACCAAGATTATCCTTATTAACGATCTTGGCGCCCGCGTTGCATACCAATTTAACAACGATCCTGCGGTGCTCGCTATTGAGCGTTTTGAATATCGGGCCGGCATCGGCATTCCTACGTGCGCGAATACCAATATCCAGCTCATTCCTCCGAGCGATATCGTAAATGGCGGGCAGATCACGACCGATGAGGTTGTCGTTGAGCGTTTTGGATTTCATTCACGCGCTACGATTGGTATTGCTCGAGGGTCTGCCGACGGCCAGCCCCGAATCGTCATCACGGTCCGGGTGCGCTCAAAAGGTCTTAAGGCGGCCCTGGATTCAACGATGAACTTGCAAACGACTGTGACCGTGCGTCCTCGCGATAATGCATCCTGACGGTATGCGCATATTTTTCACCAACAGATACGGAAGGATTTCTTCTCATGGCACCGAGACCGGGGTCGCGCTGCTGTTCGTCGTGGTGATTCTTTCGGCAATTCTTTCAATTTCTATCGGTATCTTTTCGCTCGTTATGGGCGAGCTTCGTATTTCAAGCGAGCTTACCCGATCGTTCGTGGCGGCATACATCGCCGATCAGGGATTGGAGCGGACCCATTATCTTGATACCGCGACATCATCGCCGCCGCTGTGTCCGACGGTTGATTTCAATCCGGTAGACGAGGGCGAGAATTGTTATAGTATTCCGTTCCCCGGAGTTACCGTGTCTACTCCCAATGGCGACGGGTGTTATATGATACAGGTGAGCAAATTTCCCCCGGCAACTACTGAGATCATTTCGCGGGGAGAATATCCGTGCGGCGCGGGCGACTTTGCGGTGCGTAGAGCCATCTTTATCCGCTATAAGATAGCGGCGCCGGAGCCGGCCGCGCGGTGGCAGTTTGATGCTGGGTTCGGGGCATCGGTTGCCGATTCGGGAAATGCTCCACCAAACACTGGAACACTCGCATCGGCTCCGGCCGATCCGACGTGGCGCATATTGTCAGGATCCAACTCAGCGTTGTACTTTGACGGGGCGAACGACTATTTTACCGTGCCCGATGAAGCAAGTATTGATTTTGGCGCGGCTGATGAATTTTCCATGGCCGCCTGGGTGCGCGTGCCCGTTGGGAGTGGCTCTCCGGTATCTCGCACTCTTATGGATAAGGGCCTCAATGGGTACCGCATCCGTATTCATACTCCCGGCAATCTGCGTTTTGTCAAAAGCGGCGTCGGAAATCTTGTGCAGGCACTATATCCGAACGATGGCCAGTGGCATCATATTGCCGCCATAAAAAGGGGGAGCGCGGTTGCTGTGTATGTGGATCGCGTGGGGACGTTTGGCACGACCGCAGAAACACTTAGTCAGACACCCAGCAATCTTACGGTGGGAGCCGACAGCGGGGGCGGGAGGTATTTGCTCGGTTGCGTGGAAGAACTGAAAATATGGAGGAACGCATTGACGGATGCCGAGGTGAGCGCCGATTATTATTCATATCCGGAAAATCCCGCAGGGCCAACGACACCGTGTCCGTAGCATTCATATATATGGCGCACAATGGGAACAGTGATGAAGTAAAAAAACATGCGCGTGAACGGATTACCAAGCTTCGTGAGGAGATACGCCATCACCGCTATCTCTATCATGTCCTTGACCGGCAGGAGATATCCGACGAGGCGCTGGATTCGCTGAAGCACGAACTTCAAAAACTCGAGGAACGGTTCCCCGAGTTTTTGACGAGCGATTCGCCGACCCAGCGGGTGGGAGGAAAACCCCTTCCCGGTTTTCAGAAAGTAACGCACACGGCGCGCATGCTTTCCTTGAACGACGCATTCTCTCCGAATGAGCTTCGCGAGTGGGAGGTTCGCATACGAAAACTTCTTCCTTCCGGCTCTTCCCAGGATTATTTTGCCGAGGCCAAAGGCGATGGGTTCGCGGTCTCGCTTGAATACGAGCGGGGGGTGTTCGTGCGCGGCTCCACGCGAGGAGATGGAAGGGTTGGCGAGGATGTGACGGAAAATCTCAAAACCGTTGAAGGAATTCCTTTACACCTTGAGGAGCGCGTGCTGGAGGTCGCTAAAAAACATCCCGCTATTGGGAACATGCTTGCGGCACACCCCGGACTGAAAGAGGCGGTTTCGCGCATTCCCGCGCGCATGGAAGTCCGCGGCGAGGTGTTCATGTCCAAGGCGGCGTTCGCCGCCGCGAACCGCGAGCAGAAAAAAAAGAACCTTCCGGAATTTGCGAACCCCAGAAATATCGCGGCGGGTTCCGTCCGCCAGCTTGATCCGAAAATGACCGCATCCCGGAAATTAGATTTTTTCGCCTGGGATCTCGTCGGGGACTTTGGCCAGCGGACCCACGAGGAGGAGCACGTGATGATGAAGCTCTGGGGATTTCCCACTGTGCCGCTTGCGAAGCGATGCGCGTCTGTTGACGATGTTGTCGCGTTTTGGGAGCACATTGCAAAAAAGCGTGATTCGCTCCCGTTCCTTATAGATGGGGTTGTCGTGCAGGTAAATGATGGGCGCGCGTTTGAATCGCTTGGTATTGTCGGAAAGGCGCCGCGGGGCGCCGTCGCGTTCAAATTTGCGCCGGAAGAGGCGACGACTGTTATAGAAAACATAGCCATTCAGGTGGGTCGCACCGGCGTTCTGACGCCGGTTGCAACAATGAAGGCCGTCTCCATAGGAGGCGTTATCGTTACGCACGCAACCCTTCATAATATGGATGAAATAGAGCGGCTTGGCGTCCGGATAGGTGATACGGTGATTGTTGAGCGGGCAGGAGATGTGATCCCGCATGTCAAAGAAGTATTACTGCGCCTCCGTCCGAAAAATGCTAAAGCGTTTCATATGCCGAAGCGGTGCCCGATATGCGACTCGCCTGTTGTGCGCCGCGAAGGAGGGGTGGCGTATTATTGCACGAATAAAACGTGCGCGGCCGTTCAACGGGAGAAACTGTATCACTTCGTGTCAAAGAGCGCTTTTGATATTGATGGCATGGGTCCGAAGATCATTGACGCGCTGTTGGACGGAGGACTCATTCATGATGCCGCCGACATTTTTATGCTTACGCGGGAAGACGTAGAGCCGCTTGAACGGTTCGCGGAACGATCGGCGGCAAATCTTATCAAGGCGATAGACGACAGACGCAGTATTGATCTACACCGCCTTATTTACGCGCTCGGCATCCATCACGTTGGTGAAGAGACGGCCATAGATCTTGCCCACACGTTCGGTTCTCTTGAAAAACTGGCGGCGGCTTCCATAGAAGACATAGAACGCATCCGGGATGTCGGGGGAGTGATTGCACGAAGCATCGTCGGGTGGTTTTCCGAAAAAAAACACCGGGAGTTTCTTGGAAAGTTTAAGAAAGCTGGGCTTGTCATGCGTCCCCCCGAGCGCCCAAAAAGCTCAAAACTTTCCGGCAAAAGTTTTGTGTTGACGGGCGAACTTTCATCTCTGTCGCGGGATGAAGCAAAGGCAAAGATTCGGGAACTCGGCGGGGACCCGTCGGAAAGCGTCTCAAAAAAAACCGACTACGTGGTAGTCGGCGGAAATCCCGGCTCAAAATATGAGAAGGCGAAAAAACTGGGTGTAAAGATCATACATGAGGGGGAGTTTTTGAAGATGGTGCTCTAGCGCGCCGGGGGTCCCGAATATGTCCCGGAACGTCACAAGCGTGTTTAGTAGTATGTGGGCTGTAAGACAGCTAAAGAATCCATATTTTAGGTAGGCCCAGGAAAAGAGGATGCCAAGCGGCACGAAGAAGAAGATGGCGCGAATATTCGTAGGGCCATGTTCCCACGCCCAGACGAAGCTTGAAAGAGCCATTATTGTCCAGAGCCATCGTGCTGATGAGGTAGTTTTTGTTATCCAAAAGATAGGGAAGAGCCGGTACTGCACCTCTTCCAGGAACGGTCCGATGATGGCGATGAAGATAACGGCAAACCACAGCGGGAAATTTTTGAAGAAATAATTGCCGTTATCGGCAAGTTCCGAGCCGATGCCGAGCGTCTTAACAAGGATGCCCATTCCTACCTGTAGTAGGACTGCCACGCAAAGGATCCACAATCCTTTTCTGATTTGCCGGGAAACGCTCATTCGTCTGCGTTGTAAAAGTGCGTGTGTGTGCTAGAATAACTGTGAATTTTGCCTATGTCAATCTCACGAAAAGATGTAGAACACATTGCGAAACTTGCCCGCATAGAGCTTTCGGAACGGGAACTCGCTACATTTGAAAAAGACCTTTCGGATGTCTTGAATTTTGTAGGAAAACTGAACGAAGTTGACACGGCATCCGCGGCGCCGCTTACGGGCGGCACGGATCTTATAAACAGCATGAGAAAGGATGCGCCCGATGCCAGGTTCATTCTTGAGAATGCCGATCCGGCAGAGGTTGCGGAACTCGTGAAAGCGGCTCCCGTACGAAAAGACGGCTACATTAAAGTGAGGTCGGTGTTTTAGTATTATGGAACTGCGCGATCTTACAATCAGAACTATTGCGGAAGGCATGCGAAAAAAAACATTCTCTGCAGAAGAGGTGGTGTCTGCCTATTGCGCAACAATTCGTAGAAAAGATGCTGGCCTTCACTGTTATCTTGAAGTATTTGAGGAGTATGCGCTGAACGAAGCGCGCCGCCTTGATGGGTCGGTCGACGCTTTTTCCGATCTTCCCCCGTTATGGGGCGCCCCTATTGCGATAAAGGACAACATGCTTCTTGAGGGCATGCACGCCTCCTCCGCGTCAAAAGTTCTTGAGCCCTATGTCGCCTCGTATGACGCCACGGCGGTCTCGCGTCTGAAAAAAGCCGGAGCTATCATTATTGGCCGCACCAACATGGATGAGTTTGCCATGGGCTCATCTACCGAAAATTCCGTATGTGGTCCGACCAAAAATCCGCATGACCCAGCGCGGGTCCCCGGCGGCTCTTCCGGCGGGTCTGCCGCCGCGGTTGCCGCAGACCTTGCCGTTGCCGCTCTCGGGTCGGATACCGGAGGATCAATCCGTCAGCCCGCATCTTTTTGCGGAGTGGTGGGGCTGAAACCGACATACGGCGCGGTGAGCCGCTTTGGGCTTATGGCGATGGCCTCTTCCCTTGATCAAATAGGACCCCTCGCAAAAAATGTTGACGACGCGCGCCTCCTGTTTGATGCTATCAAAGGAGGTGACGAATATGATGCGACTGCGGTTGCGGATGCTCCGCGACCCGATGTGGCGGGCGAGCGCCTTCGCATCGGACTTCCCCGGGAATATTTTGGCGCCGGGTTGGATGATGACATAAAAGCGGTCGTCATGGGTGCAGTTAAAAAACTTGAATTGCTCGGGCACAGCGTCAAAGAAATTTCGTTGCCAATGTCGGAGTACGCGCTTGCGACCTACTACATTATTATGCCCGCCGAGGTCTCGGCGAATCTTGCCCGATACGATGGTATTCGCTATGGACATTCGGCACAAAACGCCGAGACGCTTTTTGATGTGTATGCGAAAAGCCGCGCCGAGGGGTTCGGAGCGGAGACCAAACGGCGTGTCATGTTGGGAACGTACATTCTTTCGCATGGGTATTATGACGCATATTATTTGAAAGCCCAGAAAGTTCGCAGGCGCATCCAGGACGATTTTCGCCGCGCGTTTGAAGGCGTTGATTGTATTGTGGGCCCGACATCTCCCACGCCCGCGTTCGCGTTCGGCGAGCGGACCGCCGATCCGCTCAAAATGTATCTTGCCGATATTTATACGGTCGCGGTGAATTTAGCCGGACTTCCCGCGTTATCCCAGAATGCCGGGTTTGTTGAGCGTGGAGATAGCCGTCTTCCTGTCGGCATTCAAACAATAGCGCCGTGGTTCGGCGAGGAGAGGATTTTTAGTATCGCCGGTCAATTGGAGAGGGAGCTTATATAGCACCCGCGCTTTTTAGTATTACGTAGCAGGTATGTAGTATCCAGCATACTTAATACATGATACATAATACCTGATACTTCCTGTGAATTTCTACTTTGATTTTCTGGACAACTTTTACCGCTCCGGCGGGGGCACCGCCCTTGCCGTTTTAAAGTTTTTTTCCGGGGTCATTTCTTTGGTGCTACTCGCAATTCTTGCCAACGTCATACGCCTTACATGGCAACTCAACAGTCCGCTGAAACGCGCAGAGGAGGCGTTCGCGCTTGAGTTCGGTGCCATTCCCGCGTCAAGCCGCACACAGGCATCAAAGCAATGGCGCTCCATTACGGATAAGGCACAGTCGCAGAGCCAGTCCGACTGGAAACTTGCGGTTATAGAGGCCGACTCGCTCGTAGACGATCTATTGAAACTTGCCCAGTATTCGGGAGACACCATGGGGGAGCGGTTAAAACAGCTTGATACAGCGAAACTTCCTTCGCTTAACGCTTTATGGGAGGCGCATAAAATTCGCAACATCATAGCGCATGATCCCGCGCGGGTGCTTACGCGCCCGGAAATTGATCACGCGCTTGAGGGTTTTAAAAAAGCGCTTGATGAGCTTGAGTTTTTGGACGAAACGGTTGATCCGTAAGGTTGCTTTTTCTTCCCATCAGTATATAATCGTACTGCGGGATGGACGAGGAGTACGTCGCGAGGCTCATAACCTCGAGGCCCAGGTGCAATTCCTGGTCCCGCGACTCATGTTTGAAAACAACCTTTCACGAGGTTGTTTTCATATTTTTAGAAACTGGCTCCGTGTCTCGCGCGCTCTTATGCCCCCATCTCCTGATTAGTTTCTCCATTTGCTTTTGTCCAGCGGCCAGGGCTTGACAGGCGGCAGCTTGAATCCAGATACCATTATCCGAGCTTTGTGGTCCTTCCCCTCCGCATCCTTGCTTGTAATCTCTTCAGAAATTGTCCCATCATCGGGCAATGGACATTGAAGATCTTCGGCAAAAAAACGAAATAATTCTTCTTTCAATTCATCGATCGGTATCCGACCCGGACATTTTATGAAGCCGCCATTTTTATACCCTCCCTGGTGAAAACTGAATTCGTCAGCGCGCACCTCGTATTTCGAGAAATTCGAGGAGAAACGCAGTTTAAGACGTTCAAAACCGGCTGTGCTTTCGATTATGGACGGAAATGCGCAATGAACGAAGTGTGGTTTGCGCATTAGCTCTTGTTTTGAACCGGCCAGTCCATCGATATTCGCCTCAAGGGTCTTGAACTCTGGTTTAGAAAAGAAAAATTCCAGTATCAATTGGCGCAGATTTCCGTTGGCGACGCTCGCCGGGGTCCGCACCCAAATCCCTTCATTGTCCCAGACAGGTTCGATCAAAATTTTTTCGGGCCGCACTTTATAATATTTCTTCAATGGAGGTTCCAAAATGGCACGCAACTCGGAAACAAGCATCTGCATCTTTTCTGGCTCCAGCGCAACGGAAAAGTCATAGGAGACCCCCGTCATGGGTGACTCGACCTCCTTTTGCTCGCTCGAATGCTGTTCCCTGAAATTAAAAAACCTCATATTTTCTAGGTTATAGATAATATGGAAA
Organism: Candidatus Sungbacteria bacterium RIFCSPLOWO2_02_FULL_51_17; assembly: GCA_001820785.1. Lineage (GTDB taxonomy): Bacteria > Patescibacteriota > Minisyncoccia > Sungbacterales > GWA2-42-14 > 2-01-FULL-51-34. The sequence goes on from MHQW01000024.1 coordinate 20,045, forward strand.
GAATATCACGTATACTGACGGCGAGGAATAGCCCCGGGTAACCGGGGATGTTTTCGTTTTGCCTCATTTGCGGTTGATCGCCCGTTGCCCAAAAAGTGATAAATCGTGACTAAAGTTGATAACTAATGAGAACAATTGCGAACGTCACAAACATAACGAACGAAGAGTGTTTACACTCTTATTCGCATTTTTACATTGCAATCTGCAAACTTTCCGAAAATGCACATTTGAGTTGCAATTCCTGGTCCCGCGACTCATGTTTGAAAACAACCTTTCACGAGGTTGTTTTCATTTATCCGCACCATCTCCCGATGGATGCTCTCATTGCCCGCCGAATCTTTTACGGCATGCTCTTCAGAAATGATCCCGTCATCAGGCAGGGAACACTGGAGATCATTATAAAAAATTCAATGATATACCCGGCGCCTTTAAGGCAAAATCACTTGATTATATAACTTTTCAAGGTATATACAGCATCCCAGATGCCGCGCATTTCCCGGTCTTTCCTTATTCCCCCCTTTTTATCCCCACCTTCTTATTCCCCCCCCCCTCTTTCCATGTGATATACTGCCCATATACATCTAACCTCACTCATCATGCACAACCTCTTCTTAAGAACAGGCCTTCGGTCATTCATCACCATAACCTCATCCCTCGCACTCCTCGCATTC
>MHQW01000025.1:0-1961 GCA_001820785.1 Candidatus Sungbacteria bacterium RIFCSPLOWO2_02_FULL_51_17
ATACCAAAAGAGTTCACCTCCCATAAAACCAAATGGACCTTCTCTGCAAAAAGTGCCGAGAGAAGAAATTTAACTGTTGAGGGTCTCGCGCCTGCTCCTGCGGTCGCAGGAGAACTGCCGGCCCGGATTTTGCCCTTTGCAACGAGTGCGCAAAAGAGAAAAAGCAGTGTAAGCACTGCCTCGCCCCACTCACACGGCAATAGTCATTGCCGTTTTTTATTTTGCCCGGCGCAGAACATCCACGATTGCCTACCGTGGCGTTCTCGCTTCTTGGTTTCGCCGATACTTTGGCGTGACCCAAAAACCCATGTGCTTGCCGAGCATGAGACGGGTTTGGGCCTCAAGTCCTGGAATGGCGCCGAAAAATACAATGGTGACGGGAATAAGAAGCCACTGAAGGACCATCCAGATGTACTTCCTGAACGGATTTCCGGGGGGACGCGGGGGAAGGAGGGCCGTGGAAATGATCGCGGATGTCACCATGCCGAACATAGCAAGCGTCATAAGAATACGCGTGACGCGCGGAAGATTATGCGAAAGAACTGTCGCGCCAAATTCCTCTCCGCCGAGAATGATCGGCAACCATCCGAGTAAAAATATCAAAAGCGAATTCGTACCCCACGACCAAAACCCTTCAAGCTGGTTGAATGTGAAAAAAAATTTTTTCGCGCGCGGGATAAGCGGATCTTTCAAAAATGCGAACAGCGTGTAGGGCACATTCTCAACTCCCCAGCCCCATCGGCGCTGTTGCTTGTAGACGTTTTTTGCCGTGCCAAAAAAGGTCGGCGCTACATTGGCATCCATAGAAACAGGATAATAGAGCGGCACCACGCGCCAGTCCCCGTGATAATACGAAAGCAGTTGCCAAAAAATACGCGAGTCCTCGGATACGATATTCTTCTGCCACCATCCCATTTCGGCAATGGGCCCCAGCGGCATTGAATGCGACGAAAATGTCGTCAGCCGTTCGGGACGCGCCTGTTGCATCATCTGCCAGAACGTTCCGGAAGAAGCGACTACCCGGGAGAGCGCGGGAGCCGACCAGATGTTATTCGTATATACCGGGATCGGCTGGTACGAGGAGCGGTAGGGCTTTTCTGCCGTTACAAAGTGATATGTAAGACAAGCAAAATACTGCGGATACACCTCGGTATCGGAATCCAAACTTGATACAAGCACCCGTTCGTGGGGAATGGCATTAGCGTCAATGACTTCCCGCAACGCGACTGCCGCCGCAAATGATTCATTTGATCCCTTGCCCGGGATCTCGCCCGGCATATCCGCCGGGTGCGCGGTGACAAGAAATTTGAAGAACTGGTTCCCATAGTCGACCTGAAGCTTCTGTGCGCGCGCAACCGCTTCCTCGCCCCGCTCCTCTGCCGCAACTACAACGATTACCCTCTCCATCGGATAATCGTTGGCGCGTACCGCATCAAGAAATCCGCGAAGCACTTCGTCCGATTCGTTATAGAACGGAAGAATAACAAGGTGGTACACATCCCTCCAGGTACCAATGGACGCCCGATACTGCTCGCGACCCAGGACCTGAAGGCGCGCGACCCAATTCTCTCCTATATGCTGGCGCATTTTCCGGTAACTTGCCCGGAGATGAAATGACAAAAAAACGGTCTTGATGAGCCAGTAGGCATCAAAGGCAATAATAAATATGCTTGCAGGAGCCGGAGCAAGCCAGGAGGCAAGAACGATCCCAAAAAGAGTCACCCACGAAAGAGCGGCCGGAAGGATCTCAAACATGCGGTAGAGCGCCCGATCCCGCGGGTCGGCAAGATCGGAGGATTTACTGGTATGAAGATAATAGGGTGATAGCGCCATGATCACATGAAAGCCCATATACAAGCACCTCTCATGATAGTGACAAAAACAGCACCATGTCCACCCCTCCACTTTCGAGATGCGCTCTTAGAGCTTTACGCATGTAAAAATCCCGCCCTTAAAAGGCA
>MHQW01000025.1:2010-7215 GCA_001820785.1 Candidatus Sungbacteria bacterium RIFCSPLOWO2_02_FULL_51_17
TTTGTGATATCGTGGAATGTGTCACTCACGGCAGAAGTAATCAAAACCCGCCTTTTAAGGGCGGGGCTTTAGTTTTTGAGCCGCTTTACGGCTTCAAGCACCTCATCGGTCATCTCGCTATATGGGTCAAGATTTTTAAATGTCTCATTCGCAAGATTTGCTTTCGCTACCTGCACATTGCTCCAGTCCACGAGGATAGAGGTTACCGATTCCAGCTCCTGAAGCTCCTCGGCAAGCCGCATCACGCGCTGTCGCCAGCGCGGACGCCCTGGGGGAGGCGAGAACCACGCACGCTCAATGTCCGCATCGCCAAAAAGCGGCCCTGCAATCCACGGAAGAACACCCTCAAGCCGGCGGGAAAGTTGGCGGCATGCGTCTGTTCGCTGAAAAGCCGCGTACACGCTTTTTTCCCGCAACACGCGATGATACGAAAGATCAATCGCCTTAAGATAGTAAAAAAGCTTGTCCGGCATCACTTTATCTTGGAAGGAAAATCCTTTGGAAACGCGCGCCGGCAGCGCTCCACTGCCGAGCATCCCCGACTCAAAAAGATGCAGTTTCGCGAAATTATCCAAATAGGGAGCAAGCGCCTCCACATCCCCTCGCTCAATGCAATCAAGGACCGCCTGCCACAGCTGGAGCACGCGAGCCGACTCCTCGCTAAGCGGGCTCCGCTCTTCGCGATAATAGCGGCGCACCAAATCAAGGTAGAACCGCTGTACGGAAATGGCTGTATGCTTTCTGCCCGAGAAACCGAATGTATTGGTACACGTCGGATCATTGCATATCGCCTTCAGAACCGAGACCTCGCCGGGAGACACGCCGAAATCCACTCCGCTCGCAAAATCGGGGTCCTCAAGAACACCGATGATGAGTCCTGTAGCGCCCATCTTGAGCCACGTTGCCCACGGGGAAATATTCGCGTCCCCCAAGATAAGGTGAAGCCGCTTCCACGTGCCGGGAGCCGCGTGCGGCTCGTCGCGCGTGTGAATGATAGGGCGCGGATGCGTAGTGGATGAACCGCCGAGGAGAGCCGATATCACGAGTGGCCGCTGAGCAAGGAGGAATCGCGCGACAGAATCGGTCCCTCGCATGAGCCATCCGGCGCCGCCATAGATCTGCCTGGTGATAAGATGCGGAACAAGCCACATGAGGCGCTCAAGAATGATGGGGCTTGCAAGATAATTCTCGTGGCATCCCCATGATATCGGCTCTCCGGTATCCGGTATCGTGTTCATACTTACGTTGTTCCGGTATATCTTTATCGGGTAGTTCTTCCACTCAAACTGATTCGGGCCGCTATGCGGTGAGGAAATCACTTCAGGAGCGGACAGAAGCCACGCAAGAAAACTGCGATCTTGCCAGCACCGATTAAGAAGAATCTCGGCGCGCTCCATCATGCGCTCACCGACCTTGTCATACAACACCAGCGTCGTTACCCCCTGGCACTCGGGAGTCGCATACTCGGGATGAAATCCCGTATCAAGATATATGCGCGCGCCGTTCTCCGTGAATACATTCTGAGAATACCGGTTATGAAGATGCGAGCGCGGAAAAAAATTAAAGAAGAGATCGGGATTCACCGCGCGGGGAGAATCCGTGATGTCAAAGTACCGTGCCGCAAGAGCATACTCCGTTTCAAGACCGAACACCCGTGACAGCGGCTTGTTCATGCACAGAGCACCGTGTGCGACCGTAGTGCCACGATACCATGACGCGCCAGAAAAAGGCAAAATGGGTGGCACAAATAAAAAAGCCCACCGATCATCGGCGGGCCGCCCGTAGGCGCGTGCTACTCTCCTCCGCGCTGAACATAGCTCTTGACGAACTCCTCCGCGTTCTCCTCCAGAACATCGTCAATCTCGTCAAGCAGGCCGTCAAGCGCTTCTTTGGCCTCTTTGGCCTTCTGCTCGGCGTCAGCCGCTGGCTGCGCATCCTTCACTTCTTGGGCGGGCTTGCCCTTCTTCTCTTCCTTCTTCTTCTGCGCGGCCATGGTGGCCTCCGTGGGTTTAAGATGTACCGTCCTCATCATCCGTATCATCACCGCTCAAAGGAGTCAATGGCCGGCCCATGCGTCGGCGTAGCCGGAGCTCGTCGCCGAGAATCACCTGTGAATTCAGATACGCGCGCCGCGCCTCCTCCGCGCCGCTTAGCATCATTCCGGCCTGTTTGCACTTTGCAAGAAATTCATCCGGGTCGTCTGCAAGCAACTGCTCAAACTCTTTCCAGGGCTTTGCAGGATCGTCAAGCGCCAATACGTGCGAACGTCCGGCGGTATCACGCACATGCATCAGGCGCCAGTTCCACTGTGCAACGTGTAAGCGCTTGTATACCTCCACCTGAAATCGCGAGCGGGTCGCGGGCGGCCTAATGGTCGCCTCATGAACCTCGGCATCGGAAAGCAGTTTGTAGCCCGCATCCTTGATTTTCTGCTGAATGCTCGGCCGGTAGAATATGCTCTTGTCCTTACGAACATAGTGATACGCCGCGTCCAACTGGTAGGCCTCGGGGCGCTGCCACGAATCAATGCCTTTTGCCCCCAGATGCTCGCGGATGATGTGCCGCTTCGTCACCCAGTCAACCGCTCCGATGCATTCCTCTGGCGCCGCATCAAGCCGGTCAACAATGCAGGAAAAAAGTTCCGCGCCATACTGCAGTTCCGGATCCCGGATCGCATAATCCTCAAGATACTTCAGAAAAAGTTCCGCGTATTGCTTAAGAATATCAAGCACGCGAACTGACTTTTTCACGTTTTTGAGAAGGTATCGCTCCGAAAGCGTGAGGTCGCGCGATACGGCATGAAGGGTCGGGCAATCGCGAAACGGCGTAAACCGGTCATCCAGCGCGCCATCCTCTATCATCATGAGAAGAATGCGCATGGTGACAAGCTTCAAAAAACCCGACACCTCGCACATGTTCGCGTCCCCCGGAATCACGTGCAGGCGGCGGAACCGCTCGGGATCGGCATAGGGGCAATCGCGAAGATTGTAGATCGCGCGAAAATTCCCCATGGTGCCCTGCGCCGTTGTTTTCTTGAAGAAGTCTGCTCGCTGGGAAATCTGGTAATCAACCCATGGCAAGTACGACTGGCCGCCAACTTTCCCGGCTCCGATGATGGGCGTGCGGAAAATAAGGAATGGGATCGTCCGCGCGATAAGATCATCTATCAGCACATCGCGCCGGACAAGATAGTTCTCGTGGGTGGAAAAACTGACGCCACCCATCCACTCACTGTCAAAATCAACGAAGTTCCTGTCGCCCGCCGCCGTATTATTCTTGATAAGACGAAACCTCAATCCTGACTCCGCCTCAATGCGCTGTGATATCTCATCCATGAATATCTCTCCCGCCTTGTCATGCGCGAGCGCTTCTCGCGCCGTGCGGCAGATGGGGATGCAGTACTCGGGATGTTCGCTATCAAGATAAAAACGCGCGCCGTTCGGAAAAAGATAATTTGATTCGCGCCAGCGAACGTCGGAGAAAAAGCGATGGTTCCCGTCCTCGTATCGCATGCGTTCCTGCGGATCCCAGAGCGATCCACTTGCGGAAAGAACGCTTAACCACTCAGGACGGAACTGCTTGAAAAAGTTGGAGCCGGCCGTCCTATTCTGCTGAGAACCGATAAGATAGCATCCATATTCCTGCTCAAGACCGATCATTTTCGGGATAGCTTTGGATTCCGGCATGGAGCGATCCGTATCAATGTGCTTGCTCAAGAGTAGCAGAGCATATCCCAAGTTACAACTTTCACGAAGCGACACCGCAAAAAGGCGGCGCCGTGGCACCGGCCAAGCGCCAATGCGTCATCACGCCAAAACAAAAAACCCGGTTCATTCCGGGTTTCTTTTCATGTTAGAGGTACTGGCCCGTGTTGACAACCTCGGCGGGCCCCTCATATGCCGACTGCTTCACCTCGCCCTTCAAGGGCTTTACGTACACAATGCGCTGGCCCTTGCGGCCAACAATGCGTGCCCAATCATCGGGATTGGCGGTATTGGGAAGGTCTTCGGCCTCCCGGAATTCATCGCGGGTGGCGTTCCACAGATCCGCCATCATGATGCCGCGTTCGCGGTGAGCCGTTTCAATGTAACGCTTCACCGCGTATTTCTTCGCCCGACGGTGCATACTCTCAAGAGCGGCGCCAGAAAGAAAGTCGGAATGGTACAGGATCTCTTTATCACCCTTCTCATAGGTGATCTCAAGGAACTGGTTATCGGCCTCAATGTACGAGCCCTCACGCGTGAAGAAGGAGTGGATAACATTCTCCGCCTCCTGCTTCTTCTTTTTCGCATCGGACGCCATGGCGCCGGTGTGAAGGAACATCGCCTCAACGGCCTTATAGATAAGCATGTTCCAGGCATCCCCGACCGAGTCAATCTGCCACTCTTCGTGCGACCATGTATCCGGCTGGGCCTGAAGCGCCTTTCGCGCCCGCTCGGCCTTCTCCGGATCAAACAACAGCATTTCCTTGATGCGCCGGTCTGCCGCAACAGCATCAATCTTCACGACGCCTTGTCCGACGAAGCGCCGCTTTATCCCGCGGGTCTCGCGAACGACCCGCAACTTTTCATCAACGGCCCTCCACTGTTCCGGCATAAGGTCCATAAGACGATTCGGCATGCGGTGCGCATGCGGCTTGTCGTCCCAGTACTTCTTATGAAGCGGAACGCCTGCCTTAAGATAGATGGAAAGGATGTCAAAGGCGCCTGCGGCGTCAGGCCGCGAAACCTCAATCTTCACATCAAGCCGTCCGGGACGAAGCACGGCGGGATCAATGAGGTCCTGCCTATTTGAAGCGCCCACCACGATAACGTTTCGGAGCGCCTCTACACCGTCAATCTCGGCCAAAAGCTGAGGAACGATGGTCGATTCCATGTCGGATGAAATACCCGATCCGCGCTGGCGGAAAAGAGCGTCCATCTCGTCAAAGAATATGACAACAGGAGCATCCTGGCTCGCCTTTTCGCGCGCCATTGCGAAGATCTCGCGGATCTTGCGCTCGGTCTCACCGACATACTTGTTCAGAAGCTCGGGACCCTTGATGTTGATAAAGTACCCCGTCACTATTTGCTTAAGTTTTTCGGAAAGACGCGCGGCAAGATTGTTCGCGATGGCCTTTGCGATAAGGGTCTTTCCGCATCCCGGAGGACCATACAATAGTACGCCCTTTGGAGGCGGAAGTCCGTGATCCAAAAACTCCTCGCG
>MHQW01000026.1:0-4698 GCA_001820785.1 Candidatus Sungbacteria bacterium RIFCSPLOWO2_02_FULL_51_17
GCATACGTTCAAAATCAAAAATACAAGCAACGAGGCGGTTACCATAAGCAAAATGTACACATCATGCATGTGTACAACCGCGACTCTGGTAATAGGAGGCAGGCGACTCGGACCCTTCGGCATGCCCGGGCACGGGGCAATTCCCTCAATAAACCAAACAATCAATCCAAACGAAGAAGCAACTGTTGAAGTCGTGTTTGATCCGGCCGCTCACGGCCCTGCTGGAGTCGGTCGAATCCAGCGGACAGTCACTCTTGAAAACAACACGGGACGGTCGCTTGAGCTTCAATTCGCCGCAATCGTCACGCCATAAAGCTGTATGAACAAAAAACTTGCAATTCTGATTGGTATTGCCGTTCTGCTGTTCGGATCGGTGATACTGCTCAAAACAGGAAACATTGGCACAACTGCGCTCTGGAACTTAAGTGATGGGGGCAAATGGCTTCTTCCGTTGGTTGGAATAGCGGCATTGATCGACAGCATCAATCCGTGCGCCTTTGGCATTCTCCTTCTGACCATCGCGTTTCTTCTTTCCCTTCAAAAGACGAGATCCAGCATCTTGAAAATCGGCGGTGTCTACATTCTGGGGCTCCTCACGGTCTATATTCTCATAGGCTTGGGAATCCTGCAGGCTCTCCACTTGTTCAATACGCCGCACTTCATGGCGAAAATCGGAGCGGTGCTTCTCATAGCTCTCGGCGGTATCAATCTCATCAATGAGTTTTTTCCGTCGTTCCCGATCAAGCTTCGCATTCCTCAGGCGGCGCATAACAAAATGGCCGCGCTCATGAACAAAGCATCATTTCCGGCCGTGTTCCTGCTGGGCGCACTGGTGGGCTTGTGCGAGTTTCCCTGCACTGGCGGACCCTACCTTATGGTGCTGGGACTCCTGCATGATCAAGGAACGTACCTTACAGGCGTCGGCTATCTCTTGCTCTACAATCTGATCTTCATCCTGCCGCTTGTGGTCATCCTGCTTATCGCAAGCGACAGCACGCTTGTCGAGAAAGTGAAGATGTGGAAAAAGTCGGAAACCAAACACATGAGACTATGGGGCGGCATCGCCATGGTTATTCTCGGTCTCCTTATATTCTTTCTCTAACCAATAACCACCATGATTACCAAACAACAATTCGAGACCTTGCTTCTCAAGGTCGAAAAAATAAAACAGTCCGGTAGCGTCGATCTTTCAACAGAAGAAGATTTGAGCCTTGCCATCATGAATCTCATCAGCCTCGAGGAACACTTCTTCTTTACCGGAGTCAAAACAAAGAAATCGGAATACTTCGATTTGCTCGGAGAAATTCGGAATACCAGAAAAGAACTGCTTGCCAAAATGATGGACAAAAATGAAGGCGAAACGTGGTGCATCTCAAAGCACTTGCTTGCGACCACCATGCGGCTCATGGAAGTCGGCACAAAGCTACATTCCGACGGCAAACAAACCGAAGCCAGAGAAATGTTCGACAAGGCCTATAAGATGTATTCCGTATTCTGGGCATTGCGGTTAAAACTCATTGACGCTTCGGGATTCAAAAAAATAGCGGCGAGCGAAAAGCCATGGTCATTCGAGGACATCGTGGACAAGCTCGTCGACTGCTGTGATGAAAAGTAAGCGTCTCGCCGTTCTTGGTCTTGGCATCGTCGCGATCATAGCCGTTTATTTGCTGTATCCTCGACAGCAAACAAACGGAAATCTGGATGCGTTCGCGCAATGCCTAGCCGAGAAAAATATAACCGTGTACGGAGCGGAGTGGTGCCCGCACTGCCAGAATGAAAAGAAAGCGTTTGGCGATTCGTTCCGATTCGTGCCGTATGTTGAATGCCCGGATAATCCGCAAAAATGTCTGGCGGCCGGCATCAATGGCTATCCGACATGGATATTCCCCGGCGGGAAAAAGCTCGAAAGTGAACAGGGGCTTGAAAAATTGTCGCGAGAAAGCGGATGCGCTTTACCTTTAAATCAAAAATAAATTCAAAACTATGCATTACGAAACAGAAAAGCAAACAACTGAAAGCGTGGCGGAGATACAACAGCCGAAAAAAGATTATATGCTTTCAGCCAGCATTCTTATTTCCGCAGTTATTCTTGCGGGAGCATGGGTATATACGACGGGGCTGAAAACAATTGACACAGATCAAAAGACACTGAAGGCAGACCAGCAGACGGCACAGGTATCGGCGTTAGAAGAAGCGGTATTGCCGTCTGATGGGGTTGTTTTGCCGGTTACATGGGGCGACCTTGGCGCAAAACTTGTCAGTGTAGGCGCAATCGATGCAGACAAATTCGAAGCCACATATGACCAGCGAGGGGCTTTTGCCGACGAATACAAAAATCTGCTTTTAGGCCAGAATGATGGCAAGCTCAAAATCACCAAAGAGAATTCGGGTTATCTTCTTAACCTGTTTTGGGCGCTGGGTCTCGCAAGTAAAAATGAGATTCTTGAAACCGGCGAGATGACAAATCGCGCATACGGCGGCGCAGGCAACTTTGCCTCAACGGGTGGCTGGACTTTGGCCGATGGCGACGCCATGAACCACTATAGTCGGCATAGATTCTTTAATCTCAGCTCAGACCAACAGGCTTTGGTAGACAAAGTATCCAAAGGTATATACCGGCCATGCTGTGGCAACTCAACCCATTTCCCTGACTGCAATCATGGAATGGCCATGCTTGGACTCTTGGAACTTATGGCTTCGCAGGGGGTTAGTGAACAAGATATGTGGAAAACGGCTTTGACCGTCAATTCATACTGGTTCCCCGATACGTACATGACTATTGCTACCTACATGAAAAATAAAGGTGTTAAGTGGCAGAATATAAATCCGCAGGAGATACTTGGCGTAAGTTATTCCAGCGCATCGGGATATAAGCAAATCTTGAGCCAAGTAACGGCTCCTGTACAAAAGAGCGGGGGAAGTTGCGGCGTATAGCTGTTGAAGTAAATACCCCCATGGGGTATAATGGAACTATGAAGCAAGATATTAAAAAGAAGGCTGTCCGCCGCCTTAAAATCGCCCAAGGCCAGCTTAAGGGTTTGATCCATATGATCGAGGACGAGAAATACTGTGTTGATATCATTACCCAGTCAAGCGCGATCAAAGAAGCACTTTCGGGCGTGGAACATCTGATTCTCGAAAACCACCTCTCCACGCATGTGATTGAACAGATGAAAGGCGGCAAAGAAAAGAAAGCTGTTGAGGAAATGCTTAAAGTTTATAAGCTGGCGCAAAGGAAAAAATAACCACATGCGCGACCACAACGAACAAAAAACATACACGTGTTCCATGCATCCTGAAATTAAGCAGGATAGGCCTGGCATGTGTCCGGAATGCGGCATGAGTCTTGTCCCCGAGAAAAAGAAAAAATCCGCTATGGATCATGATACTCGCGATAAGCATGCCGGCCACAGTACTGCGATGTTTTTCAGGAAATTCTGGGTCTGCCTAATTCTTACCGTTCCGGTGGTGCTGTATGCCGATGTAGTTGAGAAAATTTTCAGCTGGTCTCCTCCGGACTTTCCCGGATCAGCTTATCTGCCGCTCGTGCTTGGGTCAATCGTATTTTTCTACGGCGGCTGGGTTTTCCTTGCCGGAGCATGGCGAGAAATTAAAGGCAGATTGCCGGGAATGATGACGCTTATCGGCATTGCCATTTCCGCCGCGTATCTTTGGAGCGTATACGCGGTGTTCGCCGGGGCCGAAGCCTTATTTTGGGAACTCACTACGCTTATAACAATCATGCTTCTCGGCCATTGGCTTGAGATGCGCGCGGTCTCTGGAGCGCAGGGCGCGCTCAAAGAATTATCCAAATTACTTCCCGATGTTGCCGAAGTAATTCGAGATGGAAAAACGGAGAAAATCCCACTTTCCGAGTTGAAGGAAAGCGACACGGTACTAGTAAAACCGGGAACCAAAATCCCTGCCGACGGCACAATCATTGATGGGGATTCTGATGTGAATGAGTCAATGGTCACCGGAGAATCAAAGCCGGTTTCAAAAAAGCAAAATGATCAAGTTATTGCGGGTACGATCAACGGTGATGGTGCGCTGAAGGTAAAAGTCGCTCAAATCGGCGATAAAACATTTCTTGCTGGTGTCATGCGTCTGGTAGCCGAAGCACAGGCTTCCAAATCACGGCTTCAGATTCTTTCAGACAGAGCGGCACTTTATCTTACCGTTGTTGCAGTTCTTGGAGGCATCATTACTCTTATTGCCTGGCTTATCGTCGGTGCGGAGGTCGGCTTTGCCGTAGCTCGGCTTGTAGCGGTACTGGTGATTGCCTGTCCGCACGCTCTTGGCCTTGCCGTGCCTTTAGTTGCCTCGATTTCAACGACCAAAGCGGCGCAGAATGGCTTTCTGGTGCGTCAGCGGATTGCGCTTGAGGCCGCTCGGACGATTGACACAGTGCTTTTTGATAAAACAGGAACACTGACCAAGGGCGAATTCGGCGTTGTAGATATGTGGGCTATGAGCGACAAAACCAAAGACGAAGTATTGGGTTTAGCGGCTTCTCTCGACGCTCTTTCAGAACATCCGATTGCAAAAGCCGTTGTCGCTAAAGCCAAAGATCGCGGCATAACGCTTCAAGAACCGAAAAAGTTCGAAGCTATGAAGGGCCGCGGTGTTAGAGCTTTGCTTGAAGAAAAAGAAATTATGGTGGGCGGACCGGCCCTTCTTGAAAGCATGGAAATTAAA
>MHQW01000026.1:4718-7455 GCA_001820785.1 Candidatus Sungbacteria bacterium RIFCSPLOWO2_02_FULL_51_17
GCAGACTCAAGATGCCGGAAAAAAAGGACAAACGGTAATCTTTGTCATTAAGGAAAAGGCACTCGTAGGCGCACTTGCTCTCGCTGACATTATCCGCGAGGAATCACGCGAGGCAATCAATGCGCTTAAGGAGCTCGGCGTTCGCACTTCCATGATCACCGGCGATTCGGAAGATGTAGCGCGATGGGTCAGTCAAGAGCTTGGTATCGATGAATACTTCGCAAGAGTTCTGCCTCATCAGAAATCCGAAAAAGTGAAATTGCTTCAATCAAAAGGAAACAGGATCGCTATGGTTGGTGACGGCATCAATGACGCACCGGCGCTTACGCAAGCTGATCTTGGTATTGCCATCGGCGCGGGTACGAATGTGGCAATCGAATCGGCCGGCATTATTCTGGTCAGGAACGATCCTCGGGACATCGTGAAAATAATTAAGCTGTCGCAAATGACATATACGAAGATGATTCAAAATCTTTTCTGGGCAACCGGCTACAATGTAGTCGCGCTTCCGCTTGCGGCTGGCATCCTCGCTTCAAAAGGAATCTTGCTCCAGCCGGCACTTGCGGCTCTTTTTATGTCGCTTTCAACCGTTATTGTCGCAATTAACGCAATGTTATTAAGAAAGCGAACTTTATAAGTTTTGAACATTCTTTGGTCGAGGAATGCTTATCAAGTTGATAAAAATTGGGTAATATATACTTATGAACACGAAACTCATCGAATGGGTCTTGCGTATCTCTGTTGCTGGTGAGTTCATCGGTCATGGCGTGTTTGCCCTTCAAGGTAAGAAGGATTGGATCGGTTGGTTTGCTAAATTTGGGGTATCTGACGCTGGAACGGCAACACAACTGTTATTCTTTATCGGAATTACAGATATTGTATTAGCGATCCTCATTCTAATTAAACCGGTGCGTCTCGCGCTTTTATGGATGGTATTCTGGGGTTTCTGGACCGCGCTTCTGCGTCCGATAGTCGGCATGCCGGTCTGGGATTTCGTGGAACGATGGGCTAACTGGGGAGCCCCGCTTGCGTTGCTCCTTATGGTCGGTTGGCCTAAAAATTGGAAAGAGTGGCTTAAATGAACATGACTCAATTCCAAAAAATATCATTATTTCTTCTTCGTATCTCGACTGGCTGGCTGATGTTCTATGCCGGCATAACGAAAGTCCTAAATTCTGAATGGTCTGCGGCGGGATACCTAAAAGGCGCAAAAACTTTTGTTGGATTTTTCCAGTGGCTTACTAATCCCGGCATTCTGCCGATCGTAAACTTCGTAAATGAGTGGGGGCTTACACTTCTCGGTATATCGCTTATTGTAGGAATCGGGGTGCGGCTGTCGTCACTTCTCGGCGCACTGTTGATGCTTCTATACTACTTCCCAATTCTTGATTTTCCGTATCCAAATCCGCATTCCTATTTGGTCGATGAACACATAATCTATGCTTCAGTATTGTTATTATTAGCAAGCCTCCGAGCCGGTCGCGTGTGGGGACTGGAGAATCGGTGTTCCAATTTGCCGATTTGTTCCAAATTTCCCAGATTGCGCGAATGGCTCGGATAAAACAAATGAAAAACTTATTTTTAATCGCAATTTTATTTCTTGGCGTCTCTGTAACTTCGACAAACGCTCAAATGATGGGCGGTTCTTCCAATTCCGCGGTGGATTGGAACGAAGTTGTCGAACATACGCTTCGTGAAGAAAAAGAGGGCAAAGAACTTTGGGAAAAACTTCAAGCAGAACAGGTCTCCTGCGCCGACTTGGATGATGAAGATTTCGGCGTGCTCGGTGAATACTTCATGGGTCAGATGATGGGAGATTCACATGCGGCGATGAACGCCATGATGATTCAGATGCATGGCGAGGGGGGTGAAGAGCAGATTCACATTGCCATGGGCAAACGGCTTTCTGGGTGCGATACTTCCGCCGTTCTTCCCATGGGAAGCGGTGGCTGGATGCCCATGATGAACATGATGACGGGGAGGTGGTCGTCCCCCTTCGGATTTAATTCAACGAACAATATGATGAATTTTGGCTACGGCTTCGGGTTCTTTGGCTGGATTTTTATGGTTCTCTGGTGGGTATTGATCATTGCGGCCGTTGTCGCTCTTGTGAAATGGCTAGCCAATCAATTTCGCGGCGGCTCTTCGGACAAATCGGCCCTCGATATTCTAAAAGAACGCTACGCAAAAGGAGATATTGATAAGAAAGAGTTTGAGGAGAAGAAAAGAGAATTGAGCTGATCCGCCTATGAAATTCGGTATTATTCTACAATCCAACAAGCCGGAGCATATCTGGAACACATTTCGTTTTGGCGTCGCAGCCCTAAAAGAAGGTAATTTCGTGCAAATAAATCTAATGAATGAAGGCGTGGAGGCAGAGGACATCCCAGATACTGACCAATTTGATATTTCAAAGAAGATTCAAGAGTTTAAAGACCTCAAAGGCATAATCCTCGCCTGCGAAACCTGCCTTAAAGTTCGCTCAAAATCTGAAAGTAAAATCTGCCCAATCACTACGATGAAGGATTTAGTAAAGATGATTGAGGAATCTGATAAAATTCTGGTGTTTGGATAAAATTAAAAACCATTCATAATTTCAATAACTTCAGTAGGATAGTTCGAGTTCACGATTCCATTATAACTCAACAACCTCTCGTGGGTTGTTTTGTTTTTATAATAGTTAGCGGTTCTCGGATTGAATCCGCAGAGATCCGCCCCGACAACTTCCATCGCCTTA
>MHQW01000027.1 GCA_001820785.1 Candidatus Sungbacteria bacterium RIFCSPLOWO2_02_FULL_51_17
TCTGTTACAATGGTCGGAGGCGAATGTCGTAAAAATGCCCCTGGAGTCCAGAATTGGGTTGCATTATACACACTTTTGACTTTCGTCCAACAGTGCGCTAAAGTGAGTGCTGTGAAGTTTTTATTAAAAATCGTCGGAAGCAGTGTTCTTAACGGAGCCGCTTTATACGGTCTTGCGTGGTTTTTTAGCGGTTTTTCGGTAACAGGCGGATGGCGCTCATTCGTCCTCGGGGGCGTCGTGCTGATGCTCATCAACCTTATATTACGGCCGATACTCCGCATCGTAAGCTTTCCGCTCATCCTCCTTACGTTCGGCCTTTTCAATGTTGTCATACACGTCATCATCCTTATCGTTGCCAACTATTTCTTGACAGAACTTTCTATAACGGGGATTTCCCCGCTTTTCTGGGGCGCTCTTGTTATCGGCATTATAAATTCCATTCTTTGAAGAAGATGCATTGATCCGCGCGTGGTGCGCGGTCATCGTCAACAGCATGAAAACAATCCTTCCCTACATTCAGATCATTCTTTCGGTCCTTCTTATTACTGCGGTGCTCTTACAGCAACGCGGGACCGGCCTTTCCGCCGCATTCGGAGGAGAGGGTAACGTGTATCGGACCAAACGCGGTTTTGAAAAAGTCATTTTTGGAGGAACCATCGTTCTCTCTATTCTCTTTTTTGCAGCCGCAGTGGCCACCGTCCTTATACGCTAGTGGCGCCTTCATTCCTCACCAATACTCCGATAAGGCTTCTGAACATTATCCGGCGCGTACTCTATCTGCCGCGGCTTTTTTCGCGCCGTGAATTATTCCTTCTTATCGCCCTTCTCCTCGTGTTTCTCGGCTCGGGCTCCACGCTTCTAGGGTCTTTCATCATGCGCCATACCGTCTCGGCGCCGAAATCGGGAGGAGCATATCGGGAAGGGTCTTTGCGCGAACCCAAGCTCATAAACCCGATCTATCTTTCAAATAACGATACCGACCGTGATATTGCGGCCCTCATTTTTTCCAGCATGCTCTTTTATGACTCCGAAGGAGTGGTCCAGCAGGACCTGGCCGAGGCCTTCAGCATAAGTGACGACGGAAAGGTATACACCATAACGCTCCACAAAGATGCGGTGTGGCATGATGGAGAACCGCTTACGGCCGAAGACGTTCTCTTCACTATCAAGGCCATACAAAACCCCGAATACAAAAGCCCGCTCCGGGCGAATTTCCAAGGCGTTACCGTTGAACAAACCGATGACCACACCATAGAGTTCACGCTCAAACAACCCTACAGTCCGTTCATTGATAATCTGACGGTAGGGATTCTTCCGAAACACATTTGGGAACAGATACCGCCCGCAAACACCTTAAGCGAATTCAATATTAAGCCGGTCGGCTCTGGCAAGTATGAGTTCTCAAAATATAAACAATCAGAGGGTAGCATTACATACTACGAGCTTGTCTATAACAAAAAATATTATCGTCAAAAACCATTCATACGAACGGTAGCGTTCTCGTTCTATCCTGATGAGCGCGAGCTTGCCAACGCCTACAAACGCGGAGAGATAGACGCGATGCGCTCGGTCACACGCGCCCAGGAAGACATGCTTGACCCGTCACCGGATCTTGTGCTGTATCGCCTTGATTTCCCCCGCATGTTCGCGGTATTTCTCAATGCAAATAAGAACACAGCGTTCAGCGACGCAAAAGTCCGCCAAGCACTTCATAGCGGCATTGACCGAAAAAAGCTTCTTGAGATTCTGGATGAGGACGCACGCATTATAGATGTTCCGCTCCCATCAAGCATCATCACGGCCGATCACGTCACGGAGACCGCGTTTGATGAGGAAGCCGCAAAAGCACTTCTTGAAAAAGCCGGCTGGAAGGACTACGACGCGAATGGATTTAGAGAGAAAAAAGAGGGCATCGGAAAAAAAGAAACAATAACGCCGCTTGCCATACACTTGGTAACCTCAAACCTGCCGGAACTTGAGCGCGTTGCGACGTTCATCAAGGAGTACTGGGGGCGGCTTGGCGCTGAGGTCACCGTAGAAACATGGCCCCTCGCGGAACTTGAGTCGCAGATTCTTCGGCCGAGGAACTATGACGCGCTTCTTTTTGGCGAGGTATATAACCACAACCCCGACCCGTTCGCATTCTGGCACTCAAGCCAGATCCGCGATCCGGGACTCAACATCGCCATGTATTCCAATCGCAAAGCCGACACACTTCTGGAGGAGGCCCGCAGAAGCACCGATCCCGAGCTCCGAAAAAAGAAATATGAAGAATTTCAGAAGATCGTCGCCGACGATTTCGGCGCGCTCTTTCTGTGGACGCCGCAATATGCGTATGCCGCAAGGAACACTATCTACGGCATCAATCTCAAAAGCGTCGTCTTTCCGTCTGAACGGTTCAATGAAATAGAAACGTGGTATATCAAAACGCGAAGAGCATGGGTGGGAAATGACGCGGCCGAGTAAAGCGTACATACACACGATAACTCTGTATGCAAAAACGGCCATACGGCCGTCGTCTTCTATCTCTTATGGCACTAACGCCGCCTCCGGAAATACCGGATGCCCGCAATTCCCGCGGATGTGCTCCGTCCATTCTCCAAAGTGAGTTCCGGCATAAGAACGCTCGTGCATGATAGATGCGGGGTCGGAAGAGTGACCCGCGCCACAGTAATGTCCAAGTTCGTGCAAAATGACGTTTACGGCTTGACGGATATTTCCATACCGGACAAGGGCGCTCGTATGTCTGGCAAGGCCATCTCCCCACATGCGGTCATGAGCGATGAACTTGTCTGTGATCAGTATGACAACATCGGCATCTGGCACATCTTTTTTTGTACCAATCCACGCAATGCCGCGCTCTCCAGAAAGCGCCGCTCCATCCATCAACTCCCGGGGAATATCAACATCGTCGCCTGATATGAACACCACCGAGCGTCCAATGTTTTGAAAAAACAGCTCTGATGCGCGGCCAAGCGCCTCATCTACCGAACCGACAACTCCGCGATCAATGAATACGGCAACGCGAAGCGGATGCGAGGCCTCTGCCGGAAACACTCCTCTGATGGTCAGAACACACACAAGGCCCGTAATGAGCGCGCGCACGAACATGTTCATGGGAACGGGCATAGAGCCGCTGGCAACATAGTAGCGACCACAAGAGCACAAGACAAGGACACGACGGCTTGCATCATTTCGGCAACTATGCTATACTGGATGCAACGATACAGTCAGGGCGCATCAACAGGCCCCTGATACTCTCAATCTTTATGGTACCCTCACGCGCAAAAAGGCGCGGGTAGTCGCATACATGGCGTTTTTTCTTTGTGCCGAGAACCCCCAGAATGTGCACAAGGTATATTCCGTCGCCGTAAGCAGCATCGGGCAAGTGGTGGAACTGGCAGACACGTACGGTTCAGGGCCGTATGCCTTCACAGGCGTGGGAGTTCAACTCTCCCCTTGCCCACATTCATAACAACTCACTAACCGAAAGTTCACGCACATCGGATCAACATGTTCTCATGATGGTCGTGATGCCTGAATTTTCATATCGCAGTATGCCAGAACAATTTAGACACCGGCAAGGCGGCCATCACGGGCACGCCATGCGCCGGGGGAAGGGCCCCCGAAGGGGCGAGCGAAGATTCGTCACAGCGCCTTCAGTACTTCAGACACCACCCGATCTTCCCGTCATTCCGCGGGAAAATCTTAAGGTCGTCCCCCTCGGAGGGCTTGAGGAGATCGGACGGAACATGTCATTCCTTGAATACGGAGACGACATCATCATCATTGACATGGGGCTTCAGTTCCCGGAAGAAGGCATGCCGGGAATTGACTACATCATCCCGAATATTGCCTACCTCAAAGAGAATAAGGAGCGGATCTGCGGCGTTATTATTACCCACGGCCATCTTGATCATACGGGGGCTATCCCCTATCTCATTCATGAGCTCGGCAATCCTACGATATTTGCCGGCGCGCTCACACGCGGCATGATCTTAAAGCGACAGGAGGATTTTAAACATCTCCCGCCTATTCACATTGAAACGATCAAAGTAGATGAAGTTCTAAAACTTGGAACATCGTTCGGGGTTGAGTTCTTTCATGTCAATCACAATATCTTTGACACGTTCGGTGTGGCGGTCCACACGCCGGTTGGCATCGTATGCCATACGGCCGACTTCAAGTTTGACAACAATCCCGTCGGAGACAAGCCAGCCGATTATGCCAAGATGGCGCTACTCTCCTCACAAGGCGTGCTGTTGCTCATGTCGGATTCCACGGGCGCCGAACGCCCGGGACACTCCATTTCAGAGAAGACCATCATGGATAACCTGGAGGATATCTTCCAGCGATCAAGCGGCCGCCTTATCACCGCGACCTTTGGCTCGCTTATTTCCCGCATCCAACAGCTCATAACGCTTGCCGAAAAATTTGACCGGAAAGTGGCAATAGAGGGGTTCAGCATGAAATCAAACGTCGCGATCGCGCAAGAGCTCGGGTATATCAAGGTAAAAAAGGGGACGTTCGTGGATGTTGATAAGATCTCGGATTTCCCTGACAATCGCCAGCTCATCATCTGTACCGGAGCCCAGGGAGAGACGGGTGCCGCCCTCATGCGCATCGCCCAAAAAGAACACCGGTTCATCCGCCTCCAGAAAGGCGACACGGTCGTATTTTCCTCATCGGTGGTTCCGGGAAATGAGCGAACGGTGCAGTCGTTAAAAGACGTCATCTTCCGGCAAGGCGCCTACGTGTATCACTACCAAATGATGGATATCCACGCCGGGGGGCACGCACAGGCAGAAGACCTGAAGCTCATGATCAATCTCATGCGGCCGAAATTCTTCATGCCCATTCACGGCAATTATTTCCTCCTAAAACACCACGCCGACCTTGCACAATCTGTCGGCATTCCGGAGGAAAATATCATTCTTGCAAGCAACGGCAACATTCTTGAATTGACGGCGACGCGCGCGACCATCATGAAAAAATCGGTCCCGGCAAGCTACGTCATGGTTGACGGGCTCGGCGTGGGAGACGTAGGCGAGGTGGTGCTCCGCGACCGGCAAATGCTTTCGCAAGACGGCATATTTGTCGCCATCATCATTCTTGATTCAAAGACGGGCGCTATTATTGGGTCGCCCGACATCATCTCGCGCGGATTCATTTATCTTCGCGAAAACCAGGATATGTTAAAGCAGGTCCGCCAAAAAATACGCGAAGTGGTGGAACACACCTCAACGCCCGAACAAACGCTTGATGTTGATTACATAAAAAATAATGTCCGCGACAAGGTCGGACAGTTTCTCTTCGCAAAAACGGAGCGGAGACCCATGGTGCTTCCGGTTGTTATAAGGGTCTAACGACACTCATTAGCAAAACATGAAAAACAGCCCTGCTTTCTGCGGGCTGTTTTGGTTAGTGGGCTCATCGTCCTCCCGTCATCTGCTACGAGTAATCGCAAAAAATATCGGCGATGAGAACAGGCGTGAATGTGCCGTCCGGGCTTTCCACAAACACATACGCCTCGCTCTTTCCATTCACAATCGCGTGCTTCCCCGTTTCGTCATCAAAAACAGCTATTACAAAAGTGCTTTTTAGTCCTTCACCATCGTCGGGCATCCTGCGTCGCACATCCCTGCTCCTCTGATGCGCTTCTTCAACTGCGCCGAAAACCCGGTTGCGATCGGAAGACGCCATAATAATGGTGGTTTGCCCAAACTCCTCCGCATATACCTCCGCGAGCACGTAAATCTTCTTTCCTTCCGCCATTGACCGTGGTTGTAAAAGGGCCACACAAAATGATATCATGCGTGAGTATGAAAAAGCAACGGATATTTTCGGGCGTTCAGCCCTCCGGAGACCTCCACATCGGCAATTATCTCGGAGCCATCAAACAGTTCGTTGAACTTCAGGAGAATGCTGATGCTGTTTTTTGCATTGTGGATGAGCACGCTATCACGGTACCGCAAATCCCGAAAGAACTCCGCACAAAAACGCTTGAAATCGCGATGCTCTATCTTGCCGCTGGCATTGATCCCAAGCGGTCAACAATGTTCATCCAGTCGCACGTTCCCGCGCACGCGGAACTTGGGTGGATATTGAACACGATGACGCCGTTGGGAGAGTTGCGCAGAATGACGCAATTTAAAGAAAAAGCTAATGTTGAAAAAGAGCATTTTTATGATATTTTTGCAAAATATACTGAAGAACTTCTTTCGGCAATTTTGCGGAAAGAAAAGTATGACGCGCTCGAAGTCCGTGGTCTCGAACTTGCAGATTTGGTAATGGCTCAAGAAAACTTTGACGAAAAAAAGGGGGCCGTTATGGCGGGCCTCCTCAACTACCCCACACTCATGGCGGCCGATATTCTGCTCTATCAAACGGATGTTGTTCCTGTGGGCGAGGACCAGATTCAGCACATAGAACTTACCCGTTCAATCGCCGAGCGATTCAATAACCGATTTGGCGAGACATTTACTATCCCGAAAGCGCACCTGAACAAAACAACCGCCCGCATCATGGGGCTTGATGATCCTGCTAAAAAAATGTCAAAGTCGGCAAAAAGCGCGTATAACTATATCGCCATCCTTGAAAGCCCGGATGACATCCGCAAGAAATTCAAAGCTGCCGTCACCGATTCGGAGACCGAGGTGCGTTTTGATGCCAACAAAAAACCCGCCATCTCAAACCTTCTGAACATTTATCACGCATTCTCCGGGAAACCGATCACCGATATTGAAAAGATGTATGAGGGAAAAGGATATGGCAATTTCAAAAAAGACCTTGCCGAGGTCGTTGTTGCAGGACTTGCCCCTATTCAAGCGCGTTATCACGCGCTTGCGGGTGATCCTGGCGAGGCGCTCGCCATATTGCAAAAAGGCGCCGAAAAAGCGGAATCACTCGCGCAAAAAACCCTCTCCGATGTGAAAGAAAAGATCGGTTTCATTCTCCGATGAACATAAAAAACGCCACCTTAACGGACGGTGTTTTACGCGAAACTTGACAATTAGTATTGTTTTGATGCATAATAGCGTCATCCGTTCTCATGAGAAACCAACACACAGAAATGGCTTGGTATGAAGAAGTGCGACAGTTGCGGTAAGAAGCATATGAAGTCCCACCGGCGGGCGAACCGAGCGGCACGCGCGGCAAAACCGCCCCTTCACTGGATGGATCACCCGGCACGCGCCGCTCACTGGGGTGATGGCATCGTGTCGGCGGCCAAGGTGAAGGGCCGGCCAACCCGCGTCATCGTGCCGGGAAGCGAGCGGGACGCCGGTCCCGACCGGCACCCTGCCGCCGACAAGCGTGGCCGGGTGGAGATCGCGCGTCCCGGCATGATCCAGCGCCTCATGCGAGGCATGGGAATCAAGAAGCCCTCGTAGCTGGCGCCATCCGGCAGCACCGAGCCCCCTCCCAAGGGGGCTCAATTTTTAATATTGACAAGAGTAACTTATTGTTGCATAATGCAAGATACATTCTGGA
>MHQW01000028.1 GCA_001820785.1 Candidatus Sungbacteria bacterium RIFCSPLOWO2_02_FULL_51_17
ATTCGATTAAAAAACTCCATAAGCTCAGGGCTTCATGGAGTCCAGAATGTATCTTGCATTATGCATATGAAGTTCACATTCCCATCAGGGGTACATTTTAAGAACAAACTGTTTTAGGGGGATCGACGGGAATTGAACCCGTGACCGCGCTGCCACAGAGCGCTGTGATAACCACTTCACCACGATCCCCATAGAATCACTTTCGCCTTCTCTTACTCTTGAACGTTCTCGCAGGACTCGGCTTTGACTCTACAACAAGCTCAGCAGCCCTAGCAAATGTGGGGTCCGCCATAAAAAGATCAGTAACTGCCTTATGAAAATTTCTCCTGTCGGCAAATTCACGCAAAACCTCTTCCTCAAAACTTCCCGGCTTCACAACAATAGAAAGTTTCTGCAGAACATCCATGATCTGGTTGTGGAGCACGGCCCTTCCTGTTTCCGACAATTGTGTCACCTGAAGCTCAAGCAGCTTCGACAGTTTTTGATTGCGGTATTTTTCGTAATACTCACCCACAAGCCGCCGAAAACCCGCGCGCGCCTCATCCGTCCCGAAGAGCGCGAGAATCGCATCGAACTTAGCTGGCGCATCGCTCTTCTTCTCTTCCTGAAGCCGCTTTGCGGCTCGGCTCCCCATTATACTTCCGGAGTTCTCAGGATAAAATGGTTCTGGATATTCGTACGTCATATATTTTTAGATATTTTTCGAAAAGACGCCCTTCTACATAGGAATCGGGGTGCATAATCAGTGCTTCTGATAGAACCTTCACCCCGTTAGACATCCCCCCGAGAGGAATCGAACCCCTATCAACGCCTTAGAAGAGCGTTGCTCTATCCATTGAGCTACGGGGGGTTGTCTAATGGGGCAAACCAACGCCTTTCCGCCAGAGGCGGATCAGCCGCCGGCTGAAGAAGAGCGCTGCTCTATCCATTGAGCTACAGGGACAAAGGTGGGGTGGCAAGTTGAGCTAAAAAAGCATGAGAACCAGCGCCTTGCGCCCCAAGAAACAACCAGCAAAGTATAGGGAAAACCCTCGCACTCATCAAGAGCGCCAAGAACGCTTCCCGGCGATCCGCGACCTATTTAAAAGGATTTTGGAGCGTCCTGCCTTCTCCGCGCTCAACACTCTCCAATAATTTTTGCCGTTCTTTCAATTCGGCAACAAGATCTTGAATAAGTTTTTCCTGGAGCACGATCTTGTATTCAACGCGGCGCGACTCATGTCCTACTTTATAACTATACTGATAAAATATGTATCCGTCAAGTATAAGAAGCGCCAAAATAAGCACACAGAGAGCCCAGAGCGCCCCCCGAACGATACGCTCAAACCGCGCAGGGCTGGAGCCGTCGCTGTGAGAGAATGAGAAAAACTTTTTGACATCTGGATATTTCATATCGCATCACCTCTCCACCGCAACATGCACCATAAGCGAGAGCCGGATCTCCTGAGGCACGTCGGCCGCAAAGCCGACTTGGTTTTTCTGCAGTTTTGCGTTCCGGACAGACACCTCAAACGGCAATAACTCCATCATCGCAAGGAATGCGCGCACGTTCACATACGAACCGGACGCGGTAATAAGGAACTCTTGTGCCGGGGCGCTCCCCTGCCGCAATTCTCCAAGCATGATGCTCATGAGAACTCCCGCCCGATTTGCCTCATCCTCCAGCAGTTCAAGGAACGGGAGCGGATCGGCAGGATCAAGAAACACCGAGCGCAGCAGCCGCATGCTCTCGCGAGCAGAGGCAAGATCATCCTCCTTGTCTTTCGCCTGACTCTTTTTTGCCTCAAGCATTGCTATCTGGCTCTGTATCGCGCTGATGGCAGCGCTCTCGCGGAGAACGTAGGAGATAAGAAGCGCGTAAATGCCTGCAGCACCCAACGCCACGCACATGATGCTTGCGGCCGCTGTAGTTGCATATGCAATTTTTGGAGACACATCAATGATCATGATGATCACTACTTCAAGGTTATAGTGAGCGTAAACGCGATATTGCTCTCTTTTATAATATTTGAAATTGGAGAGTCCACAGATGCGGCAAAAGAAGTTTTTTCAATGCCGGATTTAAATAAAAGAAAGTCCTCACGTTTGCGGGCATGTCCCCTCAACATCATGCTTTTTGCGTCTGTGTCAAAGAACAACTCGTCAAGCGTGACACCGACAGGCACTAGGACGCTCACGGCGTCTAAAAGAGCACCCGCAGAATGCGCAGAGGTCCTTCGGCCGGCAAGCGCTGTTGCACGTCCGTTCAATTCCTGTATCTCACGAATGACTTTTTCTACATCTATGATCCTCTGGCTTTGCAAAGCAATATCCACTTCCCGCAAAAGACCTTCCTTCTGGAACGAAAGAAAAAGAAGCGAGGGAATAAGAAGTACGGCGAACGCGGCAAGAGCCGCAAGCGTACCTGCCCCGAGGAACACCGAAAACCGGCTGTAAATGCCGTAACGGACGTCTTGCTTATCACTACGTGAAAGAAGATTTATGGAGAACATGTCATCAGGATGCATTAAGAAGTCCGTACTCGCTTCGTAGCGCCAGCCCTATCGCCGTACAATATTTCAACGAAGCATTTTTTGGAACTGGCGGAACATGCCCGCCCCCGCGACCATACACCCCAAGAAATGGGTCCCCCATGAGGACAGGTTTTTTCACCGACACGGCAAGATATTTATCAATACCGATAAGATTCGCGTCCCCGCCGACAAGGTATATGGCTTTTATTTCGGAAGGGAAG
Organism: Candidatus Sungbacteria bacterium RIFCSPLOWO2_02_FULL_51_17; assembly: GCA_001820785.1. Taxonomy (GTDB): domain Bacteria; phylum Patescibacteriota; class Minisyncoccia; order Sungbacterales; family GWA2-42-14; genus 2-01-FULL-51-34. The sequence goes on from MHQW01000028.1 coordinate 2,735, forward strand.
GACCCATGCCGATGTTCGGCATGATCGCGGTAGAACCATATCTGTTTTTTCAGCTCATCCACCAACGCGCTTAAAAGCGGTATGAGCGCATCTACCATTTCTCCCGAATGATATTTCTTATCAAGCCCGAACTCCTTTTTCGCCCTTTCCGCCTCGTCGCGCCCGATGCCGAGCGCTTTTGCGATCGCGGCGTCAAAATCTATCCCGCCCACTTCTATGGAGAGTGTCAAAATAATGGAACCGCCCCCGTACAGAATAAAGCTCGTGCGAGTCATGCCGATATCAATAAGAATGTACCCGTCGCCCGCCATGCTCTCATCAATAAGCGCCCGGCTGATCGCCTGGGACTCAAGCTCAAGGGCAAGTGGCCGCAATCCTGCCCGCTTCAAAACGTTCGTATACGAGTTTACAATGTCGCGCGGGAATACCGTCACCAACACGTCAAAGTGATCCGATGAGGCATCCGGACTGTGAACGATCTCATAATCAAAGTACGTCTGATCTATCGGCAACGGAATATTCGCCTCAAGTTCCCACCGAATGGCTGATGCGACCTCTTTTCGCTGGATCTTCGGAAGCTGGAGAAGCCGGACAAAACTTTTTTCTTCCGGAAGCGAGGCGACAACATAGCGCTCTTGCGGGCGGCGACCCTCGGCATCAATAAGATGTTTCTTCAATAGCGCAAACAGTTCTCCTTCGTTCTTCACCTCGCCCTTCTCAACCACCCCGGATGGTATCTTCACCTCCCCAAAGTAGTCAATATCAGCGCCTGCCTTTGACCTATGGACCTTCGCAAACTTGAGGGTCAAGTCCGAAATATCCAGCCCGAAAAACGGGGGTTGCACTATCCAGCCAACTGCATGCGAAATAAAAGACATAGATAGGTAAAGTATACCAAAAAGAAAACGGCCCCGCTATGCGGCGGAGCCCGCGGCTATCCGGCTACTCTTCCTCGTGCCATCGCTCAATAACATACCCTCCTTGGGGCCCCACAGAGAATTCCACGTTATTGAGCCCCGTTTCATAGGTCACGCTCGCACTGTTCTTCATATGAATACGGTATGCGGTCGCCTCCTTGATGGCGGTTGAGTTCTGCAGAAGTATCTCGCCATGGGGCGCATAGTATATTGATCCGTTGTTATTGTTTTTTGGCTCAATAGCCACTTCGCCACCGCCGGACTCGGTGGAGCTGTTCATAGAGACCATAATGAGATAGCTTCCGGTCGTCCCGGAACCTAACAATTTTGAGGAATTCTCAATCGTACCCTTGCTTGAAGTAAGACGGTTCGTCGCATTATCAACGACAAGAGCTTCGCTTTGCGCGCCGTACGACGGATCAACTGCCACGATCGCGCTATTTTTGATTGAAAAATCTCCAGAGACCCAGATTGGTCCCGTCATCACCACGCCCGCCGTGTTTGAAATGGTAAGGTCACAGTTGATCTTAAGCGGTCCGATAGTCGTCGTGCCACTGGAGATCGTGTACGGACACGGACTTGTATGCACTCCTCCGGCCTCTGCCGCCTCCTCCCAGAGCAGGATCTGGGAATCGGGTATCGGGAAATCAATAATAGGAAGATCGGCCGGCTGGGGAAAGCCGGAGAATTGCGACCACCCGACGGTGGATGACCCGATGAGATTCGTGTAATATGCGTTCCACCCGATAGTGCTATGCCCAATCTTTTCCGCGTATGCGTGCCGACCGATGGTGCTTGAAACAATAGAGGTGGTCGTCGTAGCGTTTTTTGAAATAACGCTATTCTCAATGCTGTGCGCACGGGCATTCCCCTGAATAACTGGCATGTCGTAAATGCGCGACGTGGATGCGGCAAACGCGTCTCCTGTTATCGTTGGCGTATTATCTCCCCAGATGTCCCCAGAGGTGTAAACGCTCCCGTTCAGAGTAGAGTTGTTCTCCATCCAGAATCCGCCCTTCCCCGATTGCACGCCGTAGGAAAATATTGTTCCTTCACCCACCTGAAGAACGGCCTTTGACTTACGAACATATCCAGACACGCTACTGGAAGAAACAATCTCGCGACTCTGTCCGATGATCGTTACCGTGACCGTTGTCGTTCCGCCATCAAGTCCTATCGTCTCGGGACTCGTATATGAAAGGTTGTTCTTTATGCGGTACATTAGGTCCTCGCTTCCCGCCTCGCTCAAAAAATAACTCTTCTCGGAGGTATATATTTGATATGATGCGCGCGATTCGCTAAGCGCCATCTGAGAAAACCCGATAAAACCCGTTAGGGAAATAAACAGGGCAAGTACCACGACCGTCATGACCGCCTGCCCTGATTGAGATCTAAGATTGTATGTCATGTTATTCATGATTCTCCCCGCAATGCGCGATTAGTACCGGTAACGTATACCGTAATATGCTGAAATCCCGTTCCTGCCTCGTCATCTTTTCCTTTATTCATACTTCATCATTTCTCATTCAGCATTCCCTTAATAACTGCCGCGCAATATTGCTGTCCCGAAGAAATTCCGCGAAATGACATAGCGGGCCGATGCGGTTGCCTGAAGTGTCAGCTCCACCCGAACCCCCTCCGAAGATGTCGCGGTAAATATTTTTCGAAATACGATAGTAGACACAGAAACGTCCTCAGAGTTAAGAAGGGCCGATGCGGCGGACCCTTTTTTGTAGTAGACATCTCCCGCCGCGTCCGTGTAAAAATCCGCCGTTGTTTCCGTATAGTCAGTGGGGCTTACGATCGTGGTAAGCGAAAGATCTCCGGGATCAACGTTAAATGTGCTGGAGGCATTCAGCGAGGTCGCCTGGCGCGCCTCACGAATGATCTTCTGCATGATGAGTTCCCCGTTCGTTGTAATAGCGCGTTCCGCGCGCACCTCGGAGATAACCCGGGTAGCCATAACAATAGTGTTCACCACGAACACCGAGATCACGGCAAGAAGCGCCCCATAGACGACAAGTTCTACCAAGCTCATTCCTTCTTTGAGTCCCGATGCTCTAAAGTCGTATAAAAAAGTTCTTCCGCGTCGTTTCATACTATTAATTATCAAACAAATCCGAGATATACGTACTAATGGATTCTTGATAGGTGTTCCCCCTCCGGGACCACGACACCTGCACCACAACGCGCTTGGTTCCGGAATCAAGGGTGCCGGTACCCACAATATCGCTATTGGCGTCGCGATACACAGTATACAGCGCGAAGGTCCTCGTAAATCCGTCTATGGTAGATGCGGTCGTTGTTGAGCGCCACCGTTCTTGGGCGGCATCAAACGCAAGATAGTAGTTTGTAGAGGCCGTAAGAGTGCCTATCTGTCCGCCCCAACCGATATCGCGCATATTTTTGACGGCCTCTACGCCCTCGCTTGCAAGAAACGTCGCTCGCACCCGCTCACCCGAGATCTGCACCACCTCATGTGAGTAAGCGGCGATCGTGCCGAGCCCCCAAAGCGCAATGCTAATAATAGCCACTCCTACGATGACCTCAATGATGCCGGATCCGCGGGAAGCGCTTATGCTTCGCCGGGCGGCACTATTCTTGCTACTGGGCGGAAAAAATGCCTGATGCATAAATAGTAATAATTTTTGTCTTTGCCCCGATACGCTTCGCATGCAAGGTAATGCTCCCGAAGTTGTCGGTCTCGCCCGTAAGCCGCTTGAACACAACATCAGCGCCGCCGCCGGCAAGCGCTATGCTGGATACCTCCACCAACGCGGGAAACGTTGTTGTAGCATGACTCGCGGGATCGGAGGCAAAGGTTGAGCCGCGGAACAGCACCGCAGTGGACGACGCAAATCGCGCGCCGTACTGGGCCGAATATTGAGACGCAAGCGTTTGGACGCGGGCCTGTTTTAACACATCAATGACCGAATCGGCGGCACGCGTTAATTCAGCGGTCTCACGAAATGAGGCGAATCCAGAAAGAACGATCGCCACAAGCACCGCAGTAACAACAACGGCAATGAGAACCTCAATGGCGGTAAACCCCCAGCGACCACCGCTCGGTGTGTAATGCTCGCAATGATGGCAATGATCCGACCATACATATCTCATATGCGTCTTAGACATCCGGCAGACACGCGTGCCACGCCGAGAGTGTTATAGATTACCTAAACTTCCGTAGATCGGCTGCAATATGGAAACCGCGAAAAATCCGACAACAACTCCGATGATGACCATCATCAAGGGTTCAATAATAGAAGAAAGGTTTTTCGTCTTTTCGGAAACCTCGGCCTCATAAAAAATGGCAAGCCGCAGGAACATCTTGGAAATGGTGCCCGTCTCCTCACCCACCCCAATCATTTGCACGACCAGCGGCGGAAATAGATGCGGATATCTTTTGAAAATAACGTTGATCTGGATCCCCTTCTGTATCTCGCGAGCGGCGTCCGCCACGGCTCCCGAAAACAAACTGTTCCCCAAGACCGATGCCGTTATCTCAAGCGCCTTCGTGATGGTAACGCCGCTTGAAATAAGAGAGCCGAGTGTTCGGGCAAGACGGGCAGAATTAAATTCTTTTACCAGAGAGCCAAACGCCGGCAGGTGAAGCACCGCGCGATCAAAAAATGCCTTTCCCGCCGGTGTCTTCACAAGACGGTACACCCCGTACCCCCCTCCGGCCGTCACCAGGATAATGGCCCAATAATAATTCAGAAGGGCATTGGATGCGCCAATAATGATCCGTGTAGAAAGCGGCAATTTCACTTTAAGCTGAGTAAAGGTCTCCGTGATGGTCGGCACCACATACACCATCATCAACACCCCGATGCCGAGAAGCACGGTAAAGATTATGACCGGATAGATCATCGCCCCCCGCACTTTGGCACGAAGATCGTAATCGCGCTTCATTTGCCGCGCCAGCAGTTTCAGCGTGTGCTCAAGTTTTCCGGAGAGCTCACCGGATTCCACCATATTGATATATAACACTCCGAACACGCGTTCATATTTTCTCAAACTTTCAGAAAAGCTTTTCCCTTGCGTCACAAGCGTGAGCACATCTCCGATAAGCTCCTTCATTTTAACATTTTCCGATTGCTGTTGAAGGGCGTCCAGTGCCTTCGTAAGCGAAAGCCCCGCTCCTATCATAACCGCAAGATTTCGCGAAAAATTGACCTTTTCAATAAGCGATATTCGTTTCAAAAAAGAGAAGTACTTGTCAATATTGAGATCAAATCCCTTTTTTGCGCCCTTATGATGGGCTTCTACAAGCAAAAGGTTTTCTGCGCGAAGCGCGACAGCCAAGTCGCGCTCCGTTTCCGCATCGCGCTCTCCGGCTATCTCCGTGCCGGTTTTGTTCACTGCGGTATACTCAAATATCAAAGCATGCATTGATGATGCGCTCATGACCGGAAGAAGTGTGCTCTTCCGGACGCGCGCGCCACCAGTTGATTACTCGCTGGTCACCCGCAACACCTCTTCAAATGTGGTGATGCCTTTGGCAACTTTCATGAACCCATCCTCAAGCATGGTGATCATGCCCTCGGCCCGTCCCTGTTTTTCTATTTCGTCGGCCGTGGCATTTTTCATGACCAACTGCGAGACCGCCTCGGACATTTCCAGCACCTCATGAATGCCGATGCGGCCCTTGTATCCGTCCGGTGCTTCCTCACTTTTTTTCGGGCGCGACCAGGAAATGTCCTTGATGCCCTCGGATGGCCCGATAACCTTTTCATGCCGCATGATCTCAACCATCTTCTTTAGATCAACTTGGCGCGCAAGCGCCTCCTCTTCTCCTGCGGTAAATTTCGCAAGTGTCTTCTCGCCGTGCAGCGTTCGCACCAGCCGCTGAGCCATGATACTATTAACGGTTGAGGCGATAAGGAACGGCTCAACTTTCATATCAAGAAGGCGCGGAAGCGCTCCTGCGGCGGAATTCGTGTGAAGCGTTGAGAGCACCAAATGCCCGGTGAGCGCCGCATTAATGGCGAGAGACGCCGTTTCGGTATCGCGGATCTCTCCTACCATTATGATGTTCGGATCCTGCCGCAGAAGCGCGCGAAGGCCGTTGGCAAATGTCATGCCGATATCCGGCCTCACCTGGGTCTGGTTGATCCGCGGCATACGATATTCAATAGGATCTTCCACCGTGGAAATGTTGACGCCCGGCTTGTTCAAAAGATCCAGAATGGTATATAGGGTGGTTGTTTTGCCGGAGCCGGTGGGACCGGTAACAAGAATGATGCCGGTCGGCTTTACGATGTTCCGATGAATAATATCAAGATTGTGGCTATTAAAACCGAGCTTTTCCAGGGTATATCCTTTGGATGATTCTGGTAGAAGCCGAAGTACCAGTTTCTCGCCGTCAAACACCGGCAGGATGGACACGCGAAACGAGATCCTGTATTCGGGGGTCTCTATTTTGAAGCGGCCGTCTTGCGGTAAACGATGCTCGTCAATCTTTAGATTTGCCATAACTTTGATGCGGGCAACGATGCCGGGAGCGAATTGCTTCGGCAAGGTCATCGCATCGTGCAGAATGCCGTCAATGCGAAAACGCACTACAACATCTTTCTCCGTTGGCTCTACGTGAATATCCGATGCGCCCTGTAAAATTGCATGCCGCAAAAATGTGTCGGCAATCTTGATAACGGGGAGGTCTTCGGCAAGCTTCTTGAGATCCTCTCCCTCCACGTCGGCTCCGCGCGTCTCATCATGAACAATCTCTAAGCTTTCTCCTCCTCCATCCTTTTTAATTATCTCCCCAAACTCGGCCTCAAGGGTCTTTTGATACTGGCGCAACACCGCCTGAATACCCTTTTCGGTGGTAAGGCGCGGCAAAATTCGCAATCCCGCTTTTTTCTTGATGAACTCAAGAGTTTGGATGTCGTCGGGGTCCACCATCGCCACCTGCAACTCCTTGCCGTTCCGCTGAAATGCCACCATCTGGTGTTTTTGGGCTAATTGCTCCGGAATAATATTCAAGACGGCCGGATCAACGGTTTCCTTTTCAAGGTTGACGAACGGTATCCCGAGAATATATGCCTCAAGCTTTTTGAGATCTTCGTCGCTTACCAGGTTTTTTTTAAGAAGGACCGCTCTAAGTTCGGTCCCGGTCTTCACGGCTTCTTCTGCTGCTTGCTCCAGATCCCTTTCCTTCACTAAGCCGCCGTCAAAGATGAATGCTTTCAGTTGTGAGTCGGATATTCGCACGATATGTTGTCGTCAGTAATGAACACATTGCCGCACTCCATTCCACCAAAAAACAATCGCCGGGGGCGGCTACTTTCCAACCGCCTCTTTCACCTTCTCAACAAGCTCGTCAAGCCGGTAGTCGGTCTTGATAAGATACCCCACGGCGCCCAACTCAATGGCGTGCGCCGCCTCGGTCGTTCCCTCAAGATTGGTAAGGACGATCACCGGAATATCGGCAACGCTCGGATTATTCTTGAGCGTTCGCAACACCTCAAACCCGTCTTTTTTCGGCAAAATGAGGTCAAGAAGAATGAGGTCCGGCTTCTCCTCAACGACTTTCGCACATGCGGCCTCTCCATCAAGCGCAGACACAACGGCAAACCCGGCTTCCCGCAAGGACTCGCTTAAGGCCCGTTGGAGCGCGGGCTCGTCTTCTGCGAACAATATTTTTTTCGCCATAGTTCTATGAGGTGCGCACTCTGGATCTTGATCCTTCATCGCAGGTTCCAAGACACCCTACGCGCATTCCCAGTTACGATTATTTGCTCATGGGAAGTGTGAACCAAAAAACCGACCCCTTGTTTTCCTCTGACACGAACCCTATTCTTCCCCCCAGCTCTTCCACGACCGCCTTTGCGATATACAGTCCGAGCCCCGACCCCTCGGTCTGGTATTTCCGCGCGTTATCGGAACGGAAAAATTTCTTGAAAATAAACTTCTGCTGGGACACCGGAATGCCGACGCCGCTATCCGTTACCTGCCAGCGAACGTGGTTCCTCATCACTTCTATCTTCACAATGACATCCGACTTTTTATGAGAGTACCGTACCGCGTTGTCTATCAGAGCAAGCACCACGAGCTTTATCTTCTCCGGATCTCCAAGCGCCTGCGGAATACTGGGGAACGCTTCAAGTTTCAGAACCAGTTCATAGGCGCCCGCATATGCGGTCACACTCTCAATGACACCTTTGGTGACATCCACAAGATCAAAGGCCTTCCGTTGAAGCGTGGCGTGGTCCGACTCAATGCGATTCGCTTCCAAAAGCAAACTGACCAGTTTTATCATGCGTTCCGCGTTTTCCCGCAGAAGCACCAGGTATGACTTGTCATCTTCGTTAAGCGAGCTTATGTGAGAAGGACGCAGTAACAGTTCCGAGGACCATTTGAGCGCGGCAAGGGGCGTGCGAAGCTGGTGGGACACCACGCTGATAAATTCGTTCTTCATACGATCCGCATCGGCCATCTTGTTGAACCCAGAAATAAGAAAATTTCCGATAATGAAAATGGAGAGGGAAACGCCCACCACGACGAGAACGACCGCGGATTCGTCAATGATGAGGCGGGAGGCGATAAGATAGCTCCCGAGCATGCCGGATACGTTCACGACACCCATGAGTATGAACAAGAACGGCGGACACTGCCATATGCTCAGCCGCAAGCTCTTGCACTCCTCAAAAATATTCACCCTATAAAAAAAGTTTTTCATGATTAGCATTTGTAGCATTATGTGCAGTTTCCAGTATACCACAACCACGGCACCTCATAATACGGCAAGAATTAACATACGTTCCTTTGTCACAAGTATTGTGTTTTCCACACCTTCATGCTATAGTTGTACAGTACCTTTTGACGCAAAAGTGCTTACAGGTGGGAGTCCAACGTGCACCGGTACTGCACCAAAAGCCGTCTCCACGAGGAAGAATTTGATGTATTTGTCGCAGAGCTCATGGGAGCGGCACGGATGCTTCTCCTCCTCTTCAAGGAACCGAAGGAGGCGGGCCATGTCCTTCGCATGATGGAAGAATACATTCACAGCCGAAAGTGGACACCGGAACTTGAATACGCGCTCAAAACCAGCTTTGACTCCATGCTCTGCTCACCAACCAAGGAGAAGGCCACGGTGCTCGGAGCGCTCTCGGCGATACTATCAAAAAGGGTCCTCAGCGACTAGCCATACACCCGCCTTTGGCGGGTTTTCTGTTTGAGGACAAGCGCGATCTATACGGCATGCACAGGCGCACTTGTGGCATCCTATAGGGTCATATATAGTGAAAGGAATTCATAAAAAGAGAGCAGGTTCCAACCGCGGGAACACGCCTCAAAGAATATGGAGAAAAAATTTTATACATCGGAGTCGGTCACCGAGGGACATCCCGATAAAATGGCCGACCAAATTTCGGACGCGATCCTTGATGCGATCCTTGAACGCGACCCGTACGGACGCGTCGCCGTGGAAACGCTTCTCACAAACGGCCTCTGCGTCATAGCGGGAGAGGTCACGACGGACGCCTACATAGATATTCCGCGCGTCGCGCGCGCCGTTATAAAGGATATCGGGTACACCGACGCCGGTTTCGGATTTGACTATGCAACCTGCGGGCTTGTCACGGCAATTCAGGAACAATCCCCGGATATTGCTCAAGGTGTCAGCGCCTATAAAAAAGAACGGCCTGAAGAGGTCGGCGCGGGCGATCAGGGTCTTATGTACGGATATGCGGTTCGCGAATCGCCGGAACTCATGCCGCTTGCGATCACGCTTGCGCACCGGCTTGCCCGGCGCCTGGCGAGAGTCCGGAAAAATGGAGTGCTTCCGTGGCTGCGGCCCGATGGAAAATCACAAGTGACCATTGAATACGATGGGAAGAAACCGAAACGCATTGAGGCAGTGCTGATCTCGGCGCAACACGCGCCCGATATAGCGCACCCCCACATAGAAGCGGCGATAAAAAAACATGTCATTGATTACGTACTGCCGAAACGCCTGGTTGATGCAAAAACCAAAATTCTTGTCAACCCGACAGGACGATTCGTCATCGGCGGCCCGAAAGGCGACACAGGACTTACTGGAAGAAAGATCATTGTGGACACCTACGGCGGCCGCGCGCCGCACGGCGGCGGAGCATTCTCCGGAAAGGACCCGACAAAGGTAGACCGTTCGGCGGCATATGCCGCGCGCTGGGTAGCAAAAAATATCGTAGCGGCCGGCCTTGCCGATGAGACGGAGGTGAAAGTCGCCTACGCCATCGGCGTTGCGGAACCCCTTGCCATAAATGTGAACACCTTCGGCACCGGCATTGTCTCTGATGAAAAACTTATGTCGGCCGTCCGCCGCGTGTTTGATTTACGGCCGGGGATGCTGATGAGATCGCTTGATCTCCGAAAACCACGGTACCGTGTCATTGCCGCGTATGGCCATTTTGGGCGCCCTGACCTCGTTCTACCGTGGGAAGCGACAAACAAGGTTTCGGCCATAAAAAAAGAGGCCCTTCGGTAAGACCCGCAAAACGAATACATAAAAAAATTAACACTAGTGGCAATCCCCCCTGCTCGCTATTGATTTTTTACTATACTGTGGTAGTGTTGCGGCACACGTTCTTAAACAACAAAGGGAACTATGCGCGCACAGGGCATGCAGTACGGAAATACAGCTGATTTCGCTACAGAGTATATCCGCCGTCATGAGGCGCTTATCGCCCCAAACACCCGCGATGCTGAACTCGGCATGGTCATACAAAGAGCTCGCGGAACCCGCCTGTGGGACTCAACCGGCAAAGAGTATATTGATTTTGACGGCAGTGTCGCGGTCGCGGGCATCGGACACAAGCACCCGCGCGTCGCCGAAGCGATCGCACAACTCTTTGACCCGGCGCTTGATACCATTGACTTCGTTGAGGCGACCGGCCGTCATTACTGCTTTGACATTACGCTTGCAGGAAAAAGAATTGAGGTCTCCGAGGCAGCACTTGCAGAGACCCTCATCCCATGCGTGTTCAATGGAGCAGTGAATGATTTTTGCGTCATCCCAACGATCACGGGAAAACTTGCGGTGGATGGCGCAACGGCGCTTACGCTTAAAATGCGCCCCGAGAAGACCCATTACATCGCATTTGAAAAGGCATTCCATGGGCGGCTGGGGTTCGCGGGAGAATACACGCGCTCAAAGCCCATTCAGAAAAAGGACTATCCCAACTCCGGCATCACGGTTCATCATCTCCCGTTCCCGCAAACGGAGGAGGATCTAAAGCGCGGACTTGAACTCCTCAACTATATTCCCCTTGATAGGGTCAACGCCGTTATCTACGAGACGGTGCAGGGTGAGGGAGGCATCAACAAGGTGTCATTCCCCCGCATGCAGGCGCTTCTTTCCGCGCTGACAGCGGGCGCACGGGAACGCATCCTTGTTATTGCCGACGAAATTCAGTCGGGCCTGGGAAGAACCGGAAAATGGTTTGCCTTCCAGCATGGCCCCATTGAACCGGACATCGTTCTTGTCGGGAAATCCCTTGGCGGCGGCCTTCCGGTCTCTGCCATCGTCTTCAAGAAAGATATGTTCTTCGCACACAGTGTTCGGGGAATTTTGGAGCGCGGTTGGTTCTCGGGAACATTCCCCGGGTATCCGCTCGGCAGTGCGGCAGCGCTTGCCGTCCTCGGCGTCATCAAGGAAGAAAAGCTGGTAGAGCGCGCAGAGGAAATGGGCACGAAGCTCGCAACAGCGCTCGGCCATTTTGATGGCAACACCAGTAATGGGGCACTCTGCCGCCAAAAAGGCCTTGGCCTTATGCAAGGCCTTGAGTTCAGAAAGCACGACAGCATTCCCGACCCGAAACGACGGAATACCGTACTCATGGCTCTAAAGAACGCAAAGCCGTTGGGGATTCTGACGCTTGGCGCGGGCATAGATGCGCTAAACCCAACCATCCGCTTCCTTCCCCCGCTAACAGTTTCCAGAGAAGAGATCGGCTATCTGGAAACGACGCTTGCATGGGCGCTTACCAAGAACTAGAGAACACCCCGCCCTTAAAAGGCAGGACCTAGGCACAGAACGCAAAATATCGCTGTGTGATATCGTGGAGCGTATCACTCACGGCAAAAATCAAAACCCGCCTTTTAAGGGCGGGGTTTTTATACTCCCGGCACAACCGTTTCTGCGCTCTTCGCGGGCTCCGGTTCCGGCCTTACGACTACGCGAACCATGTGATCGGGATTGAAATATCTCTTGAGAACATCGTTGACATCGCGGCGCTTTACCGCCGAGATGCGCCGGACGAAATTATCCAGTTCCTCCGATGAGCCAAAGAGCTCCGCAAGGAACATCCTATCAAGAAACTCCTTTTTATCCTCCATAAGGAGCTCAAAGCTGGATATGGCCTTCTCGCGCGCCGCCTCAAAGCGCTCGCGCCCCACACCCTCCGACCACAGGCGCTGGCACACGCCAACCATGATCTCCTCAAATTGCAGAAGCAGATTGACATCGGTCAAACTTGAAACAAAAAAACAGCCGTGATGGGGCGAGTAGTCGTATTCAACGGTATCAACCCGATACGTCGTCCGGTGCTTCTCGCGAATCTCAAGTGAAAGAATTCCCGAATTGGATTCGCTCGGCCCGAGAATATATTCAAGCAGGAGAAGCGCGTAGAACTCCGGAGAGGCGGATGATGGAACGTTCCATCCGAATGATATAGAACTTGCGCCGATCCCCGGAACGACCTTTTCCTTTCTGACACCAAGGACAGGCCGGGCGCTCCGCATACGCTCATGCACCTCCTCCTTCCATGCCTTCAAGGGATCTTCCGCCGGCGCGTTCCCGAATCGCCGCGAGAAAAAATCCTTTGCCGCCGCAACAAACCGCTCATGCGGAATGGCGCCGTATGAAAGCACCACGACGTTTTGGGGAATGAATATTGCCCGGTACAGGTCATCAAAATCGGCGCGCTGAAGGTTCTGCACGGTCTTCTCTTTTCCAATAACGGAGCGCGCCAGAGGCGACCCGCGGTACAGCTCCTCATACACCGTATCCATACCGATGACAAGCGGCTCCTGGTCGCGATGGATCTCAAGAATGACGACCTCTTTTTCGTAATCAAACTCGCGGGCTGGAAACGTCGGCTTTGCCGCAAGACGCATCAGCATTTTGAAAGCCGGCTCAAAGTTATTGTGCGGATAGTTCGGGTTTGCGATATGCGCCCATGAAAGGATACCGAATCGCCGGGTATGCGCTGAAAACGTTCCCCGCTTCTCAAGGGCAAGCGCGCACTGTTCAAAGTTATGTCCCGGCGTTCCCTTAAGCAAGAGGTGCTCAAGGACGTGCAACTCCCCTTCGCGATCAATGGTCTCTTCAGCCGATGTTCCATCGGCGGCAATAACGGGCTTTTTCTCAATCCGATCGTAGATCGCGTGATGCCGCAAACCGATGCCGAAGGCAACCGTTCGCGAAGGCATATACCGCGAAAGAATGACCATACCGTTATCAAGTTCCGTACGTTGGATCCGCTTTTTTCTATCGCGAGCCACGAGGAGTCCTCGCTGGCAAAGAACTGGTATACCACCACCCTACCACGCAGTATGGCAAACACAATGTACCCCGCAGTTGAACACCTTGCGTTTTACCATTAAAAACTGTATAAAATAAGACGAGTTTCTTGATAACCAAACAGCAGGGAACACCATGCCGGACCAGAAAGTCACGATAGCGCTCGGAGACACACTAAAAAATGATCTCGCAGAACTTGTGCGCTCTGACCGAAAACACTATCACTATCTGCACTACGCAGATGTCCGCGTGAATATCACCGAGACAAAATCGGCGGGTGCGGAAAATGGCATCCTAAAGGGCTCCGGATACGACTATGGGCTTGAACTACATGTACGCGTACTTGCCGGTGAGAAGATGTCGGCTCCCGGATACTTTGGCATATCACTCGGCCTCACCGATCTTCCGCGATTTTTTGATATCGTCAAAGAAAGTATTGAAACAAGTTACGACCGGGCACTATATAATGCCGCACACAAAAGCGCGCGAAAACAGATATGGGGCGAGCTGGGTCACTCCCTCTGGAGCACGACACTTGCTCCCGTGCGAGCGCGCGTCGCAACAATACCCGCGACATTTCGCATCTGGCCGCTAGATGTTCCCCTTTCCGAGGTCGGAAAGACCGCCCAGACCGTTTCGCACCAGCTGAAAACGACGGACCCCCGCACAAAACTAAACTACATTGGGGTTGCCACATGGGCCGAGCGCGAACTCTTTGCATCGTCCCAAGGCACCCTCATTGACCAGACGTTCTGCTACACTCAGGGACTCGTCTATGTCGTTGCCTCCGGCACCGTACAGCAAGAGCACTATGACTACCTTGGCCACCAGCGCGGATGGGAAACGCTGGAAGGCGTGAATGAACGATTCATTCGCCTTGCGCCCTTGGCGGTGTTTGCCGGAGATCTTGCGGCCGAGGCAATTGAACTTACCTCCTGCCCGCCATGCCCGTGGAGCGACCACCCGGTAACGGTCGTCACGGACCCCCACTACAACACTCTTCTATCGCATGAAATCATCGGGCATCCTTCCGAGCTTGACCGAAATCTTAAAATGGAGACCGCGTATGCGGGCCGCTCGTGGCTCTACAAAGGACCGGCTGACACCATGATCGGCAAGCGCATCGGTTCCGATACATTCAACGCCTACTCCGATCCCGGTCTTCCCGGTTATGGGCATTACTCATACGATCACGAGGGCACTCCGGCAAAAAAGGTCTGGCACGTCAAAAACGGCATCTTCCAAGGATTTATGAACAGCCGCCAGACATCGGCGATCTTGGGCGATGAGCCAAACGGCCACTGGAAAGCAAGCGGCGGACAGCTTGTACCGCTTATCCGCATGTCCAATACGGTGTTTGCAGGAGGAAATCGCGACCCCAATGACATTATCGCGGAGGTTGATCACGGGTATTATCTCGTGGGACACCGCACGCCGTCTATTGCGGAGTCGCGGGAAAATTTCCGCATTTCGGCCCGAAAGGTGTACGAGATCAAAAACGGAAAAATAGGAACGCTATACCGTGATGGCGGCATGATGGCCGACTCGCGCGCCTTCTTCATGAGCATGGATGCGGCCGGCGCCGACTTCCGGCTCTACCCCATTGCCAACTGCGGCAAAGGACAACCGATGCAAACAAAACGGCTCGGCAATGGCGGACCGACCATCCGCTCAAAAGCGAAAATCACGGGTGGGGCATCCTGATGAAAACGATCGCGGCACTCAACACGGCAGTTACCGACGCATTGGCCTATCTTTCCTCGCTTCCCGATATTCGCGAGGCCGAGGTGTTCGCCGCATCAAACCGACAATGCGTTCTGCGCCTGAACTATACATCGCACATTCCCTCAAACGGCGTTGAGGAGCCAAAATCAAAAGAGGACTACGGCATCGGGGTACGCGCCGTATTCAACACGCCCGACGGCCCGAAAGTCGGGTTTGGATCCGAGGCAAACACACTCTCGCTTGAAGGCATCAAACTTGCGCTTGAAAAGGCCCGTGATGGCGCGGTCCTTGACCCGGAATTCACATCGCTTCCGCGCCCCATTGAGCAGAAGCGCACCCTCTACGACTATCACGACCCCCATATCACCGCGCTTTCAGAGGAACACTTTGTTGAGGCGGGATGGAAAATTCTTGACGGCGCCGTAGATGAGTTTGCCTCCTCGGGGCTTCTCAAAGAACTTGCACGACAACGAAAGAAGACCATCTCTGAACTTGGCCTCATCGTAGGTGGCGACTTAACGCTCATCTCCGAGCGGATCGCCATTGCATCCACGAGCATGCCCGAAGTTCAAAATGACGAGTCAACGATCACGACAGCATCCATTACGGCCATGGTAGAAGAGTGTGATGCCAAGGGATCCGGATACGGACAGTACACAACGCTCGCGGGTATTGACGAACAGGCCGGACGAAGCGCGGCAAAAAACGCCCTTGCGGCATGCGGCATTCTTGGCGATCAAAAAGGTTCCGTGGCCGTGGCCCCTGTGAGCGTCCCCTCGGGAACGTACGCCATTGTCTTCGGCCCTCAGCCGGTGTCTGATATGTTCAACAACCTGGTTCTCCCGGGTCTTACCACGGGATCGTTTTATGGCTCAAACTCTCCTTTCATGGGGTGCATGGGCAAACGCATCATCTCGGCAAGGATCACCGTCGTGGATGATGCGACGAACAAGGCGTATGTCGGCGCCAAGGGCATTACATGCGAGGGGCTTCCGACAAAAAGAACCGAACTTATCACCAAGGGTGTCCTCACGGACCTCTTATCCGACTGGTACGAAACAAACCGCACGCTTCACTGTGATCCGCAGGCGGCAGAAAAGCTGGGTGCGGACCCACAACTCCTATACCGAGAGGGCAAACTTTTGCCGACATCGGGGTTCCGGTTCAACCAGGGCGGCGGACGCGGGTACGACTTGTCACCGGGAACATCGGGAACGAACACCATGATATATAGTGATGATGCCAAGCCGCTTGAGGCACTCATCCAAAAGGTTCAAAACGGCATCTTCATTGGAAGGATCTGGTACTGCTACCCCATTAACGGCGCGTGTCAGGGCGACTTCACCGCGACCGTCATCGCCGACTCCTTTGTCATCAGGGACGGAAAGATAACAGCGCCTCTTAAGGCAAATGCCATCCGCATCAATGACAACATTCTGCGAGTGCTCAATGCCATTGATGAGGTGTCGGACGAAAAGGCGTCATGCATACTCTGGGCGGCGGACGAGGTCCCCGTTGCGTGCAGTATCGCCGTCTCGGGCGTTCGCGTTGAAGAGATCTGTGCGCATGATCCTGCGACACCAACAGGCATATAAGATAAGAAAAAACTCCGAAATACCTTCGGAGTTTTTTACTATATGCTATTGAAGAATTCGGCGAGGATGCTAGTATGCTCGAGCCACCGAAAACAAACTACTGGCGCGGACGTGACCAAGGCATTGTTCATTAAAATTTTTGAAGAGGAGGGTATTGATGGCGAATGGGCGGAAATTTGCTGGAACCGTACCACAAAAGAGAACAAAGCACTTGATGAAGAAAGCGTCAGAAAAACCGCCAGGAATTGGGAGCGGTGGCGGCGCGAGGGCGGATTCTAACCATGCAAGAACTTCTTCACAAGAATCGTTGGAACATCACATGACAAAAGAACGCTTCCTGCGAATATTTGCCGAAGAAGGGGTAGGTGCCGAGTGGGCGGAGACGTGCTGGGAACTTGCCCATAAGAGCGACGACCGGCTGAACGAAGACATAGCGCGCACGGCGGCACGAAGCATGCGCGAACAGAACACCGTAGACAAGCCATAAGAATATATAAAAAAACTCCGGACGACCCGGAGTTTCAATTTTTTGGAAGAATGCGCGCGAGCTCTCCGGCATACATCACAGAAGCATACGCAAAGACATATCCCGGGGAAACGACAAACGTCTGTCCGATGATCGAAACACTCCACCACCCCGCCGCCATAAACGGAGACAGAACGATAGCAACCGCTCCCGCCCACACGGCCAGGATCTGGTATATCGGCCCGGTAAAAAATAGTACTATGAATGTAAAAACAAAAAGAACCGCATAAGCGCCAAACGAAAGAAAAGGTAGGACCGACAGATTCTCGCCAGCTACGCGTGGCGGCTTCTGGCCCGTAAAAGCTTTTTTGGGTGTGAATGAGTTTGGCTTGACACACGTTCCGGCAGGTGCTACACTGGGAGCAGTGATGGTACGTCATGGGTCCGCTGATATGCGGACTATTTAAATACCCAAAATTCGAAGCGCCAAGCACGAAGTCCTAAATAACGTCAAAAGCAAATCTTCGCCTGTATCCCCATGTGAAGATTTGAAAATTTTGATCTGTTGAGAATTTCGGATTTAGCATTTCGGATTTCTAAAAAGTTATGGACTTAAAGAATTTTCATCAGGCAATGGCGCAGCTTGCCGAGGAAAAGGGCATCTCGGTAGAACGCGTCATTGAGACGATAGAGTTGGCGATCGCCGCCGCCTATAAAAAGGACTATGGCGAAAAAGGCCAGATCGTTCGCGCAAAGTTTAACCCAGAGACGGGAGACGCGACATTTACCCAGATAAAAATCGTGGTAGATGAGTCAATGATAAAATCGGAGGAAGAGGTCGCGGCGGAAGAGGAGGAACGCGCCCGAAAAATGGCTGAAGCGGCCGAACACCGGCGGCCCGAAGAGCGAAGAAGGCGGGACGACGAGGATGAGGAGGTGCTGACTGCCGAGGGCGAGATAAAAAAAGTCCGCTTCAACCCGGAAAAGCATCTCATGCTTGAAGAGGCCCGCGCGATACAAAAAGACGCAAAGCCCGGCGACGAGCTGGAATTTCCACTGGACACGCACAAGGACTTCGGCCGCATCGCATCCCAAACCGCAAAACAAGTCATTATCCAGCGCATCCGCGAGGCAGAACGGGAGGCGGTGTTTGACGAGTACAAGAGTAAAGAGGGGGAACTGATCTCTGGTATCGTGCAAAGAATTGAGGGCAAAAATATTTATGTTGATCTCGGAAGAGGCGCAGGACTTCTCCCGCCGGAAGAGCAGATCCCCCGCGAGCAATACCGTTTGGGAGAACGCGTAAAAGCGATCATTCTTGCCGTTGAATCAAGCCCCAAGGGGCCTGGAATTTTTCTCTCGCGCGCACACCCGCGGCTCTTGCGAAAGCTCTTTGAGATAGAGGTGCCCGAAATTGCGGCCGGCACCGTTGAAATAAAAGCCATCGCCCGGGAAGCGGGGTCCCGCTCAAAGATCGCCGTTGAGTCCAAGGAAGATAACATTGATCCGGTGGGGTCGCTTGTAGGACAAAAAGGCGTTCGGGTATCAACCGTCATCAACCAATTGAACGGAGAAAAAATAGATATTATCCAATGGTCGGAAGATCCGGCAAAATTCGTCGCGCATTCGCTGTCGCCGGCACGCGTCCTTGAGGTAAAAATAGCGGACCGCCAGAAAGAAGCGCGCGCGATCGTTCCAGAAGACCAGCTTTCGCTTGCGATAGGAAAAGGCGGGCAGAATGTCCGTCTTGCGGCAAAACTTACCGGGTGGCGCATAGATGTGCGCTCGCACAAGGGCGAGGGTGAAACGGCAAGTCCCGAAGGGACCACGCCCAAAACACCGGTAACGGTCACCGCGCCGGAAAAAGAAGAACCGAAAGAAGAAAAAGTTCCCGAGGAAGCGCCAGCGACCCCTGCAGAAACACCAAAGGAAAAGCCCGCCAAAAAACGCGCTACAAAAAAAGCGAAGTAATCCATAGAGGCATGCCGTGTGCGTGCGAGCCGCTACGAGCGCTCGCGGCATGGGGCCCTCTTGCACACATTATATGAATGCATACATTGTATTCGCCCTCATCTGCTCGGCCATCTCAATCGGATACGCGTTGTGGCTCCGCATGGCAGTATTGCAACATTCCCGAGGAGATCAAAAAATGATAGAGATCTCGGATGCCATCAAAGAAGGATCACGGGCATACCTAAAGCGGCAAAATACATCGGTCGCGTGGGTGGCAGTCGTCATCTTCGGCCTGATAGGATTCACGCCGTCTCTTGGGTGGGCAACGGCCTTCGGATTTCTTACGGGAGCGGTAGCATCGGCGCTCGCCGGATATCTGGGCATGATGACCGCCGTTGATTCAAATTCACGAACGGCGGAGGCAGCAAAAAAGGGTATGCGTTGGGCATTCAACCTGGCGTTTCGCGGAGGTGCAGTAACCGGT
Source organism: Candidatus Sungbacteria bacterium RIFCSPLOWO2_02_FULL_51_17 (assembly GCA_001820785.1). Taxonomy (GTDB): domain Bacteria; phylum Patescibacteriota; class Minisyncoccia; order Sungbacterales; family GWA2-42-14; genus 2-01-FULL-51-34. Next base: position 22,380 of record MHQW01000028.1, read on the forward strand.
TTTCTTGTCGTAGGGCTGGGGCTCCTTTCGGTCTCGGGATTTTTCTTTCTTATGAATACCTATTGGCCATCGCTTGGATTGACGCCACTTGTCGGCCTCGGCTTTGGCGGCTCTCTTATTTCGGTATTTGCGCGCCTCGGCGGAGGAATATTCACGAAAGGCGCCGATGTCGGCGCGGACCTCGTGGGAAAAGTTGAGGCGGGAATTCCGGAAGATGATCCTAGAAATCCTGCGGTCATCGCCGATAACGTGGGGGATAATGTAGGAGATGATGCCGGCATGGCCGCCGATCTGTTTGAGACATATGCGGTAACAATCATCGCCGCCATGCTTATCGCCGCCTCCGTCTATGGAGCGAACTCCTACTTTGTCTACCTGCCGCTTTTGATCGGAGGCATTTCTATCGTGGGCTCAATACTTGGCAGTATGTTCGTTCGCATCGGCGCGCGGGGCTCCATCATGGGTGGGCTTTATCGCGGCCTGGCCGCATCTGCCGTCATCTCGGCCGTGCTTCTTGCCATCCTCTTCTCGTTCTCGTCTGACATGACATTTCATTTTCTCGGTTTAAAAAACGAGTTCTTGGCAAGCTTGGTGGGATTTGCCGTTACCGCGGGCATCGTTCTTGCAACTGAATACTACACCTCAAAAAAATTCCGCCCGGTAAAAGAGATCGCGCTTGCCTCAACGACGGGGCACGGCACGAACATCATCATGGGCCTTGCCATGTCAATGGAGGCGACCGTACTTCCGGTTCTCGTCATTCTCGCGGGCATGCTCGGCGCCTTTTGGCTCCTCGGCATCTTTGGCGTCGCCCTTGCCGCAACGACCATGCTTTCCATGGCGGGAATCATTGTGGCAATTGATGCGTTCGGCCCCATCACCGATAACGCGGGCGGTATTGCCGAGATGGCCGGACTTGATGAGCACGTCCGGAGCGTGACCGATCCGTTGGACGCCGTTGGAAATACGACAAAAGCGATCACCAAGGGATACGCCATCGCATCCGCCGGGCTTGCCTCTCTCATTCTCTTTGCATCATTCACGGAAGAACTGAAGGTGTTCGGCCACGACACCACCTTTGACATCTCGGAACCCTTGGTCCTTGCCGGACTCTTTATTGGCGCGCTCATGCCATATCTTTTTGCGTCTATCGCGATGCGCGCGGTCTCAAAAGCGGCCTCCGGTGTCGTAGAAGAGGTGCGGAGACAATTCCGCGAGATAAAAGGCATCATGGAGGGAACGGCAAAGCCGGACTATGGCAAAGCGGTTGATATCGTAACGAAAGCCGCCATCCGTGAAATGATCGTGCCAGCCCTTATTCCCGTCGCAGTTCCAATACTTACCGCCTTCATTCTTGGGCCAAAGGCGCTTGGCGGTGTCTTGGTCGGCTCCATTGTCACCGGTCTTTTTGTGGCGCTTTCCATGACCTCGGGTGGTGCGGCGTGGGACAACGCAAAAAAATATATTGAGGAGGGAAACTACGGTGGGAAAAAATCTCCCGCGCATCAGGCGGCGGTTACGGGAGATACCGTCGGCGACCCATATAAGGACACGGCAGGACCCGCAATAAATCCGATGATAAAGATCGTCAACATCGTTGCATTACTTTTGGTGCGAGTATTATAAAACACCTTGTATATGGAAAAACTGCCAATAGGATCGGGGCACGAGCTCGCATCAAAGCGACGGGAGGCGATACTCCCCGCGCTTGAGGTAAAAAACACGGTCATCTGGAAGAACCCGGCATTCCCCGAACTGCCATTTAACATTCAGTTGGGGAAACAAACGCCGCTCGGCGTGTTCTTCACCGCGAATCCCGCCGTCTATACGAATGAAAAAGTCCGTACTCCGGCGATCATGCCGGAATACCAAAAGGGAAGAAGCGGTCTTATGGGTTCCGTTGTTTTTCAAGACCGCGAGGGACATCTATGGCGCGATGTTGATGCAAAGGGCATTGGGCATGTAGAAGGCAAAAAGATCCTTCCCGTTAGTCAAGAAGCGTCCATGGGCGATTCGCGAAAATATCTTGGATTATGCGACTATGAATTTGCCGAACGCGACAGGAACTACTCCGAAAAGTTCCTGAAAGCAGGCATCAGAACGCATCGCGTTGTTGCCATCATAGACCTTGAAGAGCTTATTGATGAAACGGGCGGAAAGATCTCACTTGATGAGACGCGAAAAAGGAACATTATAGGAGAAGACATGCACCCGGTTATTCAAGTGCGTGCGTTCGGCACTAAAGAACGAATTGACTATCTCCGCAGTGAGGACAACTCTGACCCCGCGCGCCCGAAGATGGCGTTTCAAGATGCGAAAGCCCTTGTGGCCCAGGAACGCGGGATACCGCCGAAAAATTTCTCGGACAAGCAATACCTCGCATGGTTTGCAGAGACGCTCGGCCAACAGGTAGCAAAAATTAGAAAGCTTGACCTGTACCATGGGTACCTTTCCCCGCATAACATCACCCTTGATTGCCGCATTGTTGACCTTGACTCTGTTGCAACCACCAAAGAACACCTCCTAAGCGAAGACAGAGAGGGTCTTTCTGCAAATGATCTTTACACGCTAGATTTGGATGAAGCTGGACAATCGCTCAACGTTTTACACCGCGTCGTTCGTGACCTTTCTCCGAACCTCCCGGTACGAGCCGAAGATTTAATTGCCCTATATATAAAATCCTATGAAGCAGAGCTCTCACGGCGGGGACAGAAAAGACAACACAGCACGCTAAAGAAAAAACCGCAAAAAAAGAAATCGGCTACATAACACGATCTCCCGCAAGCAAAAACCGCTCTCATCTATGAGGGCGGTTTCCGTGCGCACGCTTATAATTCGTCGGTGTCGTCGCGGGGAAGAATATTAAACCCCGGTTTTTCGGGCATCCGCTTCCTCCGGTACGTGTGCCCCGTCGCCGCACTCCACCAGAGATACTCCACCCCCCACGGATACAGCAAGATCTTAAACAACACCGGAGAACCATCTTTGCACTCGTGGCACAGGGGCGTGTTCTGTGCGGACGGCGCACGAAGAGAACCTACCCGCTCATCGCGGCCATTTCGTATCTCAATCGGGTGCCACAAAAAAAGATCGCACCGCACTATCTGATCATGGGGATAGGAGCCCCAGCAGTGAGCGCAGTCATCGTACCGCATAAACACTCTTGCGCGCCGCACGCGGGCAAAAACGCCCATCAGCATATGGAGCACGCGGCGAAGAAAACCTGCCACGCTCATTTTGCGCCATCCTCCGGCGGCCGCTTGATCATGAGCACGCGGGGCCCCGACGACATGCAGGAGGCGATCATCTTTGCGATCTCTGCCTGTGAGTTTGTAAGCGGCCGGATCTTTTCGTGCGCGCGTTCCTTGGGAATGAGCATGTGATCGCCGATGCCGGTCACATAAAAAATCTTGTACTCTCCCCTGCCGTCGCCGGAACACTCAAACTCCACGGGCTCCGCCATCTCCTGCTCCTCGTCGTCAGACCAGAAAAATCCGAACCAGGGAATCTTCTCCGCCATGGCATTCAAACAGCGCTTCACCATAGCGACGTCTATCAGGTACCCGCCGATGATAAGAAAAAACCCGGTAAGCAGGATGCTTGCCAGAAAAATGTAGGTGCCCGTGTGGGGACCCGGAGAAAAAATGCCGTAGCGATACAAGATCGCATCGTACCACATCTGCTGAACTCTGGGACGGATAAGCTCTTCAATATAGTACAGCACCAATATCGGCACCAGCACCTTCAGAAATCTCCAGGTTCTCCGCTTCATGGCCTCTTGCCTTCTTTTATAAAAACAGCTATTTTGTAGGGTATCATGTAATGATAAATGCCGTGAATTGACAAACCAACGAGTTAATTGTTTCTTCGCAAACACATAGTATGCAATACACAACCACACAACTTCCTCGGTCGCAAATTAAGATCACCGTTGAAATCTCGGTTGAGGACTTACAGCCCGACATCCTAAAAGCGGCAGAGGGCCTCTCATCCAAACGGCCCATTGAGGGCTTCCGGCCGGGCAAGGCGCCGTATGATATCGTCAAACAAAAATACGGCGAGTTTGCCATATACGAGTATGCCGCTGATGCCGCCATCAAGCGGTATTACCCGAAGATCATCCGCCAACTTATTGAAGAAGACGCCACGCGCGAACCAATCGGAGAACCGGCGGTTTCCGTCACAAAACTTGCTCCCGGTGAGCCGCTGGAATGTACGATCGTCCTTTCGCTCCTGCCGACGCTTGCGCTACCGGATTACAAAGCGCTTGCCGGAAAAGTTATACAAGAGAAAAAACCTGTCGTGGTGGAAGAGGCAGAGATCCGCTCAACAGTTGATTATATCCGCGAATCCCGTGCCCGATATTCACTCGTAGACCGCCCCGCCGCCCCGGGAGATCGCCTAGAGATAGACGTGGACATTGAAGAGAATGGCAAAAAGATACAGGGAGCATCCTCAAAGAATCACCCCATCGTTATCGGCGACAAAAAATTCATTCCGGGATTTGAGGATAAGCTCGTGGGAATGAGCGCCAATGAAACACGAACATTTGATCTTTCCATTCCGAAAGATCACGAGGATCCAGCAATAGCTGGGAAAACGGTTACATTCACCGCAGCGGTCAAAAAAATAGAACAACGTGACATGCCGGAATTTTCCGACGAATTCGCAAAAACGCTCGGCCCGAAGTTCACAAACGCCGCAGATGTCACACAAAACATCCGCGAGAGATTGCGCACGGAGAAAGAATTGAAAGAGCGCGATCGCATGCGTATCCGTTTGGGCGAAACCATAGCGGATAACACTGCCGGGGACCTTCCGGATACGCTTATTGATTGGGAACTTGAAAAAATGGTGAAAGAGCTTGCCAATGGGGTTGGGAACATGGGTATGAAATTTGACGAATACCTGGCGCATGTCAAAAAAAGCATTGATGATCTTAAAAAGGAATGGCGGAAAGACGCCGAGCGCCGCGTAAAAATTGCGCTCATCCTCCGTCTTATCGCGGAGAAAGAAAAAATTGAACCGACACAGGAAGAGATCCAAAAAGAGATAGACGGATTTATTATGAGCTCGGACATGGATGAGGATCAAGTGAAAAAAATTGACAGAAATAAACTTTTTGAGTATGCTAAGGGCGTATCGCGAAACGAAAAGGTGTTCCAGTGGCTTGAATCGCTCTAACAACTATACTGCATAAGCGGTATTCAGCGAACACACACTGCGAATGCCAATCCAAGAAACACTATTCTTCAAAATACTACAAAACATATATGTCAAAAGAACACGCAACAAATCAATATCTTATCCCGACCGTCATTGAAAAATCGCAGTTCGGGGAACGAGCGTACGATATTTATTCCCGCCTTCTGAAGGACAGAATCATTTTTCTTGGCGGCCAGATCACCGATCCTATGGCAAACACCATCATCGCCCAATTCCTATTTTTAGACGCACAAGAATCAAAGGACGACATCAAGCTCTACATCAACTCGCCGGGCGGATCGGTTCCGGCAACGCTTGCGATTTTTGATACTATGCAGTATCTCAGGCACGACATATCAACGATTGCAGTGGGAACCGCCGCATCAGGCGCCGCCCTCCTTCTCTCGTCCGGCACCAAGGGTAAGAGGTTTGCCCTGCCGAACACCGAGGTGCTTATCCATCAGATAATGGCAGGCGGCATCGGCGGGCAGGCAACCGAAATTGAAATATCCGCACGGCACATTCTCCGTTTGAAAGAGCGGCTAAACCAGATACTTGCAAAAAATACGGGAAAACCGCTTGCGCAAATAGAGAAAGACACTGACCGCGACTTTTGGATGGATGCCGATGAAGCAAAAAAATACGGCATCGTTGACGAGGTTATCAAACGGAGAAACGGCTCTAAGGAAAAATAGGCGCAAAGAGCATGCACACTGTGAAATATCGGCAATAAGAAACACCCGGAACTCTGCCGGGTGTTTTCAGTGGCACGCGCGAGCGTCATTCACGACCGTGCGAACCCCTGCATCATAACAACGCATGCGGGGGTTTTTGCGCACCCGCAGCATCGCCCGTTACCTGCCATCGGATATGAGCAGAAGTGTCCGCATGGCATCCGCCGAAGCGGGAAATCTCTAATGAAGGCCGGAGCATTTTTTATGGCTCTCTGATACACGATCGTAAGCACCGCATCATCACCGTTTGCGACAAATGTGATGGCGGGCGGATCTACTCTTGCCGCCTTGTCCTTTCCCACGATCATCCTCCTATGATAAGAGGCGGGTGCTCCCGCCTCTTGGTCCTTCCGGTGAACTTCGGATGTGTTGGTAGGCGCAGGTGGATTCGAACCACCGACCTCCCGCTTATAAGGCAGGCGCTCTGGGCCGCTGAGCTATACGCCACCGTTCCTTGCGAAGATTGGTAGACCCGCCGGGAGTTGAACCCGGAACCAATCGGTTATGAGCCGGTTGCTCTGCCGGGTTGAGCTACGGGTCTGGCCAGTTGTTGGTGTTGGTTGCGGGAGAGGGACTTGAACCCTCACGGCTTGCGCCATCGGGTTTTGAGTCCAACGCGGCTGCCAGTTACGCCATCCCGCATCTTTAGCACATGGTACCGGAGGCGGGACTTGAACCCGCACGGCCTGCGCCATTGGGTTTTAAGTCCAACGCGTCTGCCAATTTCGCCACCCCGGCATGTGTGTTCGGGGAAATGGTGGGGCGTGGTGGGATCGAACCACCGACCCCCTGGTTAAAAGCCAGGTGCTCTCCCAACTGAGCTAACGCCCCGTGTCTTATTCCCGCGAACGATCAAAGACGAAGCAAAACTCAAAAAAGAGAGAAAATATAGCAAAGATCGGTTCTTCGGCCCCCGGAAATCTTCTTCTCGAGTGCACGACTATTATACAACAATACTAACTTTTTTACAAGACCCCGTGCCTAGCATGAAAAGTCCTCATAAACTACTTATTTTTTCGCCCGGACCACTCTGGTCCGGGCGAAAATTGGAACGCCTGGAGGGATTTGAACCCCCGACCTAGGGATTAGAAGTCCCCCGCTCTCGGTCCGCTGAGCTACAGGCGCGTAGAGGAAGTTGGTGCAAGGAAGTGGGATTGAACCACTGACCTTCGGATTATCGATCCGATGCTCTCCCAGCTGAGCTATCCTTGCACGAACTGTTGGAACGCCCGAAGGGCTTACAAGCAAACTGCTTTGCTCGTAAGGCGCGGAGTCACAATTATATCTACTAGCGCGCTCGGGAATCCCGAAGGCGCCGTTCCGTTCCATTCGAACACGAATGGATATTGGAACGCCCGGAGGGATTTTAACCCCCGACCCCCTGGTTCGAAGCCAGGCGCTCTATTCGCTGAGCTACGGGCGCGTTTTTTAGGAAGTGGTAGGGTCAGTCGGGATTGAACCGACGACCTCCTGCTTGTAAGGCAGGCGCTCTCCCAGCTAAGCTATGACCCTACGCATTGCTTCCGGAACTGGCGGAGGAGGCGAGATTTGAACTCGCGAGGCCCACAGAGCCTAACGGTTTTCAAGACCGCCGCCTTAAGCCGGACTCGGCCACCCCTCCGCACTATTTGGCGCGCCAAGAGGGATTTGAACCCCCAACCAATCGCTTACAAGGCGGTCGCTCTAGTCCAGTTGGAGCTACTGGCGCGCATCACTTTTGGTCGCGGAAGAGAGATTTGAACTCTCACGTCCTTTCGGACACCAGCCCCTCAAGCTGGCGCGTCTGCCGTGGTTTCGCCATCCCGCGACGGCGTTGTTGGAAGGAGGTTGTCCTCCCTTCTCTTAGAAAAAGTTTGCGGACTTTCTCAAAAAGAAGGAAGCGGAACGTGATGAGCTCGTCAACACGTTCCGAATGATCATTCGGCTTCGCTCATGACTTTGATCCTGAGCGTGCCGAAGGATGGTACCGGGAGAGGGACTTGAACCCCCACGGGTCTCCCCACATGGTTCTAAACCAGGCGCGGCTGCCAATTTCGCCATCCCGGCCCGAAGTTGTCTACGATCATTGGTGAGGGGAGCTGGATTCGAACCAGCGCGGCTCCCTTGGGAGCGGCAGATTTACAGTCTGCCGGGTTCGGCCTCTTCCCTATCCCGCTCACACATGGTGTGCCGTGGTGGTATTGGTCCACCGACCCCCTGGGTAAGAGCCAGGAGCTCTTCTGCTGAGCTAACGGCACGTGAATCGGATGATTGGCGGTGATGTATTAACCTTTGCGCGAACCCACTTCGCACGCGCGGAGCGCGTGGTGGCTTGAAACTGCCTCGTACGCTCCGATTGCGTGGTGATGCGAACCAATGCGCCTCGGACACGCTCGCGG
>MHQW01000029.1:0-19431 GCA_001820785.1 Candidatus Sungbacteria bacterium RIFCSPLOWO2_02_FULL_51_17
CTGACGGGAAGGTTGACGTTGTGAGCGAGGGGAAGTGGTTTGTGGTGAACGGCGAGTAGTTCTTTTGTGCAGGATACTAAAATGTTTTATGTCGCAGATTCAGTCATGAAAACACTTAAGTTTATCGCCAACCTCATACCACCCATACTTTCCCGGAAAAAGACATCCACGTGGCGGCTTTTTGATGATAAGGATCTGCGGGTTGGCGACACGTTGTGTTTTGTTGAACATGAAACCGGGAGGGAGTTCGCTACTGCCAAAGTTATTTCAGTCAGAGAAAAACCTCTCGGAGAGATCAATGAACAGGATGCTATCGGGCAAGAAAAATTTGATAGTAGGGAGAAAATGCTTGAGGCGTTTCGCTCGCATTATGGAAACGCGGTAACGATGGGTACAATTGTTAAGATGGTTGATTTCGTGCTGGTCTCAAAAGAGAAACAAGTCGCATGAGGGCCCTGGTGGGTAAAGAAAAAAGCCCGGGTCTTCCGGGCTGGATGATATACCATGTGTGGGCTATGTGCCGAACCGCCGCTCGCGTTCTCCGAATTCCGAAAGAATATCGGCAAGTTCCCGCTCGGTAAAATCGGGCCAAAGGGTTTTTGTCGGGCGTATTTCGGCGTTTGCGGCAAGCCACATCATGAATCCCGCGGACCAATGAAGCCACCCCTCTTTTTCCTCGCCTGTTCTGATGATGAGGTCAACATCTGGCAGGTGCCCCGTCCACAATTTTTCGCGAAGCGCGGTTTCATTGTGGGGGCCATAGCCGGCCGTAACGCAGGCGTGCAGTGCTTCCCGCATCTCGCGTTTGCCGTCGTAACCAAAGAGGAGTGTGAATTCGCGCTTGGTGTAGTGTGCGGTTGCGCGCTCAATCGCCAGCACCTTGTTTCCCAGCGCCTCATTATTGCTTAGGTGCTCCTGCCAGCGGCCAATGACCCGGAAGCGAACCTCATGCGCGTGAAGTTCTTTCAGCATCTCGGTGTCCTCAAGCTGTTCTCCGAAAAGGATGCGGAGCCATTTCCGCTCAATTTGCTGGCGCTTCAGTAAGTTATCTTCCGATGCTCCCCAGAAGGTGAAATAGGGGATAGATGTGTTAAAGATCGCACGCGCGATGGTAACGAATGTCCTGCGGCCCTCGCGATGCCCCTCCCAGGGAGCAATGCCGAGACGCGTTCCCCAGCGGCGGTTTCCATCCGGAATAATGGCGATGTGTTGTGGTGTTCGTACCATTGGGGGTGTCGTATGTGGGTGCTAAAAGTATATGTACCACGAAAAAATAAAAAAGCAAGTGTCACAATGGCACAAAGACCATGTATTGCTATTTCGCGATACGCATCTCACCGTGCTCGGCCCCTAGGCATCTTTCGCTCCTTTCTATCGGTTATTTTTGTAAAAAAGCCCACACAAAGTATACTTATGATACTATTTTGTGGGCAGATGTAGGATGTATATGTATTGAGATATATAATTTACTAATATGATCGAAGACAATCGTACTGAACTTCTTCGTCAGATTAAAGACGAGGTTATAAACCTTAAAACCTCGCCATTGTATGCCGAGCGGATGCGAAATAAAGCACATTGTGTGATCGGTGAGGGAAGCCACTGCGCATCCATCATGTTTGTGGGCGAGGCGCCGGGCAGGAACGAGGCGCTGACGGGGCGGCCGTTTGCGGGAGCCGCAGGCAGAGTGCTTGATGAGATGCTCGCAACAGTTGGCATTGTACGGAAAGATGTATACATAACGAACATAGTAAAAGATCGGCCGACGAACAACCGCGATCCTCTGCCCGAAGAGATCGCCTGCTATGCGCCATTCCTAGACCGGCAAATTGAGATCATTCAGCCGAAAATCATCGTCATGCTGGGGCGCTACTCCATGAAGTATCTTTTGGAAAAATTTGGACTGGGAGCAGAACTTACGACGATCACGCGTATGCACGGAAAACTTTTTATGGCTCAGGCGTCATATGGCACGCTGACGCTTATGCCTATTTATCATCCCGCCGCGACCTTGTATAATCCAAACTTGAAAAAAGATCTCGCCAAGGATTTTGAACTGTTAAAAGGGTTTATCTGATCTGTATGGAAGAATTCGGTGCGACAATAGAGAGCGCGGGAAGTTTGCCTACGCCCGAGGAAAGGATGCGGTCACGGCGCGAACGGATTCGGAAGGAAATGACTCGTAAGGTTGGTGCGCTTATGTTCAGCGCCTGGATGGCTGTTGCCGCCGGCGGGGGTCCTCTGCAAGCGGCTGCTGGCGAGAGACAACGCTCCGGATCATCTGCGACCGAGGTTGTAAAGAAGGATCGCGCAGGTAGAGAGTCATCATTGTTGCAGGTGCTAACTAATATATGGAATAAAGCCCGGGGGGACGAACCACGGCGTGGTCCCGGTCCCACCGTGCGCGATCTCGGTAAACCGTCGGTGGTGCGCAAGGTAGAACCAAGAGGAGAGCGACCAACGCTTCCAAAAATGCCGGAGCAACCGGCAACGATGGCCCTCGAGAAAGAGAAAACTGCCACTTTAGAGATGCAGCAGGCAGAGGTAGATATGAAAAAAATGGAAGAAGCGTTGTTATGGACTTTTGATAAGACGGGGTCTGGCGCACTTTTGAATGCGTACTATCCGGCCAAATCAGCATACGAGAGGCGGATCTGGACACAACAGGAAAAGATGGGCGAAACCGGCGCCGTATCCTATGTTGAATTTGTCCAAGGGATAAAAAAACGGCCGGAGATGAAAAAAGCAAAATCATTTCCCGCTCTTGAGGGTCTGGAGATCGCCGGTATTCATAGTGCGGAATTTAAAAGTTTTTTGATGGCCGCATATCCGAAATCCTGGCTTGGACATGTGAGGTCTATCACATACAGTGATGTAGACAAACCGATGGGGGTTCATTATCTTGGAAAAAATTTACAAAATGCTGGAACATGCGCGGAGGCAAACCCTAAGACGGGCACGATAGAGTTTTTTGCCGGTTGTAAAGATCCACGTCTTCTGCTCCAGGTCTTTACGCATGAGATGGGTCATATTGTTGACTGGAGGGGGAATACGGTGATGTCGTTTGAAGAGCGGCTTCAGTTCTGGCAAAAAGTCCTTGAACGTATAGAAGCATCCGACCGGTTCGTCTCGTCATATGTTGAGGGTGTAGAAAATATGTCGCCACAGAAAGAGTCGCAGATAAAAGCAAACGAGTACTGGGCCGAGATCATGAGGGAATATTTTGAACGTCCCCCCTTCTACTGGAAGGGAGGACAAGATCCTGGGCGTCTTCCGGAAAAAGACCTTGAGCTTATCAAGTGGTTTTTCGCCCGTACCGACCCCGATTATGATGTGCTGAACTTTCAAAATGCACAAGCGGACTATGTTTCAACAAGGATATCCGGGGATACGATAACCCCCCCAAGAATATTCATTCAAAAAAACCACAAACCACATGGATAATTCAATTATATTTCACATTATTCGGCGCGCGGATGAGCGCGATCTGGGCCTCGTATCCGTGGACCGGACGCTTCATGTTGATGTGTCAGGAGTTGAGGAGGCGGAACGCCGCGGAGTGTCGGTGCGCCTCCATGAAATACTTTCAGGAGGGGTGAATGTTGTGGCGCACGGACACGATGGGGATGATGATAGTCGCTCATGGGTCACGGTCGCCGTTCCTTCGGCCAGTCCCGATTTTTTTCCGGCCGTCATTGACATGATTGATTCCGGCGAGTACCGCGTGGTTTTTCCAAAGACAGAAAAGCGCGCGCAATTGATCGCCGGCATCTCAACGCTTCTTTCCGGTTCAATACTTGAGGAGGGATACAGGCGAATGATCACGGAGAAGATCCCACGATTGTTGGAGCGCGAGCTTGAGGCCCTTCATAAAACACTTGAAGAGGAGCGAGATGCACTAGGGCGTATCAAAGGAGATATAAAGAAATAGGTGGATATATGGCAACGCATTTTGAAGCACTGAAAAAATTCGCTATGTAAAAAGAGGCCCGGGGGCCTCGTTGTTCTTCGCGCGTCTTCTAGTAGGTGATGACGGCGGTGATCGTCGTCATGTAGTCGGTGGATGATTGAAGCCACTGAATGCTGTGGCGTGGGCGACTTCCCGGTAGATGGTTCACGAAAGCATTAACCTGGTCCTCTATCACTGTTTGCGGTATCTCCCGGATCTTCCTGCCCACCACGGCATTATTAACAGTAATCTGATACTCATACGTGAAAATCTTGACCATCGCCATCTCCCTTGTGCAGTGGATTGAGCTACCTCAAATTGAGAGTATCATATAATAAATCATTTGTCAAGCACATGCCGTTAGGACCACACGACAACACGAACCCGCCGAGAAGGTCAGAAATAAAGAGGGGAGACGCGGTCTGGGTTATAGAGAAATCCGAATATGGGACCAATAACTTCACACAAGGCATCGTGAAAGACATTTTGACGTCAAAAGAAGACCACTCGCGTGGAGTGAAGGTACGCCTCGTGGACGGCACCGTCGGCCGCGTCCAGTGGCTCATGAAGGATCTTCGCTGAAACCCTCGCAAAACACTGTATATTGACTTGTTTAGTCATATACTGTATAATAGAAACCGTTGAACTTTGCCAAATCATGAAAGGGGGTGGCACGCGATGGAGCTTCTACTTCTCCTTCTTGTTCCGATTCTCATCGCGCTTGGCGGGTTTCTGGTCAGTATTGTCAGAGGTGATCGTTACTACGTCATAACATTGCGGGAGTTTGGCGTTCTCATCGGGCTCGTAGTGATCGTTGTCGTCGGGGGGTACTTTATATCCCGCATGGCTTCAACGTATGATGTAGAGGTTTGGAGTGGCCGCGTGGCGGGCAAAGAAAAAGAGTGGACTTCGTGCGAGCACTCTTATTCTTGCAATCCGCATCAGTGCAATTGCAGCACAGATAGCAAGGGAGTTACCACGTGCAGTACGTGTTACGATACGTGCTACGAGCATGTCAACGATTGGAACTGGGTGCTTACTACCTCAAACAGCGAGCAGGTAGGCATCGCCCGTATAGATCGCAGGGGCTCCTACGAGCCGCCTCGGTTTACGAAAGCGCGGATAGGAGATCCGACTGCGCTTACCCATGCCTATACAAACTACATCAAGGCGAATCCTTGGAGTTTACTGCGGAAGCAAGGTCTTGCCGAAAAATTCAAACCGCTTCTCCCGGCCTATCCGGCGAGCATCTACGATTACCACTACGTCAACCGGTTCATGGCTGCGGGTTCTGCAAGTATTCCCGTTGGAGAGGTGGCGTTTTGGAATCGGCAGTTGATGGAACTCAATGCCGATCTTGGACGAAAGAAGCAGGTGAACATTATCATGCTCGTCGTCCCGACATCTGATTCTGCCTATGTCCATGCGCTTGAAGAAGCGTGGCTTGGGGGAAAGAAGAACGACTTTGTTGTTGTCTTTGGGGCCGAGCACTTCCCGAGGATAGAATGGGTACGAACGATGTCCTGGACGCGAGCCGAGGATTTGAAGGTAGCGCTTGTGAACGATCTTCAGGAGATTGGCACCTTTGAGAGACGTGATGAGATAGTTGCCAAGCTCCGTACCGAGATAGAAAGGTCGTTTGTTCGCAGGCCCATGGAGGACTTTGAGTACCTTATGGCAGGGATTCGTCCTCCCACCTGGGCACTCATCCTTCTTTTTGTTCTCGGCACAGGTATTTCTATCGGCTGTACGGTGTATTTCTGGAGGGAAGATCCGTTCCACAGCGGCCGCGGCCTCGTATAAAACCACCACCAAACGAAAAGGGGAACACAATGGGTAAGGGAGTGATCGCAGTACTTGGAGTCCTAGGCGTTCTGATGCTTGTTGGTATCATTGGTGTCATGATGTTCTTCGGTATGTACGGCACTGCCGTACGCATGGAGAATGGGCTTGAGGCCCAGTACAAGCAGAATCAGAACAACTATGATAATTATTGGAAGAAGCTGAAGGAGTCGGCCCAGGTTCCCGATATGTACGTCGCGGATATGAAGAGTGTCTACGACGGGGTCATGCGGGGTCGCTATGGGGCCGAGGGTTCTAAGGCGGTTTTCCAGTTCATCAGGGAGCATAATCCGCAGGTTGACTCAAAACTGTACACCAACCTTCAGACGACTATCGTCGCCGGAAGAAACAGCTTTGAGGCAGATCAGAAGATGCTTCTGGACAAGAAGCAGATCTATCTCAATTACCTTCAGGAGAACCCGCTACGCGGCTTCTTCCTCGGTGCTCTCGGTTTTCCGCGAGCCGATCTTGCCAAGTATGATATCGTAACGTCCGACGAAACCCAGCGGACATTTGATACGAAGAAGTCGGATGACATCAAGTTGCGGAACAAGCCGCAGTAGGGACTAAACCACGGACGCGAAGGCCGGCGCTCCGGCCGGTGCCGCGCCCTCTGCCTAGCCCCTCTTTCGCAGAGTAGTGTTAGAAGTCCGAGCCCCGATTCACGGGGCTCTTTAATTTTTATTATTTGTAAATGCATTGAGGAAAATTTAAATTTCCTCATATTCTAGTGGTCGCGAAAATATGAGGAAATGTGGCATGTGGTTTTTTAGTGAATGTACCATGGCTAGATTTGCCATTATTTATTTTGTATGCTATATAATTATTTGCTGTTCACAGTATGCTCACGAGGGGAGACAGCATGAAGGTCATTGAAATTCCTGGCGTTGAGGTGAGGAATCCCGTAATTTCTATTGGCTCTTCCGCGCCATTTTTTGAAAGTGTACTCGGTACTCCAAAGTTGGTGCACTATATGAGCCGTACCGCTCTCGCGACCGTTACGGGCGAGAGTGAGGTAGGTTATTATCCCGTAGAGACCGTAAGCTTTTTGGTGCGCGCCGCACACGATGCGTTCAGTTATCATGTTCCTCTCTCTCTCTTTCGCCCGAGGTATTATGGTATGCGATCGTTCACGAGGTAGCACAGGTCGTGAAGGGCGATGCCGGCGCGTATGCCAACATGTTCACGACGACTCCCGGCGAAAAGCAGAAGATTGTGGTTCGTGACGACTCTCTAGTGTACGGGGAGGCGAATAATTGGGAGCGCTCCATCGGGTTTGTAAAGGCACCACTACGCGAGAGAATCTCTCCCACGGTGCTTTTGGAGTTTCTGCCACAGTTCAGTACCATGAATGTGGAGAGCGAAGCGGCAACGCTTGTCTCGTTCATGGATGTCGTTTCAAAGTACTATGACTTTGAATGGCAGACCATGTGCGGAATTCCTGCGGTTCGTCTTGAGGGAACGGCTAAGGACTGGGAACTGTTGCGTGATGGTGCGCGCTTGCTTGCAAGGCGTTTCCCGCCGCTTGCGGGATACTTTAATGACCTTGTGCCGGTGCTTGATGCGCTTGCGGCGGCAGCCGCTGGCGTTCCCGTGCGGAATAGCTTTTGGAAGTCGCTTTACAAGTTTAATGAGGGCTCGGGCGGGCCATATGTTGGCGGATGGATCACGGCATTTTTCGCCTACCTAAAAGACGGTGGCCTTGGCGTTCCACAGATGAGATCGGAATTTAACTGGGAACGTGAGCGGGTTTTCGGCGGTCTTACGACTGACATGTTCCCGCCGCACGTAAGCAAGGTTGATTTTGTGTGGGACTACTATGGGACCGAACTTCTGATGAGTTTTGCCGGAGGTATTCTCGGGATTGATCTGGATGATGGATTTCTGCGCCCGCGGCTTGGTATCGCCGTAGTTGAGCGGGGGAGGGAGTAAGGATAGCGTACATCTGCCTGCATTGCAGGCAGTTTTCTTTTACTGACTGAACAAAAACTTGACTTATTCAATAAAATGCTGTACAATGTCTTTACTCTTTGAAACTATTATCGGAGGCGCGCGTGATCGTTGATACGCATACGCATCTGGGAACCTACAATATGCTGGGCGAAAAAGTTGATGTAACTCCCGACATGCTGATAGCGGCAATGGACGGGGCGGGAGTTGATCACGCGCTGGCATTTGCGAAGGAGCATAAGTTTCCCGAGCAGGGCATTTCAACCGAGAACCTTATTAGTGCGCTCCAGAAGTATCCGCAGCTTCATGCCATCGGTACGGCAAGCCCATTTACGCTGAACGGCAAGAAATTTCATCTTCTGAAAGACGCGCTTAAGGCGCATGTGCTTCATGGTCTTAAATTCTATACCGGATACGAGCGCTTCTGGCCGAACGATAGGCGGCTTCACTGTCTGTATGAAGTACTTGCAGAGGCGGGGCTGCCGGCGATCTTTCACACGGGATACTTATGGAACATCATCGCTCCGAAGGGGCTTCTCAAATACGCACAGCCCCTTCCCATTGACGAATTGGCCGTGGACTTTCCCGATCTGAAGATCGTCATTGCGCACATCGCCAACCCCTGGATCGTTGACGCGGCGGCGGTTGTCGGGCGCCATGAGAATGTGTATCTTGATGTATCGGGATATTTCGCAGAGTTTTCAGATCCTTTTTCGGAAGAAGAGGTTGGGGCCTTCCAAAGTGATATGGCGCAACTGCATCTTCGCATCGGCTCATTGGAAAAACTGCTGTTTGCGACCGACTGGCCCATTGAGAGCATGACAGAATATGTTCGTGTGACCCGTGACCTGTTTCCGGAAGGCGATGTACGTGAGCGCTTTTTTTGGAAGAATGCCGCGGAACTCTTTCGCCTTGAGTTCGGAGGGGCTAATGCCACAAAAAGCGTTTGATCGCTTCACGCTCACCCTCTTTCTTCTAGGCGTTCTGTTCGGTAGCAGTATTGGCGGCGTGTTGGGGTTTGCCTTTGCTCGGAACATTGCTCCGGCAAGTCACAGCGAAGGTGATGCCGATGGTTCTCTCGGTCTCGTGAAAGTTGTTCGCGTCGTTGATGGCGACACTATTCAAGTAGAGGGTGGAGAAAAAATCCGGTATCTTGGCGTGAATACGCCCGAGAGTACGACAAAGAAAGAGTGTTTTGGTAAGGAAGCTGCGGCAAAGAATCGCGAGATGGTTGAGGGGAAAACGGTACGTCTTGAGAAGGGTAGGCGCGATCGCGACAAGTACGGACGGCTTCTGCGGTTTGTCTATGTTGACGGGGTTTTCGTAAATACGGAACTCATTCGCGGCGGGTATGCGTTTGCGTACATGCTGGAAGGAAGCGATC
This sequence comes from Candidatus Sungbacteria bacterium RIFCSPLOWO2_02_FULL_51_17, assembly GCA_001820785.1. Taxonomy (GTDB): domain Bacteria; phylum Patescibacteriota; class Minisyncoccia; order Sungbacterales; family GWA2-42-14; genus 2-01-FULL-51-34. The sequence continues at coordinate 9,126 of MHQW01000029.1, forward strand.
GCACTCCAGAATTTGAGAGGGCAGAGCGCGAAGCGAAAGATGCGGGGCGCGGCATGTGGAAGAGCTGCGGTTACGCAAAAGCCGGAAAGCTGAAACGGTAGCGATCCAAAAAGTATACAAGCCGCGAAAGCGGCTTTTATTATGTTCATCATGTATGTCATCTGCTGCCGTACTGTTTTTATAGTGCATTGTCAATAGCCCCGGATTTTTTCAATAGGGTATAATGAACGAATGTTCATAGGAGTAGCGTTACAAAGCCCATGAGCGTTATTGCGCCGACGAAGGGCGGCTGAAGATCTGTCGCTTTTTATATCTAAGAGCTGCATCGTATCATTTCCGCAGAGGAAAAAACCCGCCTTGTCCTCATTGATGTTTCAGGGAACTAACAGCGATTTCTTATGATAGAAAAGAGATCACTTGTATCAAGTGTTGTTCTACTGCTCCTGATAGTTGGCATGTTTTCTTCGTCATATTTTTTGCATGGGGTTTTTGAAAATTCCGTCACGCATGCCGAATTTTATGCCGATAGAAATCCGATCGTTGCGGGTGGCATTTTTGTCGGTCTTGCCGCGATGTCGGTCGTGTTCGGACCCTTTACGAGCGTTTTTTTGATCCCGGCCGCCGTTGCCATTTGGGGCGCGGTCGCCACATTTTTTCTCCTGCTTCTTGGCTGGGTTATCGGCGGGATCATCGCCTATGGGTTGGGCAGATTTCTTGGGTATCCGCTGGTGTCACGGATAGTATCAAAAGAAAAGACCGATGAGATGGCACACGTTGTTTCCAGCAGAGCAACGTTCGCCCTCGCTCTTGTCTTTCGTCTCATTATGCCGGCGGAGACCGGCTATATCTTCGGTCTTATCCGCTATAACTTTCTACGGTACTGCATTGTTATGTTCATTGCTGAACTTCCCTTCGCTTTTTTTGGCGTATGGGTTTCGGATGCCTTTGTGGACCAGCACTTCATACTATTTTTTAGCGCTCTTATCGGCGGGTTTTCGTTGTTTATTATCCTGGCCTGGGGTCTGCGCCGACGGTATCTGAAGAAAAAGAAAGGAGGTATGGACGTGTCGCTTGCCGAAGAAGCCGCATGATGCGAATGGAAGGAGTGTGGTGTCGTTTTTTGCTATTTCACCCATGTGAGCCGCGCATCGGATCACTCTACCGAACGCTTCATCTGGGCTATTGCATCACATCCTGTTCTATGCTATACTGGATGCTAGTGTAAGTGCTCAAGTAGGTTTTCTTTCCTTGTGCTAGTAATTAGTGTAAGGAGGAGCCAGTAGAGAAGGTCTGCCTCTCGGAGGCGCCGGTCGCCTTACATCAATAATTATTTAGCGCATATTATGGCAAAGAAATTGTATATCGGTGGCATTTCCTACGGAACCACTGAAGATGGCCTGAAAGCGGCTTTTTCCCAGGCGGGAGCAGTCGAATCAGCGACCATTATTCTTGACAAAATGACGGGCCGCTCGCGCGGTTTCGGGTTTGTTGAGATGGCCACAGATGAGGATGCGGAAGCAGCCATTCAGATGTGGAACGGGAAGGAGCTTGATGGACGGACACTTACCGTCAACGAGGCCCGGCCCATGGAGGCACGCGCTCCCCGCCGGTCGTTTGACCGCGGTGGAAATGGCGGTGGCGGTGGCGGTCGCTCCGAAAGGAGAGGAGGTGCTACCTGGTAGATCCAACCACAATGCGGTCCTCGCGAAAGCGGGGGCTGTTTTGTTTTGTCCACTGTATGTATGGATACGGTTTTGCTATACTGGAAGAAGTTTCATTATCTATGACTGAGAAGACGGCGCAAAAAAAATCTCTTGTGAAAAAACTTGGCATTAGGCCGGGTTTTGTGCTTGCGATAAAAAGCGCTCCGGCAGGATATGAAAAGATGCTGGGGCGGCTTCCTGTGGGCTTTATCCGGCAGGACGGACGCGGCCGTTCTCTTGATTTCATCCAGTATTTTGTCCATACGGCCAAGGAATTACAGGAACAGCTTCCGCACCTCAAGGACAAGCTGAAGCGCGAGGGCGCGCTGTGGATTTCTTGGCCAAAAAAACGCGCGCAAATGGGAACTGATCTCAGCGAAAGCCGGGTTCGGGCGCTTGGTCTCGCCCACGGTCTTCGCAAAATAAAAGTCGCCGGAATAGGGGCGCATTGGAACGCATTAAAATTTGTCATTCGGCAGAGCGCAAAGAGTAAAAAAGCACAGCGCTAAGAAAACCCGTGTGAATACCATTTTTCATACCGGAACCATAGCAGTATATCTCTGCCTGCTCTTTGTAGGTGCCGCTATTGTTCCCATATTTTTTTCAGCAAGGATGCTTTCCTCCGTGCTTATCGGTTTTAACCGGCTTGAGACGCTACAGCGTGACGGCTTTTTTATGCCTCTTACGTTGCCGCTTGTGCGTCTCGGCATTCATCCGAACGCGATAACACTCTTTGGCATGGCGCTGGTTCTGCTTCTTGCTGCAGGGTTGTATGACAAATGGCCAATGTCGGCGCTTTTCAGCATAGGATTTTTTGCCGCGATCTCCGATATGTTTGACGGTATGCTTGCGCGCGCCGCACATAAAGTAACGGCTCTTGGTGGAGCCATGGACGGCGCACGGGATGGGATGCTCTTTGTTGTCCTGCTGGCCGGTGTTTTTTCTCTGTGGGACACGGCTCTTCTGGCGTATCTTCTTGTTGGAGTTCTTCTTATTGAATGTTTAAAGGTGTGCGAAATATTTGTTCGCGCGCGCCGGTATGGCATGCGGCTGGCTATAGTTCTTCGTTCTCGCGGGCAAGGTAAAGTATCGGTTGATCGGGTAAAGTTTTTTTTATTCTGCGCCGCTTCTCTCGGGTTTCTTTTTGAAATGGGCATCTTCGGATCGCCGGTCGGCATCGGCACATTTCTTCTTGCCGCATGCGTCCTGACTATCGCGGTGTCGGTCGTAGTGCACGCGGCGATCATTGTTCTTGAATTACGCGGCAAAAGTTTTATGATGAATGAACATATATGAAAAACGCTGAAAAAAATGTGAAATTGGATGATGTCTCCAAGAGCCCGCGAGAGGAGGCAAAAGACGATGGGTTCAGCAACCCCGAAATTGAACACCTATTTGAGCCCATGGGAGAGCTTATTTCCCGAATGCGCCGATCTATTCAGAAGGGGGAATACAAATTACTCATCGGGGACGATGCATCGGGAAGGGTCCCAACTTTTATTTTCACCCAGTTTCTAAAGTCGGTCTATGAGAAAAACAATATGAAGGGTCCGGCAACTGCCTTTTTAGCAGGAGCGCGAGGTCTTGAGGGTGAAGAGGCGGCAACAAAGTCCGCCGAGATTGAGAAGTTTCTAAATGAACGATATACAGAGGATCTTTCTCTGATGCGGAGACATGGGGGTATGGTGTTAGTTGTAACCGATACTATCGTAACGGGAAAAAGCTTACAGCCCATTGCCGATGCACTTTCCCGATTAGGAATTACTTTTGAGATCGCCTCTGTTGCTGGCGCCAAGGATGAGCGTGATGACCTTCAGCGAAAGCTCGGAGGCCGGATCTTTTTCGGCGGGCAGGGCATACCGGGGATCTATGATCCGAACGAACACGATTTGCATGGGGTTTGGAAGGATGCACACGAGCTTTTTGCTCATGCTCTAAAAAAAGAGGCGCCAGACAGGCGGGCGGTTGAGATCCAGAAAAAAATACAGAGTGCCCGCGAAGATGCAAACAAACTTGTAAAAGAACTCCTTGATCAATATGGGCAGCATATGTGAGCAAGCATTTGACGGCGTCGGGACGCTTTGCTACCATGACGCATGGATACACACACGAAGGTTCTCATCTACGATTTCGGCGGGCAGTACGCCCACCTCATATCCCGACGGGTTCGCGAACTCGGATATGAGCCAAAGATCGTCGGCACCTCGTTTACCGCGGAAGATATGGCGCGGGAGGGCGGGGTCGCGGGCATTGTGTTGTCGGGAGGAGCGCGTTCGGTCTATGAGCGCACGGCGCCCCGGGTTGACCCCGGGATTTTTGATGCCAACATTCCCATTCTCGGCGTTTGTTACGGGCACCAGCTGATAGCGCATATGCTTGGTGGCAATGTGTCGCAAGGGGCGAAGGGTGAGTATGGCCCCGCAATGCTTACCGTTGGAAAAGTTTTGCTGCAATTTTCTGGCATCACAAAAAAATCCCTCGTGTGGATGAACCATCGCGACACGGTTACCGTGGTGCCGAAAGGATTTTCTATTACGGCCGCGACGCCGCTGACGCCCGTTGCCGCGTTTGCGCATGCGGCGCGCCGCATATGGGGAGTACAGTTCCATCCCGAGGTGACGCATACGGAATACGGGACGCGCCTGCTTAAAAATTTTCTTCGCGCGGTCGGAGGGGCTACACATCAAAAGCGCGATATAGTCGGAGAATGCATAGACGAGGCGAGGCGCACCATTGGCGGGCGGCGCACCATTGTCGGGCTTTCCGGCGGGGTGGATTCGTCCGTTGCGGCGATTCTTGTGGCGCGGGCGATCGGCAGGAATTTGCTCGCGGTGTTTGTTGATACGGGGCTCATGCGGATAGGCGAGGCCCGAGAGATACGAAAGACATTCTCGGCGTTCCCGTTGCGCCTACGCATCATTCATGCGGGGTCTCGTTATTTTAAGGCGCTCAAGGGAGTTACCGATCCCGAAAAGAAAAGGAAAGTTATCGGCAAGATATTCATAGACATATTTAATGAGGAGGCGAAGAAATTCAGAGCAGATGTCTTGGTGCAGGGTACTATTTATTCTGATCGCATAGAGTCGGGACTGACGGAACATTCTTCGCGCATAAAATCGCATCATAACGTCGGTGGTTTGCCGAAGAACATGAAGCTAGAGGTCTACGAACCGCTCCGGAATATGTATAAAGATGAGGTGCGAGCGCTTGGGCGGATGCTAGGGTTGCCCGATGCCATCACGGCGCGGCAGGTCTTTCCCGGTCCCGGGTTCGGGGTGCGAATTCTTGGGGAAGTTACGGCGGAAAAGGCGTCCATCGTTCAGCGGGCGGATGGTATCATACAGGAGGAGTTGCAAAAGGCCGGGTTGTTGCGAAGGATATGGATGGCGTTTCCGGTGCTTTTGCCAATCCGCTCCGTTGGGGTTCAGGGAGATGAGCGGACATATAAATATCCGCTGGTGCTTCGGGTGGTGGAATCGCGCGATGCGATGACGGCGAATTTTTTCCGTGTGCCCTATCCGGTGATGGAAAAGATATCAACGCGTATTACGAATGAGGTGCGCGAGGTGAATAGGGTGGTGTATGATGTGAGTAATAAGCCGCCCGCGACAATGGAATGGGAGTGACACAGGGCTCGCTTAAGGACTTCCTTAAGGTAGAAAAGGTTGAAACAAACTTTTCAGTATGAAAAAAATTTTACTTGCATCAAGAAATACTGATAAGATACAAGAAGTCGTCGCGATGCTGAAGGGGACCGATTTTGAGCTGGTAACGCTTGATGCGTTTCCGGATGTGCCCGATGTGGGGGAGCCGGCGCTTACGTTTGAAGGAAACGCCATCATTAAGGCGATGATTGTCGGCAGGAAGACGGAAATGTTGACGATCGCAGACGATTCCGGCATTGAGGTTGACGCGCTTGGCGGCCGTCCCGGTGTATTTTCAGCCCGATATGCTTCGGGGACGAACGAAGACCGATGCCGTAAGCTTTTAAAGGAAATAGCCAATGTGCCGGAGGGGGAGCGGGGTGCACAATTTCACGCGGTCATTGCCCTCTTTGATCCGGTGTCGGAAAAGATTCGCACATACGAAGGTATTCAGCGGGGGCGGCTTTTACGGGAGTTTCGCGGCGGTAATGGTTTTGGGTATGACCCAATCTTTTTTTCGGATGAGATGGGCAAAACGAACGCTGAAATGACGCAGGAGGAGAAAAACGCTGTGAGTCATCGGGGGAAGGCATTGCGTAAAGCCCTAGAAATTCTTAGAGAATTGTATCCAGTATAGAGTAGTAAGTGTGGAGAAGGATGCATTTTTGGTAATACCTAATACTAAATACATAATACTTTCACCCGATTAGCAAAACTTCACGGCCATATGCTAGAATGACTCATAAGGTATTTCTATGAAGTTTGAATTAGAGTTTGATGGGCACGCTTTTGGGTTCGTCGCTCGGTTCGCCATACTGCTTGGCGTCATTTTTTTTGCCGGTTCTTTTGCGGGGCGCCAACTCTCGGCCTATATGTTTCCTCTGCAAAATCCGGACTACCAGATCCTTCCTCGCCAGGAACCGTCCGGCCCAGTTTTTCGGGAGCTTTCCGATGACGCGGTAATATTTTCTTCGGGAGACGCTGTACTTTCTCGCAAAGACGAACTGCTACAGGCGAAGCGCGATTTTATATTTGCCGACTTAAGCGCTATGACGCTTGCTATCTATCAGGACGGTGAGCATATCAAAACGTTTGAGATCAGGGGCAAGGGAAAGGACGGTACTTTTTTTGAAACCCCCAACGGTTCGTACAAGATACGGCTGAAGGAGAAAAAGCATTTTTCAACTATCGGCAAAGTATGGATGCCGTGGAGCATGCTTTTTTTTGGCAACTATTTCATTCACGGTATTCCGTATTACCCCGATGGCACGTATGTGTCCGATGCGTTTTCCGGCGGGTGTATACGGCTCTCGGTAGAGGACGCAAAGGAGCTGTTTTCTCTTACAAAAGAGGGTATCGTTGTTCTGACCTATTTTGCCGATCCCGAAAAAGACCTTGCGTTTGCATACTATCAAAAAATTATGCGCCCGCCGGTAACGCCTCCGGCGCTTTCCGCGATAGCGGTCATTGCCGCCGATTTTGAGACGGGTCAGATACTTTTTGAAAAGGACCGGTCCCGACAGTTTCCCATCGCCTCTGTTTCAAAGTTGATGACGGGCTTGGTCGCGCTTGAGACGATAAATCGTTTTAAGATCGTACCAGTTACTAAGCACGCGCTTACGACTGAGGGTGATTCGGCGCATCTTGCCGAGGGTGATGAATATAAGGCCGAGGAGCTTTTGTACCCCCTCATTCTTTCTTCGTCAAACGATGTCGCGACGCTGTATCAACAGCAGGCGTGGAACTTTGTTGATGCCATGAACCAGAAGGCAGAGGCCGTCGGTATGACGGCAACGCATTATACCGAAGCAAGCGGTCTTTCCGCAGAGAACGTGTCCACACCGGAAGATCTCTTTATATTACTTCGCTATATCTATGCTCATAAAAAACCGCTATTTGTGCTGTCGGGTCTTCGTGAATACACCCTTATGACCGCAGATAAAGCGAAAAAGATTTCGCTTATCAACGTCAACTGGCCGCGCGAGGACGAAAGTTTTATCGGCGGTAAATCCGGGTCAACGCCGGAAGCGCGCCAAGCCATGGCGGCGGTATATAAGGTGCAATTCGCCGAGTATGGGGAGCGGCCCGTTGCCATCATTGTTCTTGGTTCCTATGACCGCGTAAGCGACATTCATCGCATACAAAAATATCTTGAAGATAATTTCGTCTATGGCAATGTGTTTGCGCGGCGCGGCGCGCCGGGAAAGATTGTTGAGGCGGGAGCAAGCGTGTACTCGGCGATCAGTACGATGTTGGACAACAAGTAGCATGTATCAAGTAGTAAGTAGTACGTATGCAGATGGGTGGGAACTTTTTTGCTTAATACTTGATACTTAATACGTAATACTAATGGGCATATGGAGTCATTTCTAATGAGGAAAAAACGGGGGCAGAAGATCGTATCTCTGCTTACCAAGGCCTATTCCAACGCCGGGATGGCGTTGAAATACCGCACCAACTTCCAATTGCTTGTTGCGGTCATTCTTTCGGCGCAATGTACCGATAAAAAGGTGAACGAAGTAACGGCGCCGATATTCAAAAAGTACAAGACGGCAGCCGATTTTTCCAAACTTTCTCAGAAGCGGTTTGAAGCGATGATACGTCCGACCGGTTTTTATCGGGCAAAGGCGAAAAATATTCTTGCTACCGCGCGTATCGTCTTACATAGATACGGCGGCAAGGTGCCCGACACCATGGCCGATATGCTCACTCTTAAGGGGGTTGCGCGAAAGACCGCGAACGTAGTTCTTGGAAACGCCTACGGCATCATTGAGGGGATCGCGGTAGACACGCATGTGGCGCGGCTTTCGGGTCGGCTTGGTCTTTCCCGGAACACCGACCCGGTAAAAATTGAACGGGATCTTATGGAACTTTTGCCAAAGGCGGAGTGGTTTAGGACCACCTATCGTTTCATTGAACATGGGCGAGCGGTATGCACCGCAAAAGATCCGCGCTGTGATATGTGTCCACTTGCCAAGCTATGTTCATCAGCTTTCCAATTTTCAAGGTTTCAAAAAAATCATACGAGAGCATAATACCCTGGCATGTCACTAAAAAAAGTAATGACGCTTTGCATTGTTCACCGCGACGACCGGGTGCTTCTTGGTATGAAAAAGCGGGGATTCGGGCAGGGGCGATGGAGCAGGTTCGGCGGCAAGGTGATGCCCGGCGAGCTAATTGAAGACGCGGCACGACGGGAATTATATGAAGAAGCCGGAGTGAGCGTGGGGCCATTGGAAACGGCAGGCAACTTGCGATTCTCTTTTTTGGGGAACCCGGAGCTTCTTGAGATGCATGTGTTTCGTGCGGATCGGGTAGACGGTGAACCGGTTGAAACGGAAGAGATGCGGCCGCAATGGTTTGTGGTGGAAGATATTCCGTTTGGCGATATGTGGCTGGATGACGCATATTGGATGCCGTATTTTTTGGCAGGGAAAAAGTTTTGTGGTACATTCACGTTCAACGATGCACACGCGCTTACGGACCACGAGCTCTTGGAGGTGTAGTATATTTTCTCGTGGAAAAAATGCTTGGAAAGCTAACGGAGAGCAGTAAAAAAGCCGAACATTATTGGGCTTTTTTGAGCACAGATTCCGTTGCGAGACGAATGTTTCAAGGTCAATGAACATGCACTTTTTGATCCCTTCACGTTTTTTAAAATATCTATTCGGCGATATACTATAGGGGAGCAGCAGCGCTTTCGGATGCGGCTTATATGCACATGGGTGCGCCGATGGGTATGAAGATAAAACGCTGGGACAGCGATTCCCATAGTTCAAAATTTCTTTTTAAACGGCGTCTTCGCCGCCGGCGTTCCCCGTGGTCATATGCCGCATGGGGGTTTTTTATCGTGATCATTTTTTTTGGCGTCGGATGGGGTGTGCGGTGGGGGGCGCATCACCCGTATTTCCGGGTGCATACGGTATCGGTCGCAGGTCTTCGCGGGATCGCCGAATCCGAGGTGCGCGAGCGCGTTTGGGAGTATCTTTTTGGATCTATCGGATACCTTATTCCTCGCGATAACATGCTTGTTATATCACGCGAAGGGCTTGCTGAAGCTGTCCGCAAGAAATTTCCGAAGGCGAAAGAGGTGCTAATTGAAAAACATCTTCCTGACGTGCTCGCAGTAACCATTCGCGAGCGCGATCTGTGGGGCCTTGCGTGTTCTTCCGTGGGAGGCAGTACGGATGAAACGGTCGTAGCAGAGCAAGAGCCAATGTCCGCGACGGGTGGGATCATCTTTGATGACGAAGACAGTGATGTTTCCGCGGAAGTTGCACCGAGGGGTGAAGCGCGCAACTGTCTGCTTATTGATGAAGAAGGATTCGCTTTCGGCGCGTTTGAGGGGCTGGGTGTCGGGGTACTGCCGACCATATACGCGCAGGGTGGTGGGAGCTCGTCGGGAGGGGTCGTCGTTGCAAAAACATACATTGATTATTTTCTGGCAGCCCGTGAGGGCGCCGCAAAGCTCAACGCGGATCTTATCGGGCTTGTGCTTGATGATGCGAACCCGAAGGACTATACGCTTCTTTTTGCCGGGGACTGGCGCATTCTCACGCCGAGGGCTACGGATCCCGCCGTCTGGATCTCACAAGTAAAGACGCTTTTTGAAACGGAACTGAAGGATCGCACCGGTGCCATTGAGTACATTGACCTTCGGTTCGGGAATAAGGTGTTTTACAAATTCCAGCAGTAGCGGGAAGTTGAATATTCAGTGTTCCAGTTTGCAAAAAAGTGCCGATTGCATATACTGATGGCAGATCTTTTGGCAACCACCGTGAAATGCCATACGTGGAACGCACTGATGAGGAAATTATTCAGGCATGGGAGCGCTTGGTTTCCCGGCATCCAAGTCCTGATCGGTACGCCATTTCTTTTGGTCGCGAGTACTCGGTTCGGCAGTTGGTTGAAGCGATGAAGGCGGGCGATGCTGATGTACTCTATGTGTTTGTGGCGGGA
>MHQW01000029.1:19463-24124 GCA_001820785.1 Candidatus Sungbacteria bacterium RIFCSPLOWO2_02_FULL_51_17
CGAATGTGGATAAGGGGGATGGATAATGGCCTACAGAGAACGCATCGATGAGGAAATGATGGCGGCAATCCGCCAATGGGCGAAGTGTCATTTCGATTGTTGCACCATTACGTTGGTCGGCAGGGTGCTACGACCCGTAGATCTTCTCGTGCTCTTGGAAGAGAATGCGGATGATTGCATGCTGTTCTTTATGCTTTTTCGCGAGTATGCCAAGAAGGATGATGCGGGCCCTTTGCTAGTATTTACGCCCTCGTCACACATCAGCTAAAAACCACCCACATGGCACGGGGTGGTTTTACATTTTTAAGAGTTTTGGTAGCACGCCTACGGAAGCTTATAAATGAATAGTGAATCACCTGCTTTTGCGACCGGACGAAAGGGTTTTAACCACTCATAGTCGTCGGGGCTCCTGGCCAAACCCTCCGCCGGTGTTCCCCATGCGCCTTGTCGGAATGTCGCCGAGATAGCGAAGTATCCATGGGGCCGGCCTTTTGCGGACCACCAGGGCTCAAAACGTCCTCCGAGATAATGGCGCGGCGAACCGCCGCCGAAATAATCAACGGCGATCGTTGGTATGTCGCGCGCGCGGACGAAATTCGCCAGGCGTTTTAAGTCCTGTCCCCAGTCGTAGTTTGAGTCAACGGCAAACTCATATCCATGCTCATTTCCGCCGGCAAGTTCATTGAAGTAGGAAAGGTAGTTTGGAAATGTGGTTATGGTGCGCGCCATCATCCAGAGAAGAAGGGCCGCGACCAGGAGAAGCTTCGGCAGGCGTTTTAGATGGATCTCGTAGAGGCCCACCAGCCACTCTCTCCATGACGCGGGTGCCGAAATGCGCGCGTGTGGCGCGAGCCACCGGTCTATCTGGCGGGAAACAAGTATGTATATGAATGGAAATGTGGGGAGGACATGCCGCACGCCAATATTAAGCGGGCTTCGTATGGAGTAAGCCCAGTATAGAACGATAAAACAGAGGGCGGTGAACTCAAAAAGATTTTCGGTGATCCAGTGGCGAAGAGAGCCAATGGATTTTCGCCCGCGAAGCATCTGTATGAGGGCAAGCGCCAGGGCGATGAGCGTCAACAGATGAAGGGCAAGCTGTTCTTTCAAAAGATACAGCACGGGAAAGTAATACGCCCAGCCCCCATTTGATGTTTCTCCCAGAAAATAGGTCGTGTTTCCGCCAGCGGCCCGCTGGAGGACCATCTCAATGCCAAGAAGATATTGGGCCAGAGGACGCCACGCCGGTTTATCGGATGCCCAGATCGTGAATTCCGCAAGGCACCTCATGCGCCGTCCAAGCGATATCTTCGCCTGCGGATCGCAGGTGATCCCTTCGCGGTCGGGGCCTTGTGCGAATGATCCCAGCGTATAGACGGTATCGCGTTTTTGAGAAAGGGGGACCTGCCGCAACGCTTCGTAGCGTATTTCCTCCGGTAATCCTACGATGGCAGTTAGTTCCGCCGTCGTGTAAGCGGTGCCATCCGCCTTGAGTGATGTTGCGGGATAGTTGATCACATGGAACGCGTATACCGGATACACAACGATGATGCTTGCGACAAGGACGAACGCCACGCGGCCGAAAGTGACAAGCGCGAACGAGAACGATTTGCCAATGTTCGTATGATGTCGCCACAGCGATACGATCCATACACCGGTCACAAAAAGAAAGACCGGAAGCACAATGATGAGCGAAAACTTTAGAAGCTGTGCTACGCCGAACGCGGCAAGCACCATGAGCGTATTTTTAAGCGTTGGTCGCTCCAAAAAAAGAACGAAGGCCGTTATTGCGATGAAAAAACCGAACGCCGCTCCGAGATCGGTTGTCACGTAGCGTGAGTGGGCGATGATGGTCGGAGAGAAAGCGAAAAAGATCAGCGCGAAAAAGGCGGCGCGGTTCCCAAAGCGGTTTTTTGTGAATGCGAATACAATCCACCCAAACAGGACTGCAAGAAGCATTATGGGGAGACGCGACCAGAACAAAATGCTATCGGGGTTATTTCCCGACTCATAGAGGAATAGAGCGCCCTGTGTCCATTGCCCGTTCAACTCCGTGGTCCACGACGGAACATCGGTGGGAAAGTTCAGGCGGAGAAAAAGCAATGGAAGAGCGGCCAGATCTTTTATGAGCGGCGGGTGTTCTGGGTTAAGTCGATAATCCTGATGGCGGACGTATGAAAAGCCCGCCGGGATGTGCGCAAGCTCATCCATGATCGCGGATTCTCCGGAGGCGGAGGCGATCATGATGATGAACATGATGAAGAGTATGATCGCGACCCATAGGCGGTAGGTACCCATTGTATGAAAAGTGCCGGTTGAGCCCTGCGCATTCGCTATCCGCGGGGCCCTACGAGCATCCTTTTGTTATCTCTATAGTCCCTTGGTAAATACAAGAAATGTTCCGGGAACATACGGCCGAAATTCCGGAAGCCGGAGCTTTATCGCATCCGTGAGTGTTCTATCGCTCGGATTAAGGGGAATAACAGCGATAGTGGCATCGCGCGTGTTTATTTGCGACAATTCATCTGGCAGGAGGTAGGTCATGTTCTCCTTGATTTGGCGGTCGCGCCTGAACGTGTCCGTCATGAACATGACCGTTTGCGAAGGAGTTGGAAGGCCGCGAATGTCGGTGCCGCCAAGATTTACGATGACGTATTTTTTTGTCTCGCGCGGAAGTGCCGCAAGGTACCCCCCCATTTCAGTCATGTCGGCGGAGAAGGCAAAATAGGTTGCGGGCGCGTTTGCAAAACGGATGAAGTACGTTTTGTATCCCCAAAGACCGGTCGCGGCAAGAATGAGAAGCAGGACGATGGCGCATTCTTTTTGAATGCGATGAAGCTGGTGCCGATACGCTTCATATGCCGGGTTTGCTAGCCACTGCTGTATGCGCTCCGCCACTTGTTTCCATATGATCCCGCATCCGAGGCCCGCAAGAATATAAGCCGCAGGTAATAATCCGATCGCGCGAAGCGCGTGCGGAAGCCCTTCTCGTGTAAGCGTTGTCGGAAACAGCATGAAGAAAAACCAGAAAAAAAGCACGAGTGACGGAAGGCGATGCTCCGATGCTTTTCGGAAAAGTCCTTTGAGCACTGATGCGACTCCGATAAGAAAGAATATCCCGACCGGAAAGAACAATTCCGGAAGACAGGCGAAATTATGGCGGGGGTTGCAATCACCGTGGACATTGAACATGCCGAGGGTCAGCGCGTTTGAGCGGAGAAATTCATAGAGTGGTCGTTCTGCCTCAAATATGGAAACTTGGCCGCCTCGCCCCAAAAAATCTTCCGGATGGTTCAAAAAATACCATCCGATGGGGAGCGCCGTGATGAAGGTGATAAAAAGAAAGAAAGCGATGGAGCAAGGGATGCAGTTGTTCGCGATGGATGTATTTTTTTTGAGCCACTGCCACAGGTACCACCCGAGGGGAATGATGAGGATGAACGGCACGAACCGGAACGCGATGTACGTGTGAAACCCGGCGCCCATCATGATGCCTGCCGCAAGCATGCTTGAGATCTTTCCCGTGCGAAGTCCCTTCAGAAGCCAGTAGAGTCCGAAACTTAGCAGGAACGGTATCATGATCGCGCGAAATCCGATGCGTGAAAAATTCACGTGCCAAAATCCCGTTGCGATGAAAAATGCGGATGCAAGAGGCGCATATACCGTCCACAGCTCTTTGTACTTCCCGCGGATGGCGCGATCGCGGAAAAGTTCCCGCGAAAGAAGCCATACGCCAAGTACCGTAAGCGAGCCGAACAAGGCCGAGACGGCGCGTAACGCCCACGGAGTATTTCCAAAGAGGTGTACCGAAAATGCCTGAATATTTATGAACAAGCCCTCGCGTCCGTTATTTTCCGGATAGAATACTTTGAAATCGCCGGTCGCAAGCGCCTCCAGGGCGTTATTTCCGTTCGTCGCCTCATCCGGATACAGTCCCGGGGGAATGGCGGGAAGTTGATAAAATCGGAAGAAAACGCCTATCGCAAAAACGGCGAGCACCAAGACCCACTCTTTTTTTGTGACACTGCGCATATATCTATTCTGAAAAATTGCTAGAATGCTTATAGTATATCATAGGTGCGAGCATACGGCACGCAGTTTTGATTTTTTCTTCTATTCAAGCCACTTTATTTTTGATGGGTCTGGGACGTTCGAACTTTTGAACGATACCGTGAGCGGCAGGGTAGGGGCAAGATTAAGATAGTTAAACATCATCACGACGGTTGTAGTACATAGTACGTAGTCTTAGTATTGACTTCGGTACCGTATAAGGTGTATACTTAAAGTAGCTATTTTTACCTAACTTGTGCGCTTTGCCGCAGCAAAAAAGTGCTTTCTGCGTGTGAGAGAATGAAGGCAATTTTCTGCTGTGGCGAAAGCCAAATCAAACAGCAAGGGGACAAGTTCCGACGGAACGTGTCCAAAAGGAGAAGGACAATGTCCAGTCTCTACTCGATCGGACAGATGAACGAAACCGCAGACGCTCTGGAGCGGGCTGGCTGGATGCCAGCTGACCTGAAGAAGGCATCAGGCGGGGATATCTTTGCCCACCTGCTCCCTCTCGTCAGGGCGTATGGTGGCCCCATGGTGGTCGTCGCACCGATGACGCAACACATCATCGACTGCGACGCGAGGCCGCTCGATCCGTGGGGCCTCACCTT
>MHQW01000030.1 GCA_001820785.1 Candidatus Sungbacteria bacterium RIFCSPLOWO2_02_FULL_51_17
GCATTACTGAAGGGCTGCCTGCGGAAAGCAGAGATGTTAAGCTAAGTGAGGAAGTTCAGTAGAAGTCGCGAAGGAGTTAGGCCCGGAAGAACGCTCTTGGCGCGATACCGCCAGAGTACAATTTCGTGCCATCGCAGGAACATACGATACGCGGGCGCTTCCAGGCACAGGCGAAACCGTGCTCCAAGACGAACGTGACGCGTGGGCACATGGCATTCGCATTGCCAGACAATTGAAACATGCATATGGCGCCGATGTGTTTCAGTTTTTCAAAACACCTGATGAGTTTTTTGCCTGGATGCGCCTTTCAGGACTTCGCAGTTATGAGCTCGCACTTCAAAAACGTGGGCACTATACGATCAGCGGCAACACGCGTGTACAAAAATGGAAAAAGAACAACCCGGATGCCCATACAGCATTACTTAAAAGTGAGAGGGTGCGCGATGCCGAAGAGTTTGACGAGATGCTCACTAAGGCAAAAGATCTGGAGCATGGTGAGTTTGCTCGGTACATACAAGAGAATTATCCGGAACTCTATGCCGAGGCAACACATATAGGCACTGACTAAGCGCACCGGCTCACATAGCGCTAATTGCGGCATTCCATGCAAAAGACCGTCATAGTGATTCCCACATATAACGAACGCGACAACCTGCGTCCCCTCATAGAGGGTGTTTTTTCTTTGGGACTACCAAACATACAAGTTGTGGTGGTTGATGACAACTCTCCCGATGGAACCAGGGCGCTCGCCGAAGAGCTTGCGAAAACATACCCACTCCTGATCATTCATCGTAAAGTAAAGACCGGCATAGGCGCCGCATACGTTGAAGCATTCCAGACAATCCTCAACGACCCGCAAAAGCCCGACTACATTATTCAGATGGACGCAGACCTTTCGCATGACCCGCGAACGATCCCGGCAATGCTTGCGCACGCAGAAAAATATGATGTCGTTCTTGGATCTCGCTACATTACCGGGGGGGCGATAGTGAACTGGGATCTCACGCGGCGGCTCATCAGCCGTTTCGGAAATTTCTACGCACGAACGGTGCTGTGGCTTCCCTACCGCGATCTTACGGGCGGATTCAAATGTTTCCGGCGCGAGGTGCTGGAGCATATTGACCTTGCGTCGGTAAGTTCGGTCGGATATTGCTTTCAGATAGAAACGACGCTTAAAGCCCATCGGAAAAATTATCGCATCACCGAAATACCGATCTCGTTTACCGAGCGCAGGGTCGGTGCGTCAAAATTCAAAGCGAGCATCATGCTTGAAAGTTTTATGAAGGTGTTCTTTATGCGATTCCATGAGTAAGAGGAGCAGAAACGTTCTCATAGCGATCCTGATAGTTGCAGCCCTCCTGCGGTTTTTCGGCCTTGGCCGCGGAGATACGGTAAACGACGAGGTGCTCTACGCATTTCGCGGACTTGGCATGATTGACTTTGACGAGGCCCCATACCAAACAACGCCGCTTGAGTGGTTTGATCCGCTTGCGCACCCCGGAGCGGTCACCCCGTGGTGGGTGTATGTCTCCTTTCACGACCACCCCCCTCTCGTGTTTGCCGTTCAGCATGTGTTTCTCGCAATCTTTGGGGACAATACTATAGCATTCCGCCTGCCCTCATCTATTGCCGGCGTTATGTCGGTGTATCTGCTTTTTCTCATCGGGCGCAAGCTTTTTTCTGAAAAAGCAGGGTTGTTTTCAGCGTTCGGATACGCCATAACCTTGAACGGCGTCTATATTTCCCGCACGGGCCTGCAGGAGGCGCACCTTATCTTTTTCCTTCTTCTTGCCTTCTATGTGTTCTTACAAGGTTTAGAAAACAAAAAATATTTCATCTGGCTCGGTGTCCTTATCGGACTTGGCGGACTTGTGAAATACAATTTTTTCATAGCGCTCCCTGTTTTTTTTGCGTACCTTGCGCTATTCAAACGATCCGTGTTCCGACTGCGCGAATTCTGGATAGGAGCCCTGCTTGCGATTATCGTCTTCTCGCCGGTCATCGTGTATAACACGGAACTCTATCGAGCGGTGGGACACTTTGATTTCCAGCTGTCGCATATGTTCGGGCAAGAACATCCAGAATGGCAGGTACAACCCGGAAAAGAGATCGGAACGCTTGGCAAGCGGCTTACCGACATCCTTCCGCGCCTCATTGCCACACACTCATGGCTCTTCCTTGCGCTTGTTGCCATGTCACTTGCCATCTTTTGTTACTCGTTCATAAAAAAACCACGGGCCCATCTTCAGGAAAAAACAGTGGTGGCGCTCACGCTCGCGTTTCTTTTTGTGCTCATCATGCTCATCGGCCCTGCGTACCGATTCCTCACCATGCTTACACCGTTTTTTGCGCTTGTCGTCGGGTTTGCGCTCGCTCACATGCAAGAAAAAATACGCGGAAGGGTTGTGTATGCTGTTTTGTCGGGTGCAGTTATTATTGCCTGTTTTGAAATTTTTTATTCCTACAATAATCAGATAGCATATTACCCAACAGGCCCCATCCCGTGGATGGCGTCAAAGGTTCGGAATGAAAATTATAACTGGGGATATAATGAGCTTGAGGAGTATCTCACCAAAGAATTTGCCGGAAAGATGCCTCTTCTTACGTTTGACACCAAGTATCAATTTTTAGAAAATATCCGCAATGGCGCACTGCAGGATGGCACACACAGAGGTCTTCGCCGCGAACCCTTCCTTATCGTATATGGCGGCAACATTGACGATGGAGCAAAGCTCTGGGTATTTGAGCGGCGGCTTGTGTACAAGGCCTGGCCAATTCTTAAAATGAACGATTACTATGCATACCTGAACGAGCGGGGGAACGATTATTTTGACCGCTCGGGGTTCAAGAAACAATATTTTATCTATGCAACCAATTCGGTCCCTGATGCCGTATTCAGAAGCACTGTTGCGGGACTTACTCCAACACCGATTAAAAATCAGCGCGGCGATATCGCGTTTCTCGTGTACAAAAGAGAGCTCTAGCGCCAAGCGCTCAAAGACCTTGGGTGGCTTGAGTAGCCGCAGTACGCATGACGGGTTGCTCATCGGGCAACCCGATTGTAATTGATTTTAGCAGTATCAGGTGTTAATTTAGGAAGTAGGACGTGCTCCGGACCATACAATATGCGCACATTAATTACTTCAGGAGGAACCATCGTAAAGATAGACGATGTGCGACACATCGGTAATTTTAGTACTGGATCTTTCCCCGCAAAGATCGCAGAGGTGGCCATTGCCAAAGGTCACACCGTTTTCTATCTCCACGCCAAAAATTCCAAAATGCCGAAGGCACACCGCAATCTAACATCCGTCGCCTTTGAAACCTATGATGAGTATGCGCGGGCTCTGAAAAATATTCTTACAAAACACGCAATAGATGTCGCATTTCTTGGCGCAGCCGTTTCCGACTATGGCGTGACACGTCGCGCGGGGAAGATCGCCTCGGCACAGCCCTCACTTACCCTTCGCCTATACCGCCTTCCGAAAATTATTGCATCCGTTAAGCGCTGGTCAAAGACACCTCTTTTCCAGGTGGGGTTCAAACTTGCATCACACGCAACCGATGCCGAATTGGTGGAGCAGGCATACCTATCTGGATTGGATAACAGATCAGACCTTACCATCGCAAACGATCGGGCACGCATCGCCTCCGGACACCGCGAGGTCATACTCATAACTCCGGAACGCGGAGCCATACGATTTACGGAACCGAACTTGGCCAAAAAGATCATTTCGTTTGTTGAAGCACGCGCACGCACACGCCATTTTAAAACGGTTCAACTAAAACATACCGCTGCTGCCACAACATACAAAAAAGAAGCATCATTATTCCGTGCGCTTTGTACGCGTATGCGTGCGCGCGGATTCATGCCTGATTTTTTTTCCGGCGCCTCCTCGGGGCACGGCAGTATAGCATTGCGCGTCAGCGGTGATTCCTTTTTGATCACGGCGCGCGGCAGCAATAAAAAGAACCTTCGCCCAAGTGATGTCGTACTGGTACGAAATGTTGATTGGCGCAAAAGGACAATTTCCATTGAGGCCGTCCGTAGCGCGCGGGCATCGTTTAACGCAGTATTGGTGGCGGCGATATTTAAAAAGTTCCCGCATATCAACGCGGTAGTACACGGACACGTACTCGCAAAACACACTCCCACCACTGCCTTCCCCTACACGCCCGGCACGTTGGAATACGCAACGAAACCCCTCCATCTGTTTACAAAAGGTGTCCGTATGATAAATCTTAAAGATCACGGGCTTGTGGTGATAGGTCGCGATCTTGAGGAAACAGTACGCTATGCTCTCCGGTAACTCATACAACACATTCCCGACGCTCTACGACCTCCTGTATCAGCGGTACCTTGCAAGTGTGCCTGATTTTGTTTCTCTTATTGCGAGGCATACTCCTGCCAAAGGAGCCATTCTGGATCTTGCCGCCGGAACGGGCGAGGTAAGCATTCCGCTTCTTCACCGCGGATTCGCGGTGACATCTTTAGACAGGAGCAAGGGAATGCTCAATGTGCTACAGGCAAAAGCGAAAAAAGAAAAGATAAAAAACGCGCGCGTGAAAATTTGTGATATGCAACGGATCACCTACCGCAAACAGTTTGACGCTGTGTGTATACGACAAGCCGTCAATTACTTTATCGGCGCAAAGGCGCTCACGAAAGGTCTTTTGCGTGTGCGGGCCGCGCTGAAACCTGGCGGCGCCCTTATCTTCAACGCACCAAATTATCACGACGAGAAAGCGTATCCGCCGGTCGCAAACATATACGATCGCGGAACACGCCATGCGTTCGTACTGGAGACAAATATGCTGTCCGGCCGCCTTTTGAAGCACGTGCAATATTCTCTGGTGTGGGAGGACGGCAAAAAACCTGAGTATGTGACCGATGAAAATTCATTTTATATGTTCACAAAAAAGGAATTTAATCGCGCCCTGCGGCATGCCGGCTTTTTCCGAATACTTTTTAGCGGATCGGGTAAAACGCTCTATTGCGTAGCGAACATATGAAGCCCGCACAAAAAATCTTCCTCAACGGGCGCATAGCGCCGCTCAACAAAGCACATGCCCCGATGTTTCATCAGGGCCTTAATTACGGCGCGTGCGTCTATGAGGGTATCCGCGTATACCGCACGCCACAAGGCCCCGCGGTATTCCGCCTGCAAGAACATCTGGACCGGTTCTTCTATTCTGCCTCGGTTCTTGCCATGAACCTGGGTATGAATAAAAAAGAGTTTGCCCACACCATTGAAAATGTCGTGAAGGCAAACGCAATATCTTCCGGATACATTCGCCCAATGGCTTTTTACTCGGAGGCAAAAATGGGCATCAATATCATCGGCGCAAAACTGACAATAGTGGTTTTTGCGTGGCCATGGAAAGATGCGCCGCCAAATCGCGCGATGACCATGAAAATAGTTCACACCCGGCGGCTTGACCCTTCTACGGTTGATCTTCGGGCAAAAATAAGCGGATACTATGCGAACGGACTTCTCGGATTTTTGGAGGCAAAAAAAGCTGGGTGCGATGAACCCCTTTTTCTGGATACGCATGGTTTTCTTGCGGAGGGAGCCGTAAACAACATCTTTATCGTAAAAAGAAAAACACTCTATACCCCGGCCCGGGGCACTATTTTGGGAGGTGTTACGAGAGACACTGTCATCACGCTTGCCCGCGACATGGGCGTGATAGTCCAGGAAAAACGCATCCGCCCGGAATTCCTCCGCACCGCAGATGAGGTGTTCCTTACGGGCACCGGCATTGAGCTTGAGCGAGTAAGAAGCATTCCAGGATACTTTTCGGAGCGCCATAAAACAGCATCAATCATGGCTATCATAGAACAACAATATAGAAAGGTAACCTGCGGGGACGCGCCGCGATATCGGCGATGGCTTACGCCGATCCGTTAACATCATCACTATATTTCAGAAACAGAAGAATCATTGCCTAGGACCCTCACCGTGTGATATAAAATAAAGTATCATGCACTCGGGAAATTAAGCGTATAGTGGGCGCTTAGCTCATCTGGTCCTCTCCAAATTTTTGAACCACGCGGGCGCATAGCTCAGTGGTAGAGCGCGAATTTGACGTATTCGAGGCCCAAGGTTCGATCCCTTGTGCGCCCATTGCAAAGTTCAAAAACCTGAAAGAATGAGCAGCACGACTCTTTGACGTAGAGAGGGGCGAGAAGCAAATGGCTTTGCTTCTCGCGGGCATAACGAGCATGCCGCAGGCAAGCGCAGTTCTATGCCCGGGAACGGGAGGTTCAATCCCCTCAGCGCCCACCATGTGCTGAATTGTAAAAGCATCTCGTTGCAATGAACATAAAATATATCCTTACTACGTTCGGTGTCGCGGCTCTCGTAACAGCGGCTTATTTTTTCTTCTCCGTTACCATACAACCATTGCCGATACCGCCGCCGCTTACCGCGTTACCCGGCATCATCACGAATGCCGATCTAACATCCGGCACTCCTCACAAAAACCTTGAACAAGAAGTAGTAACACAACCGGCCACTCCTATCCCCACCGCCGTCACACAGAAGAAAACAATGAAGCAGGCAATAGACGGTTGTTTTGGCGATGCGGACTTTGAAAAGTGCCTCGCGGGCTTCATAGAACCCTACATCAGTGCAAACGGGACCCTTGCGGCACTCAAAGAAATAAACACGTTGCAACAGTCCGACTCTCGCATCCGCTCCTCGTGCCATCCGATAGTTCACGTGATCGGGCGCGAAACGTTCCAACAGCAGGGCGACATACCAAAATCATTTGCGGCGTGCGATCAGACGTGCCATTCAGGGTGCTACCACGGAGCAATGGAGCGTTTTTTGCGCGGAGAATCGGTATACAGCGATCCGGCGGAAGAGCGTTCGCATATCAGCGAAACGGAGGTAAAGCAAAAGATACAGATGGCCTGCCAGAATGATCAGCCGGCAAATCTTCGTTTCCAGTGTCTTCACGGACTCGGACATGCCGTCGTATTTTTTCTCGGCTATGATCTCGTCAAAAGCTTGCAGTACTGCGACATATTGTCATCACCCTGGGATCGGCAGTCCTGCTGGGGAGGCGCCATCATGGAAAATATCACCGCGGCTGACAAATCAAAACGGTATCTGTCAGCGACCGATTATCATTTCCCATGCACCGCATTGGACGACAAGTATAAGAACGATTGTTACGTGATGCAAACATCACGCATGCTTGAAATGGGACTTTCCTGGGACGGCATTGCGGCTGAATGCAAAAAGGCGGGCCTCTATCGCATCGCCTGTATGCAGAGCATGGGACGAGATGCATCAAATAATTCCCGCGTTGAAAAACCGGAAGCAGCCGCCCGCATCTGCGAAAAAACGGAGGGTTCTGACAGAGAAGCGTGTGTACGAGGCGTCGCCTACGCCCTTGCTGACAACACCTGGGACGGAACGTACGTTATGCCGTTCTGCGACTCATTTCTTAATGTATCAGATCAGTCGTACTGCTTCCGTATGACGCGAAATTATATGATGGGATCGCTCGTCCGCACCGAAGCGTTCGTTGATCAGAACTGCAAAACATTCGTCCCAAACTCCGACCTCTGTCTCACGAAATAATAAAAGGCCTCCAAGATGGGGGCCTTTTACCATGCACAAATTCTACTCCGGCTTCACTTTTATTTTTTTCAGCATGTGTTTATTTTTCTTCGGCAAGCGTACCGTGAGCAATCCATTTTTCAGCGCGGCCTCCGCCTCATCCGCCTCTACCTCTTCCGGAAGAATGACCGAACGTGAGAATGACCCCCAATAGAGTTCCTTGTAATAGTAACTCTCCTCTCGAACATTCTGCCCCTTTTTTCTTTTGCCCTTGAGAGTCACCATGTCGCTTGTCACCGAAAGATCAAGGTCTTCAGGACTTACTCCCGCGACCGTTGACTGGATAACAATGGAGTCGCCATCATCATAAATATCAACCGTCAGCTGGCCTTCGGGCTCGTGGTCATCCCGCGCGGACTCTTCCGCAACGGGTTCGGGCGCCGCAACAGGATATGAGCTTGCCGCATCCGCCGCGGCACGCGAAAACGCAGAGCCGGAGCTCGCCTCCGCGGGCTCTTCTTCGTACTCTATCACTTTCTTCCTTCGTCCCGGCATCCCCTTCCGTTCGGCGGGACGCTCCGTGACCGTTTCGGCAACAAGCCCGACTGACGGATCAGCGTCCGCCCCGTTGGCATCATCTTGATCAGGAATGCGGACACTACCCGTGAGCCGCTCAAAAAATGAACGTGTATCTGCCATATGATGAGAATTATACATTATACATGCAAAACGCTAAAACCCTTTTGCTATGCCACCGCTATCACGAGGTACCATGCAGGGCATGCGATCCCCCTATTGCGGTTTTTGATAGGCGGTCTGGTCCAGGGCGGCCTCGGTGGGAGTTCTCCGTTTGAGCCGCTCAAACTCTACAAGTACCACAAGCGCCATAGTGGAAAGGAGCAATATCAGCATGGTAACGCCCTGGGGGAATGTGCTCTCTGTTATTATAAAATAGTTGTAAAACGCATGCAATACGGAAGCGGTCACAAGACCCAGCGCCAAAAAATGATGGCGATACGGGGAAAAGAACGCACGCGCAAGAAAATAGCCGACAATTCCGGAGCTTAAGGCATGAAGAAGGTTCGCACCGATAAAACGGCTTGCGGCAAGTTGGAGCCCCAGCGGAATATCGGAGCGGAAGACATCACTGAGAAAGAAATAGTTCTCTATCGCGGCAAATCCAAGAGCGGCGGTTATCATATAGATCATCGCATCTATCGGCTCATCAAACACCTTTCTATGAAGCACCAAAAATTTCACCGCAAGATATTTCACATATTCTTCAATCACGGCAATACCGAGAAAAAAGAGGAATACCGGGCACCGCGCATCAATGCCAAGCGCCGCGTCCGTAACTTTGCAAAAATTCATGCTGGGATACAGATACCCGATAACACCCGAGAGCTCCTTATCGCCGTACGCAATCACCTCAAACAAGACCGCAAGAAGAGCGCTCGCGATGCCGCCGGCAAACACTAATAAAATAAATATGCGCGGCTCGGGATTCCGATCTTCGTGCAAATAAAAGAGCAGCCACAGGAGCGGTGGCAAAAAACTGATAAAAATGTACGTGGTAGTAAATCCGACTGCAGCCATTGGTATATGTTATTACCGCGCGCATCATCAGCACAGCGCCAAGACCATTCTCTAGCGCGCATGCGGAAGCGGCCACTCGGAGACGATAAGCATGCTTTTTCCCGGCAGAGGAATTCGCGCCCAGACCTCCTCGGTAAGAAACGGCATAAAGGGATGTAGAAGTTTCAACGACTCGGTAAGAACCCGAACGGCTACCGCGTCATTCCGCGCTTTTTTGGACCGTTCTATGTACACATCGCAAAATTCCCGCCAGAAAAATTCATAGAGCTCGTGTAACGCGTGTCCGAACTCGTATGCATCAATGTGCGCACCGACATTTTTTTTCGTCTCCTCAAGAAGCGCCAGGACCTTTTTGTCGTCATCAGACATCGCATCATGTAAAATATCTCCCGACAGATCAAATGCGCTGGGGTCCGCGGCGTTCATAAGAACGAAGCGCGCCGCATTCCACACCTTGTTTGCGAATTTTTTCCCCGCGTTCACGTGCTCTTCGGCCCAGTGAATATCCTGATTCCCCATCGCCTGCCAGACAATCCCGAACCGGGTCGCATCCGCGCCGTATTTTTCAATAAGTGTCATGGGATCAATGCCCGTCCCCAGCGATTTTGACATCCGCTTCCCGTCTTTCGTAAGGATCGTTGCGTGTATGATAACATCGGAGAACGGAACGCCGTCCATGAACTCAAGGCCGGAATACACCATGCGGGCAACCCATAAATTGATTATATCACGCGCGGTGGAAAGGACCGAGGTCGGATAGAATTCTTTCAGATCGCGGATATGCTCCGGCCACCCGAGCGTTGCGAACGGCCACAGAGCCGATGAAAACCATGTATCAAGCACATCCTCTATGGGCTCCACATATTCGTTGCCACAGTTTTTGCATTGCTCGCGTGCAATGGAAAGCTCAATACTTTGTCCGTTAGATGGTTCATTCCTGACCGCAACATCAAAATGAAGGTTTCTGATGTTCTTCACGATCATCCGAATAGTGCCGCCGTGCGACACTATTAATACGTTCTTGTTCTGATACTTTTGACGAAGATCCTGAAATCCTTTCATGACCCGGCCCTCAACCTCGCGCCACGACTCTCCGCCATGATACGCTTCATCGTAGTGAAAGCGGATCTTCGTAAATCCTTCCTCCGTATGGATCTCCTTTAATTCGTGTGTGGTCTTCCCCTGCCACTCCCCCATGTGCCGCTCACGAAAGTGCTCATTCTCAATGACATCAATGCCAAGTTCGCGTCCGATGATGCGCGCCGTCTCGCTTGCGCGCGCAAGATCAGAGGACACAATGATATCAATACCCGTATCTTTAAGAGCGGCCGCAGTCGTTCGCGCCTGTTCTCTTCCGGCGTCATTCAACGGAATATCCTCGCGGCCCATGTACCGCATCTCCTTGTTCCATTCGGTCTCGCCGTGACGCACCAAAAACCAGCGTGCCGCAAGTTCCGGCTTTTCGCGCGCCTCGTCGCAGGTGGAACACCTCCAGAGCGGTATGCGGTGCCCCCACCAAATTTGGCGTGAAATGTTCCAATCGCGCACCGAGCCCATCCAATGTGTATACACGTCTTTCCATCGGTCTGGGTAGAATGTCACGCGGCCCGTGTTCACGGCATCAAGCGCCACCCTGCCGAGTTCGCTCATCTTCAGGAACCATTGCATGCTCGGCTGGGGCTCAATGGCGGTTCCGCATCGGTAACAAAGCGACACGTTATGCGGATACGACTCTTCTTTCACCAAAAGGTTTTTTGCTTTCAATTCGGAAACGACGCGCTCTCGGCACTCCGACGCCTTCACTCCTTCGCACAGGGGCCCCGCAAGTGCCGTCATTTTTCCGCGCTCATCAATAACTTTATACACGGGCAGATTATTTTTTGCGCCGATGTCTGCATCCAGCGGATCATGCGCCGGCGTTACTTTCACGGCTCCCGTGCCGAATTCTTTATCTATCGCCTCATCCGTAATAACGGGGATGGGGCGATCCTGGATCGGCAGAAGAACCTCGGCCCCCACGATATCTCTGTACCGTTCATCTTTCGGATTCACCGCGACGGCCGAGTCCCCAAGCATCGTCTCGGGCCGCACGGTCGCGACCGTAATGTGCTCGCCGGGACGGCTCAAGATCGGATATTGAATGTAATAGAGCATCGCTTTCTCCTCCTTATATTCAAGCTCCAGATCGGAAAGTGATGTTTGGCATCGTACGCACCAGTTCACGACACGTTCGGCCCGGTACATCCATCCCTTCCGGTAATAGTGGAGGAATGCCTCCTCCACGGCTTTTTGATACTCCGGGTCCATCGTAAAACGCGTGCGCGACCAATCCATTGACGAGCCGAGTTTTTTGAACTGCTCAAGAATAATGTCACCATATTTTTCCTTCCACTCCCACACGCGAGCGATGAAGGCCTGGCGGCCAAGATCGTAGCGCGTAGTACCTTGTTTTTTTAGTTCTTTCTCCACGACATTTTGCGTCGCGATGCCGGCATGATCGGTGCCGGGAAGCCACAAGGTTTTGTAGCCCTCCATTCTTTTTTTCCGTATCAAAATATCCTGAATGGTCGCGTTCAGCGCGTGCCCCATGTGAAGCGACCCCGTCACGTTCGGCGGCGGAACCGCAATGGTGTATGTTTTTTCGCGTTTCCTGGGCAGGGTGTCCGGATTAAAAAAACCGCTCTCTTCCCAGAGTTTGTATATGCGGTCTTCTACTTTCTTCGGATCGTATTGTGGCTCAAGATCTTCCGTGCCGTTCATAATGCGCAATTCATATCTATAATAGCTGATACCGATAAGGCCTCAAGAATCCCCGTGCGTAGCGATCAGTGTGCGGCCCCAATATCTACAGGCACTAATGTTACGGCGATTGACATACTAAAATATCTCTGTTACTTCTATTGAAGCAGGCGTAATGCCCTCATTGTTGCATAAAATGGGTACTTTGAAAACCCGTCACGGCGGGAAAAAGGGGAATGAAATGCCAAAAGAGCTGAAACGAGCAAAGAACATCCTCTGCGGAGGTTTTGCAGAAGGCGATGGGGAGATGCGCGTCGTAAACCCCGCGACCGGCGAACTTCTGGGTGTAGCACCTTCCGAATTTTCTTCCGAGAGATGGTCGCCGGAGAACATCGGCGAGATCGCACGCGCCGCCCAAGAATTCTGGCACTGGGAAGTGGAAGAACAGGAGAAGGAAGCGGTGTTTGCCGCAATGGCCCAGAATTTCAAGGCGCATCGCGGCCCGCTTGCGCGCACCATGGTGCTTGAGGGCGGCAAGCTCGGACGCTGGGCAGATGCCGAGGTGCAAGAAGTGCTTGATACCATTACGCACTATCACGGCGAGGTCTCGCGATATCACACGAACGATGGATTCGCGCGATGCCAGCTTCCCGACAAAAATGCTTTCTCGCTCCTAATGCCATACGGAAATATTCTTACGGTAAAGCCGTGGAATTTTCCGGCGGCGGTCCCCATGTGGGCGATCTGCGGCGCGCTTGCCGGCGGCAATTCGGTGCTCGTAAAACCCGCCGAACAAACGCCATTCACCATGCAATATGTCGCCGAACTCGTCCTTAAGTCCTTCACGGATGCCCTCCCTCCGGCAAAAGTAGGGCGCCTTGCCGGACTCGTGCAGGTAGTGAATGGTACGGGGCCGGGTACCGGCAAGCCGCTTCTGGAAAAGTACGCCTACGATAAGGTAACGTTCACGGGAAGCGATGCGGTCGGCCGCATCATCGCGCGTACCGCAGGCGAGCGCCTGAAGCCCTGCCACCTTGAGCTCGGGGGGCATGCCGCAATGGTAGTTCTGGATGACTTTGATATTGACCTTGCCGTTCGTGAGGCGCTAAACGCCGTGTTTGGTGATTCGGGACAGCGCTGTGTGTCAACGCGCGTCGTATATGTTCAGGAATCCGCATATAAGGAATTTCTCTCTAAATTTGTTGCCGGAGCAAAAACGAGGCGCGTCGGAAATCCGATGGACCCTGCCACCGATATGGGGCCACTTATCTCGCTTGACCAGCGCGAGATCGTGAACAAGATGGTGCTTGACACCGCCTCCCAACTCGGAAGAAAGCCGCTTGTCGGCGGCTATGCGCTCAACTATGCCTCCCGTAGTTTTGCGAAAAATGACGGCCTGAACGTTGATGACGCGGTGTTTGAGGGCGGGGGCGCTTATTTTGCTCCCACCATTTTCACCGAAGTTCCGTACGGCACGACCGCCATGGACCAGGAGATCTTCGGCCCTGTCGTCGTAGTGAATCCCTTGGCGGGACGTACCCGCGAGGAAGCATTCTGGAACGCTGTAGCGCTCGTAAACAAGTCGCAGTATGGTCTTTCAAACGCCCTCCTTACAAATGACCGAAGGATCTCGTCCCGAGCGCCGGGAAGGATCCATACCGGCATCTTCTACATCGGACGCGGCACAACGGGGGCAGAGCTCAATAAGTATTTCGGCGGCGTGAAGTCGTCCGGATGGGGACGCGAAGGCCGCGGGCTCGGCGATTGGACGCAAATCCAGCAGGTGTATGATGATTTTCACGGAAAAGCCCGCATGGCGCAGGCGGGAGCCGATGACACGGTGCGGGCGCTTCTTGCCGCTTCGCGCTCGGTATTTGAAAAGTAGTGTAAAAAATATATCCCGCACACGCGGGATTTTTTGCTGGAAACATCTTGCCACCCCCTGAAACATGTATGTCATTCATCAAGCCGTAAGTTGGGACGAGCTGAAAGCAATTCTCCTACCCGCAACTTTTTCCTTCTGCCAAGCAACGCCGCAAGAGCTATCATAAGGGCATTATCTCCGGTCAAGGAAGTATTAGGTATTAAGTAGTTAGTATTAGGTATTTCTCGCCGAAGAACCACACAAAGACGATCACGCAAGTGCGAATTTGCCGCAACGCCGCCGCCGATCATAACGGTACGCACGCGAAACTCTTTTGCGGCACGAACCGTCTTTGAAACAAGCACATCAACAACGGCCCGCTGAAATTCACGCGCGATCGCCGCCCGGCCGCCTTTGCTTTTCAAAAATTCCGGATGATCCTGCAAAAAATATAACACTGCCGTTTTCAATCCGGAAAACGAGAAGTTGTAGTCGGCGCTTTGCATCATCGGCCTCGGCAGTGTAACGCGAAATGTCGGATCTGTCGGCCCGGATCTACTTCGGATTTGCATTTCCGCCAGAGCGGAAATGGCGGGTCCTCCCGGGTATCCGAGACAAAGCATCTTTGCAACCTTATCAAACGCCTCTCCTGCCGCGTCATCCAGCGTCTCGCCGAGTATCGTATATGAACCACGTTTTTCCATAAGCACCAACTCCGTATGCCCGCCGGAGACAATAAGGCACAATGCGGGGAAAGATATACGGTTTAAGATGTATGATGTAGGATGTAAGGTTTTTGATTTTTTTATTTGTTTGGAAATTAAAAATTTGGAACTAGAAATTTCACCACCTTCGTCCGGCAAGAAGTTGGTGTAGATGTGTCCTTCAAGATGATTCACCGGAATAACGGGCTTTCCCCACAATACACCAAGAGCCCGCGCAAAATTGACACCAACCCACAGTGCGGGCGCAAGGCCCGGCCCATACGTGACTGCAATGGCGTCAATCTCCGGCACCCGTAATGATGCGATATGCTTAACAATCTTTTTCAGCAACTCCGGCTCTCTCTGAAAAAGAGTGTTAAGCTTTGAGTATTTAGTCCCCAGGGAGGCATTAGCCTTTTTGCTTAATACTTGATACCTAATACTTGATACTTCATACACCCCCCCTTCCTTAAGCGCCGCGCACAGAACCGGGACAAGATTTTTTTCATGTTCCCTTCGTGCGATATTCGGCACCACGCCACCAAACGGGGCATGTACCGCGATCTGAGAAGAGACCTTGCTCGCCAAGACACGCACAAAACGGCTCGTGCCGGAGCCGCCCGTCTCAACGATGGCAACCGCCGTTTCATCGCAACTGGTCTCTATTGCAAGAATGCGCATACATAAGCATAACTATACGAAAAACCTTGCTCTTTGGCAAATTATAGTATACAATAATTTGCATGTGCGGATCCTTACGGTCCCATCGTCTAACGGTTAGGACACGTCTCTTTCAAGGACGGAACCCGGGTCCGACTCCCGGTGGGACCGCTATTGTACCACAGCAATAGGTCTAATATACTTACTGCATGCGTATTTAGGAGGTATAGTAAACAGTTCAACTTTATCATGAGCAGGATCATAGACCTTAAAAAATTGAGAGACGAGCAGCCGGAAAAAATAGCCATAAGTGACCGCCCGCAAATAACGACGCGACCGAATGATGCGGGCCGATCAAAAGATCACCAATTCTTCCAAAAAAGGCAATCACCCGAAGAGTCCCTCACCTCTCCAGTGGCAGATGAGACACCAAGTGCCGGAAAGAGCACCGAGGCGCCCCCACAACAGTTGCCTGGGAGCATAGAATGGAAAACGGTGGATGAACCGAATATCCGAAGTATACGCGATCGCGTCATTGTCATTTCTATCATCGCGGCAGGATTTATCATCGGAGGACTTCTGACCCAGAACTATCTTTTCGCCATATTGGCGCTTCTTGTCGCAATCACCCTTATCATGCTCTCGGTGCGCGAGCCAAAAGAAATAGCGTTCGCGATCACCGCGCGAGGCGTGCGAATAGATGACCGGATCTATGAATATGACAATCTCAAATCGTTCTGGATATTCTATGACCCGCCCCACCACAAAGAACTAAGCGTTGAAAGCAAAAAGGTCTTCATGCCATATATTAAACTCCCGCTGGAAAGCACGGACCCCGTTCAAATGCGCCGATTCCTAAAGACGTTCATTCCGGAACGAAAGCACACCGACTCAATAGCCGACATCGTCTGGAGCAAACTCGGTTTTTAGAACCACGCTCCGCACATCGCAAAAAACATATGCGCCCATAGCTCAATGGATAGAGTATAAGCTTGCGGAGCTTAGGATCGTGGTTCGATTCCACGTGGGCGCACACTAGTGGACTTTTAGCGCTCTCGCACAGCAATCGCCGTTTCTGTTTCAGAAATCTTGCGGGTTCTAACATTGCTCTATTGCCCGTATAGGGAAATGGAAGTTTTTATTATTGAATAATAAAACTTTCTGAAATCTAAATGTCATTTTGATTGTTGGGCGGAGGTTCTAACAAAAAAGCTCCCCGTAGGGAGCCGACAAAGAATATTTTGGATTTTTATTGAAAATTGATCGTTCTAGAAACTGAAGCGCTGTTGCCTGTAAATTGGTATGTGATAGCAATAACCTCGCCTTGTTTATTGTATCCGCGTTTGATACGGAGCATCTCGCCCGGTTTTCCGGTATACCAACTGCCGTTATCTAGCAGAAGAGAAACTCTTACCTGACTCCAGTCAAAGCTGCCGCTACCATAGTTTTGAAAGTTCCACGATTTTAATAATGCAATTTTGTTGCCAGCCGAATCAACATAGTAGGTGACAGAGCCCTCAAAATCATTGCCCTGCGGATCCTTATGCCAAGTAACAGGGGTTCTTGTCGGATGTCCCATGTTGGCATCGCCAAAGGGGTAGATCGTTTCTTTCCATTGTTCAATGTCGGGAACTTCGACTGTTTGTGCGAATGAAGCCGAATTTATCAGTACCACGACAGCAAAAATTGCTGAAAAGAGCATAGCGATTTTTCTCATAACCGGTTTCTCCTTCATTCAAGGTCCTATCATTTAGGGTATAGTAGCAGAAAAATTTGTCAATATTTCTGCACATTTTGAGTGCATAATGTCTTGAGAGAGGTTCTAACGTCGTCTATAAAAGTGCACCAACGACGCGCTTCTCGCATGCGCTCAAAGCTTGCTCAGGGTAAACTTCTTTGATGACTATTTGGTAATACAAAAAGGTCAAGCATCGAAGGACTCTGAGCGAGCAATGCGAGTCGAAGAGCTACAAAATTATGAGCTGGTACGTCTATATAGCCAAATCCCGACTTGGCAGTTATTATACAGGCATTACCACTGATGCCGAGCAAAGGATAATAAAACACAATGCAGGCAAGGGCTCTCAAATGGGCAAACAGCAAGGCCCTTTTGAGCTTGTCTATACTTCAAAATCATTTCTCAACAAATCTCAAGCACGAATAAGAGAAATACAGATAAAAGGATGGGCGCGAGAGAAAAAGCAAAAACTCATAAGCGGTGAGTGGAAATAATCTCCGTTTCTATTTCGCTCTTCGACTTTGCTCAGAGTAAAGAAATCTTTTGCGGGTTTTTGTCCTGAGCGAGGAGCAAAGCGACGAGTCGAAGGGCTAACGTCGTTCTATTGCCTGTTTACCCTGAGCGCAGTCGAGGGGTATAGGGAAATGGATTTTTTTATTGTTGGATAATAAAATCTTCTGAAAAAGAACCGGGTTTTAGGCGGCTAGGTAGAGGTTCTAACAAAAAAGCGATTCTAGGGTCATCGGACAAAAAAACTTTTGCCAATACTTAATAAGTATGATATTTATTATCATAGTTTGACAACTTAATATCAGGGGAGTGATACGAATGACGAAACGACAAACTGTTGGTAAGTTATTTCCTCCGATTAAACCTTACAATTCGGGCTATCTTTCAGTCGGTGATGGACACGAAATCTATTACGAGGAGTGCGGAAATCCGAAAGGTATCCCCGTGCTTTATCTGCATGGAGGACCCGGCGCTGGTTGTGATGAGAATACACGAAGGTTTTTTGATCCGAAGAAGTGTTGTATTATCGTCTTTGATCAGCGCGGAAGTGGCAGAAGTAAACCTTACGCGAGCACCTACGCTAACACAACACAGCACCTCGTAGAAGATATCAATAAACTACTTACCAAACTTGGAAAAAAGAAAGTAGTTCTTTTCGGTGGTTCATGGGGTTCGACGCTGGCATTGGTTTACACGATTGCATATCCCGAAAAGGTCGTAGGTATGGTACTACGAGGAATATTTCTTTCAGAAAGCAAGGAGTGTCTTGATTATCTCGGTGGGCAAACAGCGCATTCGCGCTTCCCGGAAATATGTGAACGGTTCCTTAATAATGTACCAGAAGACGCACGTAAGAATCCAGCCGATTATTATTTTGCGATGATGACTTCCGGCGATCAAGAGACGCGACGCAAATTCGCATATGAGTGGTCATTTTATGAATCCGCTCGTTTGTGCCTTGTTCCACCACCAGAAAACGAGCTGAAAAAAGAAATCTTGTCCGAATCGTTTGTGTCGCTCGCCATGATGGAAGCCCACTATATCCGAAATCTCTGTTTTCTAGAAGACGGGTTTATTTTGAAAAACGTTCACCGGATACCGCGTATTCCAATTTCAATCATCCACGGACGTTATGATGATGTGTGCCTCGTAGAAAGCGCGATTTGTTTGCATAGATCGTTACCGACGTCAGAACTTCATATTGTCACGGCAGGACATTCCAGAACCGATCCTGAAATTCTCAAAAAATTAGTTCAAAAAACGGATTTAATGATTTCTGAACTCAGGAAATAAACTTATTAACCGACCCCCGTGGTCGGTTTTTTTATGCTTATGGGAAATTTAGCGCTTTAAGAGAGGTTCTAACGTCATCTATTAAAGTGCACATTGCAGTGATGGGCTCAGAATCCAAGAAGGCTCCGGAGAAGAAAAACTGCTGAAATCGATCAGCGGTTTTTTTTAGCTCTATTTTCCCCTGCCCCCCCCTCTTCGGCTCTAGTTCCGAGAGAATTTGATTTACGGGAGCGTGCGGGTGCTTCACACGTACCGGGAAACAGGCAAAAGTACCTAGTTGCGGCAATGACAAAAACTCGTTATACTCATATTATCATCCATGCTTGTGGAAAACCCTAAAATTTTGCTTGTGGAAGACGACGAGTTCCTGGTGCAATTGATAGCTCAGGAGCTTATTCGCTCGGGGTTCACAAATCTGACGCTTGTAAAAGACGGTGGCATGGTCATGCAAAAATTCCAGGAAATACAACCGGACCTCATTTTGCTTGACATCCTATTGCCGGTAAAATCGGGGCTTGAGGCGCTTCGCGAGATCCGGGCAACGGATGCCGGGAAAAAGGTCCTCGTCATGGTCCTTTCCAACTTTAACGACCCCGCATACAAGACCCAGGCCGAGCAACTGAACGTCAAAGGATATCTGATAAAGGCGAATCACACCATGAATGAGATCGTGGATCAGGTGAAAGAAGTCCTCGCAAAAGCATAGGTTGTGAAAAACAAGCCCGGAGGGTCTTTTTTTGTTTCCTGTTTGCGGATCACTAGAGAAACATATACACTGACAGCAGAACCTTGACGACATACTGTTCCGCATGAAAGCGCTCGCAGTAGCACTTCTTTTAGTCATTACGGTAAGTCCCGCTGTTACAGTACCCGTCTTCCCATCCCGGCCCGAAGAGGACATCGGGCGCTCTGGTCTTTCGGGAGAATATCGGGAATATGAGGACATCATTCTCTCGTTTTCCATAGAACACCCGGATACCGGAAAAACATGGAATGAAGATGTGCTCGCCTATATCAAACGCTATGGCGATATTATTGAGCGCTACCCCACATCTCCTCTGGTGCCTACCATAACGCTCCGTATCGCTGAACTTTTTTCGCTCCTTACATCAACCACGCTTGACCAATACCTTCAGGAACAACGCAAAAAATATGCTGAACAACATCCTGGTGCTGCCGCCGAGGAACTACTGGCGTATGACCAGCTTCTGCAAAATGAGATCCCGATGGAGGTCATCAATGAGGACTTTCGCGCATCCCTCGGGCGCTGGCTTGATGTCGTCATTGAACGCTACCCAACTGCACGGCATTACTCGTTTGATAACTACCGTTTTGCGTACGACGATGAAAGGGT
The DNA here is from genome assembly GCA_001820785.1 of Candidatus Sungbacteria bacterium RIFCSPLOWO2_02_FULL_51_17. GTDB lineage: Bacteria > Patescibacteriota > Minisyncoccia > Sungbacterales > GWA2-42-14 > 2-01-FULL-51-34. The sequence continues at coordinate 20,033 of MHQW01000030.1, forward strand.
AGCGGCTCTTGCGCTCTACTACCGCGGACTTTTTTTCAAAGCAAACCGCGAGGTGGACTGGAATCGCGTACAAAAAGAATATCCGGAATCAAAAGATGCCAACCGCCTCGTTGACCTTCAGAAAAAAGGAAGGAAAAAGTAAAACGCCATATACGGCGTTTTTCGTTACCTCCCACCCGACCGTTCTACTCATTCCGCATGGTCTCTCCTGCGAGCGCACGCACCATGAAGAGTAACACGCTCCTAAAGGTCCTCTTTCTGGAGGCGTATCATATCACCCCGTTTATATACATCGCTCAATATATCGGTCGCGATCTTTGATTCCACCTTTTCCTGAACAATGCGCCGAAGCTCGCGGGCGCCGAACACCTCATTATACCCAGCTTCCGCAAGCCACGCTATCACATCATCGGGAACTTCCAGTGTAAATCCCTTTTTCTCAAGCCGCTCACCAAGTTTTTGCAGAAGAATTTTCGCTATCTCGCGTATCTCCTCTTTAACCAGAGGGCGATACACAACGACGCCGTCAAAGCGGTTAACAAATTCCGGACGGAATATCGCTTTTTGAAGTATGAAGTCAACCAACCCCTTGGAAAGCGCATCGTAGGCCTGACCCGCCTGTATCTGCTGGCGAATGAACTCCGCCCCGGCGTTGGATGTCGCAATAATGATAGCGTTCTTAAAATTGATCGGGCGCCCGAACGCATCGGTGAACTTCCCCTCATCAAGCACCTGCAAAAACAGGTTCAGAATATCCGGATGCGCCTTTTCTATCTCGTCCAGCAATACCAGTGAAAATGGATCGTCGCGAAGGGCCTTTGCCATGACACCAACCTCGCCCGTCGCTTGATTTCCGATAAGACGCCCGATGTCGGTCTGATTTTGATACTCCGACATGTCAAAGCGGATCATGCGCTCCTCATTTCCGAAATACACCGCGGCAAGCGCCTTGGCGGTTTCGGTTTTGCCGACACCTGTGGGCCCAAGAAACAGGAACGAGCCGGCGGGCCGATTCTCGGCGGCGACTCCGGAGCGCGATCGGCGCATGGCTTCCGATATTTTTTTTATGGCCTCATACTGCCCTATCACGCGCTTGTGGAGCTCGCCTTCAAGAGTTAAAAGTTTCTCCTTTTCTTTTGTGTCAAGCACCCCCAGCGGCATGTTCACCCGCCGCGACATGACCTCTGCGGCAAGAGTGTCGGTAACGAGAGGCGTTTTATTGGTAACGGCCGCCGTGACAACTTGCTGTAAAAGTTCAATACCCTTTTCCGGAAATGGCACGTCGGTGATATATAAGCGCGAAAGCTCGTAGATCTTTTTTATCGCGGCATACAGTATGAAGACCCCGTGCCCAACCTCTTCGTGGCTTGCCGCGTCTTCCAAAATAAGCATCATCTCCTCGTGATCCGGCTCCTCAATGCGTATCTTTTCAAAAAGAGACGCAACAAGAGGGTTTTCCACTATCTCTTTTTCATACCCGCCGAGCGTCGTAAGACCCACGATCTTCACGCGAGACGATTTTAAGAACGGAAGCAATACTTCAGCGACGTTCGTCGGCGAACTTTTGGAAAGGTAATTATGTATCTCGTCTATCACCAGAACAACGCTTCCGGCGCGCTCCGCATCTTGAAGCACGTCAGTCAGCATCCGCACCATATCGCTGTATGATTTTCCGGAAAACACCAGCTCCATGCTAAGTTTTCTCACCCGGTCGTAGTTGAGTTCCCGTGCGCTTAATCCGTTCCGAATGCGTACGGCAAGCCCTTCAATGACCGTCATTTTTCCGATGCCCGGATCTCCAACGAGAAGCGCGTTCGCGCCTGCGGTCTTTGCAAGTATTCCCTCCAGCACCAGTATCTGCTTTTGATGCGCAAGCACATGCAAGGAATCGCGTGCGCGCGCACCGCCCAACGCCGTGGATACCGCATCAAGTTTTACCGTATAGGCATACGCCCAGTCCTTGCCGATACCGGCGGACTCGCCAAGTCGCTGGAGAAATCCCTTGCGCTTATGCGCCTCCAGGACCTTTTGCCAATGGTGCACCCGATCAATATCTTTTTCGTCAATGTTCCGGTCAAGAAGAAAAAGTTTAAATGCCTGTGACGCCGTAGCGCACGCGCCAAGAAGATCCGAGGGGTGTATCTGGCTATGCCCGTTGCGCTTCGCGACCGAAAGAACATCTGCCAAAAAAACACCAAGTGCTTTTACTCCCTGCCCGGCGCCGAAACGCTCACGGGAACTTTTAATCTCGGCAAACTCCTTTTTAAACATCGCGGGCGTCATGCCAAGCCGCATCAGAAAATACGAAAAGAACGGAAAGCCAGCCGCGCTATGTATAAGCATATCCGGATCGGGTGAATAATGCGAGGCAAGCATGATCTGGGTCGCCTCAAAATCAAAATATTCAAATATAGAATCCTCTTTAAGGAGCTCTTCGTCTTTTGTGTCCGTACTGATAACCTTCGGGCGGATATTTTTGTAGAAAGTGAGAAAAAGCGTAAAAAAATGAAAAAGCGCATATGCGCCAAAAAGAATGAGGCCAAGTCCCAGTAGGGCGTTTACGCGAAGACCAAGAGAGACCAGCAGGGCGACACCCGCACATACGCCGGAATAAAACCGGGCTGATTCAAACACCCGGACCGGGAAACGGCTTTCAAACTTTGCAACCTGAATGAATGTGCTTACGAGCGCGTACATAGATCAAGCGGGAATAAGAAGGATAAGCCCGGCAATAAAAAATCCTGCCACGGCAAACGGCATCAGTAACCAAAAAAGCAAAAACCCGGCCGCCCCCATGGCAGCACATGCCGTTGCAATAACGCCGAACACAATAACACACGCACGCACAATGACACCGAGAACGCGCGACACAAGGTTCCCCAAAAGTACCATCAGATATTCGCCCAGAGCAAACCCACGCCCATATCGCTCCGCGATGCTATGCCACGGAGAGAACAACGTGCGGAGAAGGTAGAACACCGAAAAATAATTAAACACACCCTTTACGAAGTCAACCGAGCACACAAGAGCGTACGAAAGACCAAGAGTATAATGCCAGATAAAAAATGTAACGAGGATCATGTCTTTACGAAATACTAATTTTTACATATGTGCGAATGAACGCGAGGGAAGACCTGCTGTTCGTACATTCGTACGATCCGTATTTCGTAAAGTTTAGCGTTCCCCCACTTTCATTTCAAATGACAGCTCCTTGTCGCCACGAAGCACTTTCATGGAAATACTGTCACCGATATTCACGCGGTCAAGGAGATCTTCAATAGTGTTCTTATCAGTGATCGCCGACTTATCGCACTCAAGGATAATATCAAACTCTTTCAATCCGGCATGATGCGCGGACCCGCCCTTTACTACGCCGCCGCCCTCTGGACCGTGCTCGCGAAGGATCATTGCTCCGTGATCAATGGGTAGTTTAAATTTTGCCTGAACCGCTTTATTCAGCATGAGATAGCGAATACCGAGAAATGGCTTGCGGATCTTGCCGAATTTCTTCAGATCATCAAGGTCATCTTTCGCGCGATGAATAGGAATGGCAAACCCAATATTTTGCGCACCGAACACTACCGCCGAATTAATGCCTATCGCCTCTCCGCTCAAATTGACCAGCGGCCCGCCAGAATTTCCGGGATTTATCGCGGCATCCGTCTGGATAAGTCCGCGCAGACGCTCCTGGTGACCTTCCATATCGGTAACAGCGGAAATAAACCGTGAAAGACCGGAGACGATCCCGCATGATACCGAGTTTTGAAACTCTCCGAGCGCCGTGCCTATGGCAATGACCGACTGTCCCAGTTGGATCTTCTTTGAATCGCCTATTGTGACCGTCGGAAGGTCAACGCCGTCATTTTCTATCTTGAGAATAGCAACATCATTGATAGGATCGCGCGCCATAACGCGTGCGGGATACTTATCACCAGTCATCGTAATAACGGTATACGCCGCATCGGGTTCCATCACGACATGTTTATTCGTAAGAATGATCCCCTTGCTGTCTACAATGAACCCGGACCCGCCGCCGACACGGATCTTCCCATCATCGGTTCGCGGCAAGGTATCCATCAGTTCCTGGGATTCTTCCGGTGTGATGCCGCCAAAATATTGCCCAAAGGGATTGGACTTTTCAAACTCCTCAAGGGTTTTCGCGATAATGATGCTTACGACCCCAGGAATGGTCTTTTTTACCGCCTCAATGACAGCATCCTCGTGTGCGCTTTTCATAGGTGTTTTTAGTTAGTGGTGAGTAGTTGCTAGCCGGGAACGCCGAAAACGGCACTTTATGTTCTGTTTCTTTTAGTATAGTATAGAAGCGTTTAACGGAAAAGCCCTACCACGCATGGCCTCGTAGTTCAATGGATAGAACAGCACACTCCTAACGTGCGGATACAGGTTCGATTCCTGTCGAGGCCAATACAGAACTCATTTTATCCGAAATTCCTGAACGAAACCAGACCAAGGAAGCCAACTCGCTGGCACTCGCCATCCCAAGCGGTAGCCGACAAGCCAGGTAAACCTCAATCTTATATCTCAAAAACCGAGTCCGGCGAAAGACAGCTTGATGTTACAGAAATAAAGAAATTTGCTGTGATTTATAAGAAACCGGCTGCTTATTTTGTGAAATAATATGACTTCGCGAATACAAGAAATGTTAGCTGGCAGAGATGATGTTATTGATTATGCGGCGGTAATCAAAAAATATCCTTGGCTAGTGCAAAAAGATCAAAATTGCATATTAAGCCCCGATAGCGACGGGCTGCTTTGCGGTTTATTCACCTCTCATTATCTAAATTGGAAAATTCGTGGTTTTTATGACGGGAAGGTTATGCTTTTAGAAAAAGGTTTTAACGTAAAAGATTGTATTTTTCTTGATATGGAAATTTTTAGGAAAGGAATACGGAGCGTTGGTCAACATATGGTTATGTAAACTGTATTTTTATACCCTCCATCTGCGTTTGTTTTTAATGGGGTGTTCAATACTTTTTGAACACCCCATATTTCATTTATCGTCGGATTCTTCGGTTTTTATTTTCGTGACAGTAACATTAGCTATTATTTCATCATCAATATTGCCACAACTTCGCTTGCGCACATCCTCACGGGCATCATTCACTTGGTCGGCCGCTTCTTCTAGCGTTTCAGCATCAATCAGTACACTCGATTTTAATAGTACGATGTATTTCATAATGCTTTAAAATGTTTACTACTAAGTTCCGCACGATATCATGCCCTATCAATAAATTCCACCCCCTGTCATTCCATTGGTTTAAGTTCCCTAGCCTAAATATGGCATTTAGGCTATGATCTAATTGTAATAATAGCATCCATTTCAATGTGATCAAAGGGTATCTATTCTAGAGGCAATAGGTACGGTGTTGAGAATTTAAAAAACTCAACATGAGGTCAGATCAGATCAACTATGAGTGGCAAAACTGATCGGTTACTTTTTAAAATTATGTCACAAACACAGCGAGAAAAAATAGTTGGTAAAGCGTTGGAGATATTAGAAAAACACCCAAACGGTGTTCGTTATACTGAATTGACTAGATTAATAAAAGAAGATTTGTTGGATATTCCGGATAATACTATACAAAGCAACATCTGGAATTTGGATGAAAAAGTGAATGGAATCTCAAAACCGGAACGAGGTATTTTCTTTTTAAAAAAATACTTATTGTTGGGGAAACAGACAGAATCATCGCAAAAGCAAACTTTAAATGGAGCTTTCCCAAACGATGCAGAGATTTTTGAAAAGATAAAAATTCCATCCGAAGAATCTTTTTATCAGCCATTTGCTGATTATTTACTGAATGATTTAGGGGAATGTACAAAAGTTGTTTCACTCGGCGGTAACAAATTTGGAGATAAATGGGGTACGCCCGATGTTTTTGGAGTGTATAAGTTTTCTGATACTGATCCTGTAAGACCCCAGATTGAGATTGTGAGTGTGGAGATAAAAACCGATATCAATCAACTTATTACTGCATTTGGTCAAGCATCAGCGTACAAACTATTTAGCCATAAGGTTTATTTAGTGATTCCTAAAGATGCCGAAGGTGAAATAAGTCGTATCGAATCTCTTTGCTTGCGGTATGGTCTTGGGCTCATTTTGTTTGATAGGAATAACCACGAGAATCCCAATTTTGAAATTAGGACAAGAGCGATAAAAAATGAACCTGATTATTTTTATCTGAACCTGTATTTGAAACGATTAGGTGGCAGAATCAACGAATTATTTTAAGCGTTACAAAAATCCCTGATAATTAATGAAGGTTCTTTGTTTTTTTGTAATTCTTCATACTCCGGCGTAACCGGATTTTTGAATGACCTTCTTCTCGAATAACATCAAGCACAATACCTTGTATAGAAACATCCCGTCCGTTTCTGAAAATAAGCGGCTCCATATTTTTGTTTGCTGGCTGTAAACGGATTTGCCCTCTCTCCTTGTAGAAT
>MHQW01000031.1:0-10770 GCA_001820785.1 Candidatus Sungbacteria bacterium RIFCSPLOWO2_02_FULL_51_17
ATAAAAATGGAGATGTGTTTGTAAAAATGAACCCCGCCCTTAAAAGACGGGCCCTAGGTATAGAGCGTGAAATATCGCTTTGTGCTGTCGCGAAGCACGTCCTTCGGAGCAAAATAAACCCCGCCTTTTAGGGCGGGGGTTTACATCTACTGTGTCTCGGGCCAATTCTCAAGGATCCGCTTCACATCGGTGAGGAATCCCAGCGCCTCGCGTCCGTCGTAGGCGCGATGATCAAACCGAAGGCCTACTATGCTTTTTTGATCCTTGTCAACCGCATGGAACGAAAGGATCGCAGATCCGCTCTTGTAGGGAATAATGGATGAGCCGCTGTGCCCGCCAAGAGCCCCGGGGTTGTTGAACGTGAATGTCGCCCCACGATAGTCCTTGGCGGTAAGCGTATTCTGGCGCACGCCCTCATAGATCATCTCAAGCCGTAACGCGACCTCCTGCACGCTCATCGCTTCAACACGATGCATGACCGGAACAATAAGTCCATGACGGTCCGCAAGAGAGATCGCGACGTTGACGTGCGTGTGCACCTGCAAACCCTCCCAGGTGAACGTGGAGTTTATCACGCGCCACTTATCACGAAGATTCTCGGCGATCGCCGCAATGATGAACGCGTCCCAGCGTGAAGCGATGCGGACCGCGCGCGCATCAGGTCCCATGTCCCCTCCGGAAAGAATGCGGGCACGTCGCGCGGCAATCCGCGACATGTCAACTATGACATCGCATCCCGCGTGCGGTATCTCCTGCCACGACTTCGTAAGGTTCGTGGCGATACCTTTTCTTCGCGCCGTCAGCGGCACAAGTTCAAGCGCATCACCATTGTCCTTACTCATTTCCGCCCGAACAGGAGGGGCTATTGGAGATGCTTGGCGTTCGCGGTCATACCGCGCAAGGTCTTGAAGAGTGATGGTCCCGTTCGGGCCCGTCGGTGTCACCGCCGAAAGATCAATCACTTTCCCCCGAGCAATGGTGCGCACATGGGGGGACGCTTTTGCGGCGCCCGAGGGCACCGCGGCCGCATCGGCTTTTCGGGTCACCGTGTCCATGACAGCGGTCGCCGTTTTATCTGCCAGCACCAATGTGACCGTGCCATCCGGCGTAAGCGTTGACCGCATTTCTGCTTTCCCTGCGGGAGAAACAACATCTTCAACAGGTACAAGCTCCATCGTTCCATCGGGCCTTCTTCGCGCCCGCATTTTCTTTTTTCCCACCGCCGGAGCGCTCGTGTCCTTGAGCGCAGATGACATTGGAGGAATGTCAGCGGCTTTTTTCTCTGTGTGTTGCTCCGTCACCGGAGACACCTCATCCGTTTCAATATATCCGACGACCGCGCCCCATCCGCCGTGCTGGACATTCTCCGGACGCTGAACATTCTCGCCCGCGGGAATGCATATTTCCGCAAGCACGCCGTCGGCTTCCGCCGCCTTGTCGGTAGTCTCTTTCTGGGTCTCAAATGTCAGCATGATGTCGCCCGCCCGCACCCGATCACCAACCTGCTTATGCCAGGAAACGAGATCAAAAAAATCTAACGTGTAATCAACCGACACCTTGATGGAAATTTTCATGAGGAGGCCCCTATGCGTATCTCAATAGTTTCTTTGCTCTTCTATACACACCGTCGGCGGAGGGCAGAAAATACCGCTCCATCGCCGGATGCTGGGGCGCGGGAGTAAAGTGCGCGCCGTACACAGTAATTGGTGCAAGCGTTGAGAAATATGCACCATCGCGCTCAACATCGTTTACTGCCGATTCGCCCTCACCCACACCGAATACGTCCTGCATCTCACAGGCGACCGATTGGCCAACGCCACCGCGAGCAACATCCTCATGAACAATGAGGCACCGATGCGTGCGCCTGACCGAGTCCACCAAAAACTCAAGATCATAGGGCTGAAGCGAACGAAGTTCAATGATCTCAATTGAGTGTCCGTCGGCCTCAAGACGAGATACGGCCGGAAGTACGGCATCAAAGATCGTTTTGGCGCCCCATGTGATGATGGTAAGGTCGGCACCTTCTTTGCGAAGGGCCGGTTTTCCGATCGGCACAACACACTCGTCGGCTGCCATATCTCCGAACACACGGGAGAGCGCCCACAAATTTTCCTTGAACATGACCGGCGCTTTTTCATTCACCGCCGCCCGGAAGAGCCCCGCCATGTCGGCAGGAGTCGCGGGGTCTACCATCTTGAGCCCCGGCGTGTGAAAGAGTGTGGCCTCAAGAAGCGATGACACATGGAAGTGCCCACCGGCAGTCCCTGCGCCATACGGAAGACGAAGCACCATTCTGGTCCACACATGCGTTGTGTAGTAGTGGGTCGCCGCGTAATCCGTGATCTGGGAAATGGCGACCGAAAGAAACGGGAAATATTGGATCTCGGCGATCGGAATGATACCGACAAGCGATTGTCCGATGGCGGAACCCGTGATCGCCCACTCGGAAAGCGGCGTATCAAATATCTGTTCCTGGGGAATCGCAGCATCTTTCAACGCAGGCAATGTCATGCCATATACTCCGCCCTTGTGCCGCCCGCGGCCCGCGACATCTTCTCCGAACGCGCGCGCCCTGGGGTTATTCTTCAGTGTTTCATGAATGACCCTCTGCAAGGACTGTCCCAATGACACTTTGTTTTTTAGCGCATCCTTGGAAAAACTTGCGCGCAGTCCCGCATTGTACGGCTCAACAACGCGCTCACCTTTAAAGATAAGCGTGGGCACCGGCCAAATGGCCCCAAGGCCATCCTTGGCGGGATCAGGATCATGCATGAGTTTTGCCGCCTCATAGGCCTCATCAACTTCTCTGGCAACACCCGCCTCTATCGCTTCAAGTTCATCAACCGACACCTCGCTTACGCGAACATTCCGCATCGCCCGCGGTTCGCGATCCGCTATGGCCTCAAGAGAGCTCACGCGGGGCATCCGCTGTAAAAAGTCACGATACAACGCTATGGGATCCTGTGCTCTCCACTCGGCGAACTCGTGAAGATCAACATCGGGCACCTTGATCGTTTCATTGTGCCCGCACCACCTGAATGTCTCGCACTCAAGAACGGCGGGCGCTCGCAGTTCGCCATCGGCCGGTCCCTTGTCATACGGACCAAACGCCGCAACCGTGCGCGCGCGATCAACAAGCGCCTTTGCGGCATTGTACACGCTTACGACATCATTGCCGTTTGAGACATATTCCCATTGCAGGTTATATCCGAACGCGCGAAGGAACAGATGCTTTGCCGCAAACTGTTCTTCGGCGTGCGTCACGGTAGCCACCCGGTTATTATCAATGACGAAAATAACAGGCAGGTTCCGAACGGCCGCGTAATTCATCGCCTCGTGAATGATGCCTTGCTGTGCGGCGCCATCGCCGAAAAACACCATGGAGACCGGAAGCTTGTCGGTCTTCCTTTCCAATTCATACAGATACCGAAGCCCGTCTACGACTCCGCAGGCGGCAGTCGCTCCCGCCCCCATATGGCTGATAAACTTTCCGATGTGCCGGTCAATGGATGCATGATGCACGTTGCCGTCGCGACCGCCCATAAGCGATTCTTTCTTACATCCGTGATTGGCAAGGTCTTCCAGGGGAGTAAGTCCGAACCGAAGAAGTGCTGCCTTACAGCGATGCCCAGGAAATATCCAGTCAACGGCCGGGTCAAGCGCGTACGAAGCGCCTGCTGTTACCGCCTCTTCGCCAATACTCAAAAGCGCCACCGTGGGAATAAAGCCCATGCCCTCTTCCTTCATGATCCAGCTGATCTTCTCGTCGCACATTCGCGCCGCATACATAAGACGGTACAATTCCAGCTTCTCTTTTTTTGTAAGACGCGCCAGCTGTCCGCTCATATGCTATCCTTTTCTGCTTTCAAAGTTCTTAATCCTGGTATTATCAGTACCACACCAACCGCACGAGTCAATTTGAGGAACCCCCATGATTTGTCGCCGAAGCCGACAACTTTGTGAGCCGCACGCACCATGAGTGCGTCGCCGAATGCCAAATAAAAAAGCCCCGGCGAAACGGGCGCGCAATATAAAAAAGCCCCGCGGGGGGCATTACTCTTTCTTAGACATCGCATAGAGAACAAAAATGTCAAGAATGGCAGCCGCAATCGTCACGATAGCAAGGAATATGCCACTCATCCCCGCAACCCCCTCGCTCATATCCCACACCCCCCAGAGAGTCACCAAGTACCAGATATACCCCATGGCGGTTAAGCGCGGAACAAGTGCCACGCCAATAAGGTTCATCAGAATAAACCCGATCACCGCAAGCGCCGTCATTGTCGCACCCCCTCATCACGAAAGGTTCTACCATAAGAAGTACCAGAAGTGAAGAACGCTGTCAAGTTATGACTGGGCACCTCATGAAAAGAATTCTTTTGCCTTTGTATCAACGCCCTAAATGCACATCTTTAGTAACACTTTTCTCAAGCTGTTCCCTTGCGGTTGCCCGGTCGTCCCAAGGAATTTTCGTTCCCTCCGGCCCCATCATCCAGGGCTCCGCCCCCTTGCCCGTGATAATAACAACGTCCCCGGGTTTTGCCCGCTGAAGAGCGGCGCGGATCGCTTCGCGACGATCGGGTATTTTTTCGCCATGCGGCCGCTGGAACTTTTCATTGGATGAAAAACCTTTTTCTATCTCGCCAAGGATCGCCTCGGGGTTCTCGTCATACGGGTCCTCATTCGTAAGAATGATCTCATCGCAAAACCCGGCGGCAATACGCCCCATCTCTGGCCGCTTCCATCTGTCGCGCCCACCGCCTGCCGCGCCAAGTACGCACACGCGGCGCGGATAGTGCTCAAGGGCCTTGTACACGTTCAACAATGCGTCGGGAGTGTGCGCATAATCAACCACCACCGCAAACGGAACGCGCTGAACAAATTCCATTCTCCCCGGAATGCCGGGAAGGCGCAGAAGCGCTTTTTTTATCACATCCGGATGAATGCCGAGAGCGTGCGCAACCGAAACCGCCGCTAATATATTGTATACATTAAACTGCCCGATCAATTTTGATGTTATCGTCGTATCGCCCACCCGAAAACTGATGCCCTCGGGTGATACCAGAAGTTCATGGATCGGGATCCGTTCAAACGCGCCTGCTTTTTCCACGGTGATACACGCCGGTGTATATGCATATTTCATTTTCTCGGAAACACCAAGAAACCGCTTAGCGTTCTTATCGTCTCCGTTGACGATGAGAAACCCCTTTGCGCGCGCAAACAATTTTATCTTTTCCCGTACATACGGCTCAAAGCCGCCGTGCGCCTCAATGTGCTCTGGCGTTACATTCGTAAGGACCGCCCCGGCAAACCGGATGAACCGGTGGCGCGATTGCTTAATGCCTTCCGATGTGACCTCTACGACTGCATACCGGCATCGGGCGCGCGCGGCATCATGCAAAAAACGCTGAAGGGTGAACCTTCCCGGCATCGTCATTTTGAGCATGTTACGCGCCTCCATGGTGTTGATCCGGAACCGAAGGGAAGAAATAGACGCGGTCGGGGCGCCTGATTCCGCAAGAATCGCGTGCAGAAGGTCAACGACCGTGGACTTGCCATTCGTTCCGGTGACCCCTATCACCGTAAGACGCCGCGACGGATACCAAAAACGAAGGCACGCGAGAAGCGCCAATATAAAATGATATGCCGGCCGTATGTTCCGGAACACCGACTGCGGCAGTATTTTTTTAGGTCCGTTCGTGTCCATTAGGGGCGATGGATCTTTCCTGCGGCGTAAATGAAAAGCACCGCAAGAGCGTCCGTTATGATGAGGCGCGAAATATCGTCAAAGTGATAGCGGGACAGGAGAACGATACACCCGACAGCAACAATCAGAAGCACCTGCCAGGCGGCGACGAATATTTCTCCGTAGTGCCTGCTCGTTGCCTGAATTTTCCGCTTACGAAGTTCTTTTAACAGCACGTACACACCGAGCGCTCCGAGATATGGCTCCGAAAGGGCTTCCATAAGCTGGGTCGTAAGAAAATAATAGCCGCCGCGTGCCGAGAAAAAAAGGAACGCTATCGCCACAAAGTAAAAGTGCGTAAAAATGAAGAGGACCCCATACAACCAATCAAGCGCATGCACAATGAGAACGTGGCGAAGGCGTTCTTTGAATGTTTCCGGCGCTTTTACTTGTTCCTTGTCTTGGGAGACAAGTTCCGCTATGGATTGCCACCAGACCACAATACGGTAATGTTCAGGTTTCAGCGCTCAATCTTCAAAGAAAATTGAGGCCGAGTGGAACATCACTATTAGCGCGCGCTCGCAACCAAAAACTAGAAAATTTTTCTCATGGTCGTGTAAGCCGCATACCACCCGGGACGAAACACCATGTCCACGGCGCGGGGATATTCAACAACGGTGCCGCCGAATCCCATCTTGAATCGCGTGACTCCTGGCCACCGCTCCTCGTCAATGCCCCAGAGATCATATGCCGTCATGCCCATTTTTTTGGCATCCTGCATAATGCGCCAGTGCAGATAATGCGGCGCCATGACCTCTTTGTGAATGATCGTTGAGGCGCCGTGGAGGTACGTCGCCGTTTTTTCATAAAAATTCACGAGAGCCGCGGCAAGCACCGTACCCCGGTATTCGGCACAATAAATTTTGTTGAGAGATGCGTCCCCGCCGACGGTAAGCAATTTTTCGTAGTATGGTTTCGGGTGCAGATGGAACACATCGCGTTCGGATGTTTCCATCAAAAGGTCCCAAAAGGTATTCGCAAGATATTTCGCGTTTTCCGGATTACCCCTAACCACGCTTACGCCATGGCGTTCGGCAAGACGAATGTTGTAGCGCATCTTCTGATGCATTGCCGAAAGCAGGCCCTCCTCGGATTTTGTGAGATCAATAATAACGGTCTTTTGCGGCTGGAGCGAGTGAGAGGACCGCCATCCGGCGACACCCGCCACCAGTTCATCTATGGGTCCCTTTGGCTCCACCTTCAAGAACAATGACCGCTCGTCACGGGCGATCATGCGAACTCCGTCCCAAAACCCGCCATCAGCACCGATAAGGTGCGGCGCGTATAAATAATTAAAACCCCGGGAAAGGTCGTGCCGAATGACAAGGTGTCGGCCAACGCGCCATGCCTTGCGCCCAAGGGCCTCTTGCAGGCGCTCCCACTCGTGTGATTGTAGAAACGAATGCTCCATAGTGTGCTTGTGTATGATTATTGGGGCTGCGCTCCCGGGTGGCGGCTCTCCTTGCCAAGCAATACATTATACAGTAAGTTTATCATAGAAAATTGAAAGTACCAGAAAACCATGCGGCATAAGAGCGAAGTTCCGACCGATCAGCAGATTCGTATTTCCCAATTCAAACTGTTACCGGGTGACCTGGTACTTATTAAGGTGAAAAACACGTTCTACCATGGGCGCGTGACCGAGGTCGGCGCAGGAAGCGCTGAGTACACGCTGTGGCTTCAGAGGGGACGGAAAGGCCCCAAGCCAAAGGTCGGCATGATTACCTGGCACGAGTCAGGCCGCAAGGAGGCGGAACAATGGATCAGGGGACAAGCGGGGCACGCTTCCGACCAACCACTCACGCTCCAAAGAAGTATGTGGGCGGTCGTGGAATTCGCCGCAGCGCGGGCATCAAATGCCATGAAACACTCTCTGAAGAAGAGAAAGAAGCGCCTCTATACCTACGACATTGAACACATGCTCAAAACAGACCGCCTGCGCATTGTCATAAAGTAACACAAAAGCCCAAAGGGCTTTTTCTTTTTTCACCGCACGCTACTTTGATGCGTCCCACAAACTCTTAAAAAGCTGACGCTGATTCCTGGCAAGGACCGTGTCATAAATTTCCACCAGATAATGCGGTCGTTCGCGTGAGCGCACCATAATAATATAGTCGCCGCACACCCAAAAACACGAATCAAAACTATTCTCTTCCGCAAGCGGCTTGATAAATCGGTTGCGATATTTCTTGCTCATTTCCTTTTCAACATCTGCTTGGTTCGTAAAAAAACGGACCTGAAGATTCCCCGGCTCTTGCTTCCAGCACCAATCAATAAAGGTCCCATACTTTTCTGTAAACGAGTGATCTTCAAACCCCCACCAGGTGCTATCATAATTGGCGCCGCTTTGGACCCAGGCGCCGTACCGTTTATACAGGTAACCATTTAGGTCATCCTCCTCTACGAATTTAATTTTTGGAACTGAATAGTTCTCTCCTTTCGTCATGTGTTGAAGTTCGCGAGCTATCTCCTCCGCCGTTTTCTTCTGCTCGTGAAGCCGCCCCTCCTCCTTCTCAAACATGCGCGAAAGCGCCTCGGCCCCCTCGGAGGAGAGATAGCTCACCTTGGCGCCAAGATCCTCGGAAATAAGACCGAGCTTTTTTAGCTTTTCGGCGATACTGTATACCGTCGTTCTATTCACTCCCGTCGCGCGCGAAACACGCTCATGCGTGATCTTCCCCGCCCGTAATATAGCAAGGTACACCTCACGCTCATTATCATTCAAGCCGATTTTTTGAAATTGTGCTTCAAGCATGGTGCCATTCTATCCTATTTGTTGATATACTGTCAACAGATTATTATACCATTAAATATAGCATTTTAAGCAGTTTTGACTAGTATATTGTTGACAATATATAAAATATATAGTACAATTAAGGCACGGTTGAATTATTGGAATGCGCTTTAACCAAGTAGAAAGGGGAAGAAACCATGAATTGGCAGAACTGGCATACGGTTGAAGACGTAGAATTAACGGTCTTTCACGCTTCTAAACTCGAGCTCGTTCCTTTTCTGAAGTCCAATGAGGACAAGATCGTTGGTGAGGAGTTGCGGCGCAGAGCCCGTGAGCTCAATGCGAATCTCGGCGTGAATGATATGTGGTATCTGTTGGATAACACGTATCTCCTGCCGCGCGAGTTCAATGAGCACTGCCTCGTTTTCCCGGGTTGCGTGAGGAAGGATTTCGACGGGAATCTCATGATGTTGATACTCGTCAGGGCCGGTCGCGGTGTCTTCGAAAAGGAGTGGTACGTCAGTTTCCGTCGGCTGGATTCCGCTTGGGGCGGATCCGATCGTCTGGTGCGGCCGACGGCATACTACAGCAGCTAGCATCAACCGCGGGAGGAATGAATGAGAAGTCATCATTCGTCCTCCCGCCTCATTCCGAGTCCGTGAGAATTGGTCTCGCGGGTTCAGAGATGGGCAACATACTTAATCAGAAAAATATGAAAAACAGATACGGCAAAAAATTACGTGAAGAGAATCGGAAAATCTTGGAAATTTCTCCGGCAAGTCCGACACTTCGGACAATTATGGCGTTGGAATTCAAGAAATTATTTCGCACGGCGGATCGCGTGCTTGAGATTGGCTGTGGTGAAGGTGATTCTGCAGAGCCCGTTCTCGCCTATACGTCTGCGAACATGGAACTTCTGGATGAATCCCCGGAAATGGTTCGAATCGCGAAACAGAGGTTGGCGCGATATAAAAAGCGGGTTACGTTCATCGCGGAAGACGGGTTGTCGTATCTTGAAAGATCAAAGCCATACGATTTCATCCTTTCTTCCTGGACAATTCACAACTTCACGTGGGAGGACAAAGTTAAACTCTTCCGCATGATATACCGGAAGTTACGGACGGGCGGCTTGTTTATTATGATGGATAAGGTATATCCAGAAAGAGATAAGAAAAAGCTACTTGACCTGCAACTTGCGCGATATCGGTATTTATCCAAACTCGGGATGCGGGAAATTATGTCTCATGAAAGAAATGATTTCTCAAGTAGGTACCGCATGGATGAGCAGAAAACATATTCTGTGTTACGAAGAATCGGATTTCACATCCGTGTTATTGATAGGGTTGAGCGAGATGTCATCATGGTGGCGAAAAAAGAATTATAAGTGAGTAACGGGAGAATTATAAAACCGCCGAGAGCATGCGCTCTCGGCGGTTTTATATTGTTAGCGAGACAACGCAATGAGTACGCCCGCCTCATACCAATCACTTTTTCCCGAGCATTTTCAGAACTTCTTTTAAGCGTTTTTCCGCGCCCTGTATTTCTTTGGGAACCCGTGCGAGCGCCTCCCGCGCTTCACGCGGTGAGTACCCGAGCTGAATGAGCGCATCTAATGCATCGGCCTCGTCGCGAAGCTCCGGCGCCTCCACTCCGGAAACCCCCTTGCCGGCCATTTTCTCGCGAAGTTCAAGCACGATTTTTTCCGCGGTCTTCCGTCCGATACCCGACACCCGGGTAAGATAGGAGGTGTCTCCCGAGGCGATGGCCTTTTTTATCGTGTCACATGGGGCAATGCCCAATACACCGAGGGCCCCTTTTGGACCGATACCCGAGACCGAAATAAGCATCTCAAAAAGCTCAAGCTCGGCAAAGTGCAAAAACCCATAGAGATCAAGGGCATCCTCGCGCACATACAAATGCGTCCACAAACGAGCGGTACTGCCCTTCTCGGGAAGTTTTGATAGTACGTCATCCGGTGAAAACACTTTATAGCCAACTCCGCCCGACGTCCTGATGACGGTAAATTTCTCCGCTTTTAATTCAATGGTGCCTTCTATATATGATATCATTGCACTTATTCTACCATACCGCCCGTGTATGAAAAATGCCGGCACACGCCGGCGACCCTACTGCTTCGGATCAACATATATCTCAAGCCCTCTCTCCTTGGGAATTGCCACACGCCTCTCGGCAATGACCACGCCGTTTTTGTCCTTAAGTGTCATGACCATGTCCCGGCGCGCGTTCGTGTACTCTGAAACCACCCCAATGTTCGCCCCAGTCACGCGCG
>MHQW01000031.1:10791-29716 GCA_001820785.1 Candidatus Sungbacteria bacterium RIFCSPLOWO2_02_FULL_51_17
ACGAAACACGGCGCCTTATGTGCAACCGTCACCCTCTTGAGAAGATCTGGTTCAAACGAAAACCGCTTGATGATAAGAGACCCATCGTATTTTTCCCCCCAATACGTCAAAACCCACTCGGCCTTGCTAGCGTCTAGCGGGGGGCACGCCGTCGCGTTTGCTGACACAAGCGCCGCAGATGCCGCAAAAAGTAAGGAAAGGACAAGAACCACCGCGCCGACCCTCCGCATGTGCTACCTCCACATAATTGGGCATATTGCCTTTTGAGATAGAATATACTAAAATGAGTGGATAGTCAAGTTTTGTCGCAGTCCCACACCATCCCTTCATCGCATACACATGAATACATTTATATTAAAAAGCCCATTCTCTCCGACTGGTGAGACCCTTCCATCTGCTTGCAGATTGTCGGGCCCGAGCATTCCCTTCATCGCATACACATGAATACATTTATATTAAAAAGCCCATTCTCTCCGACTGGTGACCAGCCGAAGGCCATTGAAAAGCTCATGGCCGGTTTTCACGAAAAAGCGCCGGCGCAAACGCTTCTCGGCGTTACGGGCTCGGGCAAAACGTTCACCATGGCAAACGTCATTGAACGCATGCAGAAACCCGCTCTTATTATTTCGCCGAATAAAACGCTTGCGGCCCAGCTGTATGAAGAGTTCAAAGAATTTTTCCCGCACAATGCCGTCCATTATTTTGTTTCCTATTATGACTACTATCAACCGGAGGCGTATCTCCCGCAAACCGACACCTATATTGAAAAAGACGCGAAGATAAATGAACTAATAGACGGATTGCGCCACGCGTCCACCGCCGATCTTCTCGTACGAAACGATGTGCTTATTGTTGCGTCCGTTTCCTGCATATACGGCATAGGAGATCCGCTTGAATATGAAAAAATCTCAACCGACATCAAAGTAGGACAGAAGATCTCGCCGCGACAGACATCCCGCTTTCTCGTGCTTCTCCAATACAAGAGAAATGACTTTGACCCGCGGCAAGGAGAGTTTCGTATGCGGGGAGATACGGTAGAGATACACGCGCCATCCGGCGGGAACATCGTCACGATTGAATTCGGCAGTTCCGCGGTTGAACGCATCTCCCAAAAAAGCATCGCCCTCGGCGCATCCGCGCGGCCGCTTGCCGAGTTCAAAATTTTTCCAGCAAAACACTTCGTCACGCCGAAAGAACAACTGGATCTTGCGATGCGAAACATCAACGAGGAGTTGAAAGAGCGGCTCGGCGCGCTCAAGGCCGCCGGAAAACTGCTTGCGGCCCAGCGCCTGGAGGAGCGCACGCGCTTTGACATGGAGATGCTGAAAGAAACGGGATACTGCAACGGCATTGAAAATTATTCGCGGCATCTCTCGTTCCGCAGTGCCGGCTCGCCGCCGTCATCGCTTATTGATTACTACCGCTACCGTTTCGGAGAAAACTTTCTTACTTTTATTGATGAGTCACACGTGACCGTCCCGCAACTTCGGGGAATGTACGCGGGGGACTATGCGCGAAAGCAGGTCCTCGTTGATTACGGGTTCCGCCTGCCGTCCGCCATTGATAACCGCCCGCTGAAATTTGCCGAGTTCAACGAAAAGATAGGTCCGGTCGTGTATGTATCCGCGACCCCGAGCATCTACGAGTTACAGCAATCCAAAGGAAGTGTTGCCGAACAACTCATTCGTCCGACGGGGCTTCTTGATCCGAAGGTCATCGTAAAAAAAACAGGGGGGCAGGTTAAAGATGTGATTAAAGAAATACGAAAGCGCGCCGCGTGCGGACAGCGCTCGTTGGTGCTGGCGCTCACTAAGCGCCTTGCCGAAGACATCGCCGAGTATCTTCAGGAGGCGGGCGTCAACACGACATACCTTCACTCGGAGATAAAAACGCTTGACCGTCCCGAAATACTTCGCGATCTTCGGCTCGGGAAATACGACGCCCTCGTCGGCATCAACCTGTTGCGGGAAGGGCTTGATCTGCCGGAAGTTGCATTCATCGCCATTCTAGACGCCGACAAAGAGGGTTTCCTGCGAAACGAACGAACGCTTTTGCAGATCATGGGGCGTGCGGCGCGAAACGCCGATGGGGAAGTCATTATGTATGCCGACACCATGACCGATTCTATGGCCCGCGCCATCAAAGAAACGGAGCGAAGGCGGCACATTCAGGAGGCATATAATACGGCGCATGGCATCACCCCGACGCACATCACGAAAGAGATACGACACATCTTTGGCGATGAGAATAATGACGATAAAGACGCGTCTACGTCTCCCGCACTCGTGGGTCCCAAAAAAGAGGTGATAAAAGAGCTTGAGCGCGAGATGAAAAAAGCGGCGCGAGAGATGAACTTTGAACTTGCGGCCCGAATCCGCGACCGGATCAAAAAATATCGGGACGGCTGATCCGTCTGAAGCATGTGAGAGATACAAGAAATCCCACCCTTAAAAAGCGGGCCTTATGTATAGAGCATGAAATAGTGCTTTGTGCTATCACGAAGCGAGGCACGCGGAGTAAAATAAATTCCGCCTTTTAAGGGCGGGATTTGTGTTCACCCGATGGTGGCGCCGGTAACTTTTCCCTTTGTGATACCCAAATTCACTCTATCGGTTCTGTAATCCATCGTACCCATAAAGGCCGTTCCATCTCGCCACATCACCCGCGAAACCATACCGACGCGCTTGACCGCCGCGATTGCCGCTTTCTCCTTCATTCCGATGAGGTCTTTGGTGCTGACGCGCTTGATCCCAGCCATACTCATGTTGTGTGTAAAAGTACTACCACATAGTACGTGTGCGCCCAAAAATGTCAACACCAATCTCTGCGCATTGACAAACCGCACTGCCGCGAGTACTATGGCTTGTACGTAACCATCTTCATTTTTATGCCAATCACACGATCAGCAAAAAAGGCCCTGCGGCAATCATTGACGCGCCGCGCGGCAAACACAAAAAGACGGGATGCGTTCAAGGAACACGTGAAACAGGTGCGCAAGCTTCTTTCGCAAAAAAAAGTACAGGAGGCGGCAGAACTTCTTCCCAAAACCTATCAGGCGCTTGATAAGGCCGCAAAATCCGGCGTCATTAAAAAAAACACGGCCGCCCGTGTAAAGTCGCGCCTCACAAAACTTGTACAGAAGCCGGCGACCTCGTAACGCCTCTCCCAATATGAAATGGTCCCGCAGTTCATCTCTTGGTATGAGATAGATCGCGGGACCGTTTTTGTGTATTCCCCACATTCTCCTTTTCGCCCTCTATCACTGCCAACTCTCGTGTTCCGCGTTTCAAATGGCGCCGATCCGACCGGTACCGCTTTCACGAATGCGCGCGCCGATCGCCCACACCGCGTCCTCCAAAGCAGCGCCTCCCGTTTTCAGACGGGTATCCCAATCAAAAAGATCTCGGTAAAGATCAAGAAGAAATCCTTTGGTAAAACGCTTCGCCTGCCGGCGGGCTTTTTGCGCGACAAACGCATGCAGACGAAGTCCTTTTTCCACCGAAGCGGCAGCACCCTTCGTCTCTCCGGCGGCCGTGAACGCCGCAAGCGCGCGAACGGCGCTCACCAACGACCCCCAGATATAAAAATCGTCAACGCCTGCTTCGCGAAGCGAAAAAAAATGAGCCATAGCATCCGGGCGCCCCTCAACCAATGCATCAAGAAATACATACGGGCGCTCCTGGCGGGAAAGTCCAATGGGCGCTTCGGGGTGTGTCGCGCACGCCGCTTTTTCAAGTTCGTTATTGATCCCCCACAGATCCGGCCCAAACCTCTGTATGAGCGCCGTCTGATAGGATGGAGAAAGTTTTTGCCGACGGGCCGTCGGGTGCTCTGCGATAAAGCGCATAACATCGGCGGGCGTGGGAGATGTGAACTCCTGCGCCTTCTCGGATGCTACCCGAAGCTCGCGCACCTCCTCGGCATACCGCTCGCCAACGTCCTCGTCCCAAAAAATGAAATTCGTATCCGCCGTGCGACCCCACTCTTTCAGGAATCGGCGAACCTCCGGCCACCACGTCCCGGCGGATAACACCCGCTCCACCACAACAAGTTTTTTCTCCTGAAACAGCGATGAAGAACCGATAGCGGCCCGTGCTTCGGCAACCTGCCGCTCTTCGGCATCAAACCGTTCAATAGAAAACGACGAGCCGCTTTTGACCCGGAACCCTTCAACAAGTTCCCGCAGTTTTTTCCGGCTTGCGTATGTGTTCGGCCCGTAGAGAAAAAATATCATGCTCGTGTGCCGCTGGAACACCTCCGGCAAAAAGCGCCCGCACCAGGAGCGCGCGCCCGAGCACGCATCTCTGTATGCGCCCGCCGGCACCTTTAGAAATATGTCGCTTTGAGAACCTCCTTGATCTTTGCGAGAATATCGTCTAGCGTGTAATTCGCTTTCACGAGATAGTCGGCAACACCCATGGCCTTCGCTTTGCTGATATCTTCCGCGCTTCCCATGTTTGAAAGAACGATCGTCGGGGTCTTGGCAAGAGCCGGGCGCTCCTTCATGCGGCGCAGGACCTCAAACCCGTCAATGTCTGGCATGAGAAGATCAAGCACCACCAGGTGCGGCTCAAGCGCCCCAAGAATCTTCAGCGCGGTCTGCCCGTCTTCTGCCTCGGTGACCGCATACCCTTCTTCTTTCAGGCGCCCCACCAACAAGGTCCGTAAAAATTTATCGTCCTCTACGATAAGAAGTGATGTCTTTTGTATCTCCATATGTTCATGTGTTATGCCGCCCCCACTATACCACAGAAAAAATATTGTTGTAAAAGCGAGCGGCTATCGCATCTCTCCCCATGTCTTTCCCGCCTTCCCGACGACCTTGAGTCGCACCGCGCCCTTCCAGACGCGCTCCATAATGGGCGGAATCTCCCGCAAGGCGGTCGCCACAAAATCGTCGTCTGTCTCAAAAAAAAGTTCGTCGTGTATCTGTAACAACAGCGCAATTTTTCCTTCGCGGCCGTCGCGGATCCATCGATCAACGCCGATCATGGCAAGCTTGATAACATCTCCCGTCGCGGTGCCCTGAATAGGAAAATTAATGGCCATGCGCTCGGCCTCCCGCTGTTCGCGAAATCCCCCGGATACGATCGCGGGAAGATAGCGCCTGCGGCCGAAAGCCGTGACGACATACCCATTCGCTTTCGCGAACTCCTTTGTCCCGCTGATGTACGCCGCGATACCGGAAAAATCGCTGAAGTACTCCTCAAAAAACTTTTTTGCCTCCTTCATGTCAATGTGCGCGCTTTCCGCGAACGATCTCACTCCCATGCCGTACAGAATCCCGAAATTAAGGGTCTTTGCCCGCCCGCGCATTTCCGGCGTTACGCGCTCCAGCGGAACGTTATTCATTTCAGCCGCGGTGAGCGCGTGAATATCAAGGTCGCGGGCGAACGCCTGTATCATTTTTGTATCCTGCGCCATATCGGCCGCCACCCGAAGTTCAAGCTGGGAATAATCAAACGCCACGAATGAGCGGCCGGGAGCGGCAACAAACGCCCTTCTG
This sequence comes from Candidatus Sungbacteria bacterium RIFCSPLOWO2_02_FULL_51_17, assembly GCA_001820785.1. Lineage (GTDB taxonomy): Bacteria > Patescibacteriota > Minisyncoccia > Sungbacterales > GWA2-42-14 > 2-01-FULL-51-34. Next base: position 16,298 of record MHQW01000031.1, read on the forward strand.
ATCTGCCGCCCGCGCTCGGTCTTAATGGGAATGTTCTGCATGTTCGGATCCTGGCTTGAAAGCCGTCCGGTGGCCGTTCCCGCCTGGTTGAATGTTGTATGGATTCTTCCGTCGGTCCCAACGAGTTTGGGAAGCGCGTCAATATAGGTTGAGACCAGCTTTGCAAGTTCGCGGTATTCCAAAATGTCGGGCACGATGGGGTGTGCCTCTTTAATCCGAAGAAGTTGATCATTGTCGGTTGATATATTTCCTTTCCCTGTCTTTTTTATCGCTGTGCCTTCGGCAATACGGAGTTCAGAAAAAAGAATTTCCGCAAGTTGTTGCGTGGAATTTATGTTGAATGATCTCCCCGCGCGCTCGTGAATGCGGGCCTCCAGCGTCGCGAGTTCTTTTTTTGCGGCCTCGCGAAGCGTTGAAAGGTACGCTGTGTCTACCGCTATGCCGCGCTCCTCCATGCGAGCCAGAACCTCGGTAAGCGGGCGCTCTATGTCGGAAAATACTTTTTCAGTCGCGCTATCCTGCATCTTTTTTTCCAGAACCGCCTTCAGTTCAAAAAAACTCGGCGCTTGTCCCTCCGGGTCCGCAGGCGCCATGCGCCGAAGCTCTTGTTGAATGAGTGCGGCAGGGGACTTTGCGGCGCTTGCGCCCGTGCAGTACGACATAAGCATAAGATCGGCGTAGGCACCCCCGCTACCGATCCCGCGCTCCGCGAACGCATGCATGAAGGACTTTGCGTCATAGACGATCTTTTCGCACGCGTTGAAAACGGCTAGGTCTTTTTTGGATAATTTTTTAAACAGCGTCGCATCTGCCAGATGCAGCGCACCGTCAGCCGTAGCAATAATAATGACACGCGCGTCTTTCTGTACAAACGCCAACGGCCCTCGTTTCACTATACCGGCAAGTTCCTGCGCATTCTTTATTTTTTTTACCGCCGCTTCCGCGTCTGGAACCAAAGAAAGTTGTTGCGGGGCTTTACCGCCATTTAGCTCCTGAACCCGCTTTACCAAACTGAAAAACCCGAGTGACTCAAAAAGGGGAATGACCGCCTCGGGGGTCGTATCGCCCTCCCGCCGGAGCTCTGCGACCGTCACCGGAATAGGAACGTCGCGGCGCGCAAGCCCCAATTCTTTTGACATGAACGCGTCTTTCTTCCCTTCACGAAGCTTTTTTTTGACAGCCTCTGTCGCATCAAGTTTCCCCGCTTCCAGCAACTCATATGCGCGCTCAACCGAACCGAATTTTTTCAGAAGATCTATCGCTCCTTTTTCGCCAATACCCCGAACACCCGGAATGTTGTCGGAGGCGTCCCCGCGAAATCCCCGGAGATCGGCAAGTTGCGCTGGTTCCAATCCGTAGCGCCCGACGACCGCATCGTGGTCATAGAGCACCGTATCGCTTACTCCTTTTTTCATCGTCCATACGGAGACGCGATCGTCTACCAGCTGTAAAGCATCAAGGTCGCCGGTCACGATAATGATAGCGGCGCGCGGATCGTCTTTTTTAATTTTTTCCGCAAGAGTCGCAATAACATCATCCGCTTCGTACCCTTCGGCGGTGTAGATGGGAACGCCGAAGGCCCCCAGCACCTCCTTCACCTTTGAGAACTGGCTGTACAATTCATCGGGCGCTTTCGGCCGATGGGCTTTATACCGCTCAAAAGCAACGTGGCGAAATGTTGGTCCCGCAAGATCAAAGGCGGCCACCACCGCGTCCGGCTTCAGCTCTTTCATCATGCGAAGCAGAATGGAACAAAATCCGTACACGGCGTTTACCGGCGCGCCGTCGGGCGACGTTAATACTGGTATCGCGTGAAACGTACGGTGGATGATGGCGTTTGAATCAATGATAACGTATTTCATGAAGAGCGTGGAAAAAGGTGTTTATGCGCGTCCCGCGCGCGGCATGTGAAGTGTTGCGGGCACCGTAATGTCGCGCACCTGCTTTGCGCGATGAGAGAAGCGGATCCAGATTGTTTTTTTGGGCAAAAATTTCCTGATCTTCTCGGCCCACTCTATGACAACAACGGCATTGGGGTCTTTGAAGATCTCCCGAAGACCGAGGGGCCGCGCGTCTTCCGCCCGCCGAAATCGGTACGCGTCAATATGCACCATGCGGCGCTCGGACTTTTCGCGGCGACCAAAAGAAAATATCTGCATAAGTATGAATGTGGGACTTCGCGGCGCGATTCGTATGCCAAGTCCGCGCGCCAAACCCTGAACAAACGTCGTTTTGCCGCCACCCAGATCGCCACGAAGCGCTAACACCACGGCGCCCTTCCGGGCCACCGGGCGTCGCCGCATCTTCAGAATGCGGGAGGCGACAAGTCGCCCCAGCTTCTTTGTTGCTTCTCTGCTTGTTGTTCGTATTCTCATCTTCATTATGGTAGCAGAAAGGCGCGCGCCCGACCATGCACGGGCGCCACATAATAAAAAACTGCCCATCAATATAGGCAGCTTTTACTTAACGCCCTAAGATTGCCGCGACATCCGTTCCGACAATAAAAGATGCCACGAACATAGTTACGTGCCGAAGAATGGGAAGCAGAAGTAACAACACAACGGCTAAACTTATGAGCGCGGTACCCATGCCCGCCTCGTCCATCCGTCTCCCGATCGCGCGAGGCATAAAGGGAGCAAGGATGCGCGACCCATCAAAGGGCGGTAGCGGCATGAGATTGAAAATCGCAAGTAATACGTTGAGATAGACGATGACGATCAACAGTGTACCGAGAGCCCCATGCTGATCCCCAAGAAAACGAAACGCTGTTCCACACAAGACCGCGATCACCATGTTGATGGCGGGACCCGCGAGGCCGACAAGCGCAAAACCGAATCTCTGCCAGCGCGGAGCAAATCTTCTCGGGTCTACCGGAACGGGTAGCGCCCACCCGATGATAAACCCGAAAGCAAAAAACGTCACAAGGGGTAGTATCACCGAACCGATAGGGTCAAGATGCTTCAATGGATTAAGCGTCAGACGCCCGGCGTTCCGCGCAGTCGGGTCTCCGAGGCGTTCCGCGATGAACCCGTGTGATATCTCGTGCAGAATGATGGAGTAGAGAACAAGCGCTATCGCAATCGTGATTGCGAGGACCGTCACTGTGTCTTCCCGGCGCGAAGAGGTGCTTGCCATACCGTATGGCATCCGGCAACAACCGTCAACCGCGCCCTCATACACGTCCATTCAAAAATATCGCCGCATTGCAGAAGCGCGTCGTCTTCTCTATACTAGGCAAACTTGCTCTTTGGCATGAAAACATGGCAACGAACAACCAGCAAAAGGTTGGCGTCTTGCAATTCGTCTTTTTCCTCAACCTCGCGGTAGCTCTTGCAAAGGTCGCCGTCGGAGCCCTCACCGGACTTCTTAATCTGGTAGCGGACGGCATTCACTCGCTTGGCGATTCTGTCTCAAATATTATCGGCATCGTCGGCATCCGCCTGGGCGATCGGCCCGCCGACGATAAATACCCGTATGGATATTCAAAATTTGAGACGGTAGCAACCATAGTGGTAAGCGCCATGCTCCTTGTGGCGGCCATTGAGATTCTTGAAGCGGCGTGGCGCCGCGCGTTTGCCCCCGTCGTCCCGACAATAGGCCTTCTGCCGTTCGCGGTGGTGCTTATCACGGTTGTAATAAATCTCTTTGTCTATTGGTACGAGCGAAAGCGCGGCAAGGAGCTCGCAAGCGAATTCTTAAAAGTTGACGCCAACCACACGCTTTCCGATGTGTTCGTATCCATGACGGTCCTTGTCGGACTTGTTCTTCTCAAAATCGGGTATGCGTTCGTAGATCCTCTCGTATCGGTCGTTATTGTTTTTTTCATTCTGAAGCTTTTTTATTCAAACGTGAAAGAAGCTGCTGAAATCCTATGCGACTCTACGCGCATCCCGAAGCAGGACATAGAACGCGTCGCCTCATCGATAGCGGGCGTTAGATTCTGTCATGCGGCGCGATCCCGCGGCCGCGAAGATGCCGTCTTTATGGATCTTCATGTCGGCGTTGACCCCGACATCACCGTGGAACGGGCGCACCAAGAGGTATCGCGACACATAGAGGCGCGCCTGCGAGAGCGCTATCCACAACTCATCTCTGTTATCATCAGGATAGAGCCCGACCGCAAGGAACTTCCCTGTGAACACACTACGTAACAAGGAGAAACCAAAAACGACCACGCGGTCGTTTTCTTTTTAAAACAAAAAACCGGGCGCGGGGGTTCTCACCCCGGCCCGGCCACTCACATCAGTACCGATCTCGCGATCCCGGCGCGGGCCAGCTCCCGCCCGAAGAGCCGCCGGAGAGACCACGACCGTTACCGCCCCAACTCCAGGAGCCGATGATAGCGCTCCGCGAAGGAGCGTTGTGCCTGTTGCCGACGTAGTACTCGGCGCCAGGATAGCTCCGCCGCTGTTGGTACCCGTAGCGGTTCTGCAGGTACGCGCCCCGTTCGGCGGCGCGGAGCTGATCGCGTCGGTTCTCCTCTAGGGCGCGATCCGTGCCGCGCGCGCATGCGGCGCGGATCTCCGGGTCGGAGATTCGCAAACACCTCTCCATCGGATGGTGCTGGGCGCTGGCGCACCCGGATCCGAACGCCAGCACGAACACGAGCGCGGCAAGCCAGATGAGAATGTTCCTCACCGTCTGCCGCCGCTCGTCCTGACTCCCCCGGATGCTTGCCGGGGAGTTCTTGATACTATGAAGGATCCTCATGGGTTTCCTTTCCGGGCCTCGCGGTCCCATTTGAGTTGTATATTTAATTGAAAAAGGGCGCATCGTTACTCTAATTATATCACTTTTTTGTATAAAAGTCAATGCCCCGAAATCGGGGCATATATGCGTATCTTTTAGGCCTTTTCATCCGGCAGGAACATGGTGTGGCACCGTGTCCCGCCACCATTCTTTTTCGCCTGGGTAAGAGAGCGCCTTCGCACCTTATACCCCCGGTCTTTGAGCTCCGCCTCTATCTTTTTAGATCCACCGGGCATAATGAGGTGCGTTTCGCCATCGCGCCCGAGGACAAAGACGCTGTTGAGAACAAACTCGGCCGCATCTTCGGGGCTTACGATAATGCGGTCTTCTTTCGCGACCGGCAACGATGCGTACGCCGTTCTTCCGGCGGCATCGGTGCCATCGGGAAAACAGAGAAGCGTCTCGGGTGTTTTCGGAAACTTCGGGATATAAAAAACGTTCAGATCAAGATCGTACAGGCTCCCGTCAACAAGACGAACGGGAAGCACCTGATCCTTCTCAAGGCGGTGGATGCTACGAAGAACGTGGTGCGCCTCGTAGTCGGTTCTCTCCTGACCGTAGCCGACAAGAACAACCGTTCGCGTCTTCCCGGAACCAACCGTCACGGTGTCGCCCTGACCCCCGTACCCCACATCACGATCGGGCCACGAAACGATCTCAAGATCCGAAAGATGCTTCTGATATCTTTCAAACCACTTCTTGTAAAGGGCAATTTCGCCCCCGCGAGCCATACCGACCCTATGAATCAGATTGGCAAGAACAACCTTGCCCCATCGGCACCAGGCGACATTTGCCGGAAAGCACATGTCCTGAAATACCGGGTCTGCCTCAATGAACCAAAGGTCCACGCCGAGCTCCAGATAATCGCGCACAAGCTCAAGCCACTCCGTTTTTGCCGCTTTCGGGTCGGGGGGGTCGTCATGATGCATGAGATCGTTGATCTCTTTTTCAATGCGGATAAAGTCCGGAGGACACAGAAGCGCTCGCATATTCTTTTTCATTCGGTCACTCCCTTTCTGATGCGCATGGCAGACCGAGCGTCATCCGACCATTGGTGGTTGCAATATCGGCAAACCGGGAAAGATCGCCTTGCCAGCGAATAGCGTCGGCAAATTTCGTCATCTCGGCGCGAAGGTCGCCATTACAAAACGGCATGAAAATGTCGGACACGTTATCGGTGCCGAGAGCAACGGTAACGCCACCTTCTAAAAGTTCCTCTACGGGAGCAATGGCGTTCCGTATGGGAGCCATCTGGAAGCGGTCTTGCCTGGTGCTTATAGCGGCGCCCGGACACACGACAACCGAAATGCCGAGTTCGCGAAACGCCTGGCGGGTGCGCTTGATCTCGGCAAGAGCGTGCGCGCCAAGCGAAATGCAATGGGTCGCGGTGATCCCGTGGGCGTACCCCTTATCGCGATACGCGCGCGCGACATCAACAAGAATTGCCGACTCCCGCTCAAGCGGAGTGTTCTTCTGATCTATTTGCATATCAATCGGCTTTTTCAGGCGCATGGCAATGTCAAAATACTCGCGCATGTTCTTTTCTACCGTTGCCGCATCGCCGATGTCGCGGCGATCACGCGAAGGAAGCGTTCCGATAAGGTCTGCCTGTTCGGCCGCCTCCAAAAAAAGATCTCGCTGGGCTTTCTCCGTGATACCCCGAATTGGGTACGCCGCGACCTGCAGAAAAAATCCTTGGAGAGCGGCGCCCCTCTTTACGACAAGAGCCGCGCGAAGACCCGCAAGGCCCACGATGTCATCTACGTCAACATACGTCCGACATGCCTTGACCCCTTGAGAAACCATTGAGTGAACGGCGTCCTGCATACGACCTTCCATGGTGTCGGTGTACTCGCAAGACCGCTTTTTGCGATCAATATACTCCCACTTCTTCTCAAGCGGCGCATTGTCGGCAAGAAGGCGGTACCCCTCCTCGTCAAGCGTGTTGTGGCGATCAATGTGCCGGTGGCAGTCAATAAGCCCCCCCTTTACTGCATACCACTCCTCAAGCTCATCCAATGCCCAGTGTCCCGATGCCATGTCTTTTCCTCTCTCAAAGAGCAGACAAACTGACCAAAAAAGTACCACGAATAAGACATAAAAGCAAAATGAAGAAGCCATGAGGGTTCTCGTGGCTTCTGGCTTAGGCCTATGCCGTTGCGGGTGCCTTCCGCCGGCTGGTGGATGCGGTTCTCTCGCGCGCTACGTGCTACGTGTGCCGATCGGCAACGACGGATGCGCCGAATGATTGTGGCTTGATAAACGCCTCAAACCCATACCCACGCACCATGCCAACCGCTGTATCAATGAACTCGCGAGTAGGACCCTTCTCTCCGACATCAATGTGTATCTGGTCATCCCATGATATTTTTTCGTGTAACCGGTCGCGAAGACGCGAGCGCACCTCTTGGGCAAGCGTAATAGAGCGAATGACCTCGGCATAAATTCTATCGCGAAGCTGGGCAAACGCGCGCGGCTCGGTCTTCGTCCAGAAATGAATCGCGCCATTTCCTACGCGCCACACAGTGATCGCGGTCACAAGTTCCACCTCATGAGCCGACCGGGAGTCGGACCCGACAATGATGTGATACATCCGCTCGGGAGCACCCTCAACAAAAAGCGTAACTTCGTCAATTACCTCTTCAAGGGTCAGCGGGCTTTTTTGCTGTGAAAAAAATGGTGTCATGCCAATACGCTTTTTGTACAACAAAAACACCGGACACGCAAGTGTTCCGGCGTTTTTAGAAGAGCGAGGACTGAAGGTCTTGGGGTGCCGTATAATATTCATCAAGCGGGTGGCAGGCAACAATGCTTTCAAGTTTAAAACTTCGCAACCCTTGCCGAAGGTGACAATACGCAGAGACCTCCAATCCGCTCAAGGCATAGATGTCTATCTTTCGCATTTTTTTAAATTCCTCATTGGCGGATGCTGTGCGCGAAACGTATTCTATGGCGAGGCGCTGGCGCTTTTTGAACGCCTCTTGAAGCACGCTCATAATGGACGCCGGCTGGGACTTTTGCCACGAAACGGCGACGGCTTTTCTCTGGCTATCATAGAGCGAGTCAAAATACAGGTGCCCGTGTTTCTTTCCGTATTCATAGATATCGCGCGTAATCTCAACATCTTTCAGACAGTATTCTTTTATTTCCTTAATCTTCCCCTCCTTATACCAACGAAGCGCCTGCAGACCATCCGAGGATTTTTTTGCGCCAAGAGTCGCCGATGCTAAGCTGTTCAGTGAAATGCGGTGCCCAAGACGCTGGGTCACGTCTTCAAAAATATCAAGAGTTGGCACAAGCGTCGTTCGCACGGTCTTGAGATATGGCTGAAGCACGGGCCAATCAAAGTTTTTTATATTAAACCCAATAACCAGATCGGCCGTTTTAAGCGCATCTTCCAGCTCCGAGAGCTCGTACTCTTCGTAGGCGTGAAATTCTTTCGTCGCATATGAAAAAACCCCGGCAACGGAAACACCGAGGGCCGTAAGATTGTTCCGGCCGCCCACCTCGTCAAAAGATTTTTTTGTCTCCAGATCAATGACCAGCGTATTCATGGCGCAAAAACTCTCATCTATAATTTCTTCATGATAGCACTCGCTCTCAAAAAAGCACAAGCCGCCCGCAGACGGCTCTGCCTCCGTTGGGAAGCGGTTAGAAAAATATCAGAAACAATGCCGCATCAAGCGCGTACGCACCCGCTCCCGTGAATAGAAGAGTAAGAGCCCCCGCAAAAAACAGTAGATCAAGTTCCCATCCGCCGTTCCCAGTAAGAGGCGCCCGCCAGAAGGGTTTTACCCACACGAGAATCACCGCAAACTGGAACGCTATGACAAGCGCGGTGAAGTGGGTAAGAAGGCCGGCGACCAAAAACACCCCTCCCAAAAGTTCCGTGACGAGAACTACTGCGGCCCAGAAGCGTCCCGGCCGGAAGCCAAGAGATGCAAGCCAATCGGCAAACGGGGCAAACCCCGCGCCGGTTTTTTGCTGGCCATGCGCCATGAGAAGCCCACCTATCACAACCCGCATGACAAGCGGGGCCCATGCCGGACTGAAGTACAAAAGAAATTGTGAGATCATACAGTTATGTGATTACGTATAAAAACGGCCACACCCGCTACCGTTGCTCACGCGTGCGTCCCGGAGGTCCCCGCCGCGCCTGTTCTATCAAGAACTTTTTATGCCGCTCCGTATCTTTCTCAAGCAGAGCGCCATTCTTCTTTTTGAAATCATCAATAAGCCAAGAAATTTTTTCCCTCTCTTTTCCTCGTTTCCTTTTTCCGCTGCTTGCTGGCGCATCGCGCACCGAAAAAAGTTCTTCTTGTGTCGGGTGTTCGTATGCCATGCGCTACGTCCTTTCCGTAAGCCATTGAGTAAGTTCTTCCATAAGTTCGGGGTGTGTCTTAAAAAGATTCGTCCCGTGTCCGCCCGCCGGAAAAACGTGAAGCTCCTTTTCTGCGTATTCTGGCGTCACGGCAAAAAGTTTTTTAACCGTTTCAGCGGAATATATGTCGTCTTCCGCCGCAATATAATATATCGCCTGCCCCTTCCGAATCCTTCGTGCATGCGCCTCGGTCGCAAGACCCCGATACTCAAGCCCGGGCGACAATAGTATTGCTGATGCCACCTCTTCGTGTTCGGCCGCGTATTGCAATACAAGATTTGCGCCGATAGAGGCGCCGCCAAGATGTATCGTGGATGCTCCTCGTTCTGCTAATGCTTCGGCCGCCGCCTTAACATCTTGAATGGACGCCCGGTGTTCTGCATCGGAAAACTTTTTGTATCCAACAGGACCTCCTTGGGACTCCCCGTGGCCGCGAAGATCAATCGCTATGACACGAAATCCGGCCGCCTGCAGTGTTCCTGCGAGCGCCGCCCAGCTTTTTCTGTCAGCCGGCATCATGTGGGCAAGTATCACACCGCGGTCTACGTCGGCAGGATAATAGTCCGCGGCAATAGCAACTCCGTCATTCGTGTGTAGTGTCACGCACTCCGTGTTCATGTGCATTCAGTATACCATACGCGCCGCAAGACAACGAAGATGCCCAAACAAAAAGAGCCGGCATAGCCGGCTTACCACTTGGGGCGTGCAAGATGCCACGGCCACCGAAAGAGGATATCCGCACGCTCCCTTGCTGTCATCCTACGAGAGCCGACATGAACAACCCTTACGAAAAAAGCGCCGATCAGCAGATATATTGCGCCAACAATAAGCAGAGCTGTTAGCAAAGCGAACTCCACAGAGGAGAAAAACGAACTAGAGTAAAAGTATCATGTCTATGGCGCTTTGTAAAGCTCGCTCAAGGAAAAACACCTCATGAAGAGGTGTCGCCGGGGCGAGCCGGTCCCGTGTTTCGAAGCAACACAAGAATTGCAACGAGCGGAACAAGAAGGCCAATGGCCCAGGTTATGATAAGAAGGTGGCCAAGCTGTGAGTAGTCAGCCATCTGAACAATTATGCCGGCCGCATCAACCTGCTGCTGCTTGACTACATAGATAGTGTTAAGAAATTTCGCACCAAGATCGCTCGCCGAAAGCGCTACGTTCATAAGAGACGCCATGAGCGCAAATTGCGTAGCGGCCTGTCCCACAGGACATGAGCGCGCGATAATGACAAGCATTGGTACCATGGAAAGCTGGCCAAGAGGAGCTGATATCGCCGTGTCAAAGAAAGCAACAGTGCGCGCACCCACGCCCAGCATCTCATGAACGCCATAGTAGAGCCCGATGGTCGGAAGCGACACGACCGCGCCAACCATCGTAAGCCAGAGCAAGGTGAACCGTAACGGACGTTCGGTGATGGTCTTTCGGAATACAAGCAAACCCACGACACCAAGAATGCTGGTTATCTGTCCCAACACACCAAAGAAGTCCTCATCAAACTTCAGTACATCAATCATCCACCAGTTAACGCCGGGTCCGGCGCCCGGCATCGCTCGATAGATAAAAATTGTGGCAGCCGCAAGCGCGATTGAGCGCCCCAAGCCCACTTTTCTAATGAGGTAGACGAGAAAGACAAATGAAACGACAAGGACCACCACTTGCGAATACGAACCCAAAAGCAACCCCGTAGTAGTGGCAAAGATGCCAAGAGCCGCTCCTCCGCCAAGAACCTGCCAGTTGAGAGGAGAGCTGGGGACCGGATTAAGGCGCACAAACAACACGCCAACAAGGGATATGATCGGCAATGCATAGTTGATGGTAAAAACGATATGGAGCTGACCCTTAAATATGCCGGCAAGAAAACCTGCCACAACTCCGCCAGTACCAATCACCGCCGCCATCAGAAAAAGACGCCCGAGCCACTGCACCTGCCCGAGCTCCCTATTGATTTCTTCTTCGCTTTTTGAGACCCCCGTATCGGAATCAACGCGATCAACCACCTCGGTAGACATTGTGTCTGCCACAACATCTTGGATCATGAACCCGGCAGCTGTCAGCACCATAAAAACAAGGTACAACTGCCCCTGAGTAAGGACGGGAAAAAGGTCAAGGACGCGTCCCACCGCGCTAAATCCAAAGAACCAATCAAGCCCGCCGGCAATGCGCACAAGCACGGTGGTTGCAACGATCTGAAGACCGGCGCCTAGATATATGTACGCCTTGCGCTGAGACCCGAGAATCTTAACACCATCAACAAGCTGCCCGAAGACGATCTTCATCGTCCAGGGTATGTTTGCCCAGAATGTAACGCCGGCAATGGCGGCAGCTGACATTTGCAGGTGATCTTTAATCCAAAAGCTCAGAGCGATGCTAGAAATACCCTGTGCGCCGAATGCAAAGTACACCATGAGAAGCGGCAGATACCGCATCTTAAACCCGCCGAAAAGCCCATGCAAAAGGCGTCTTATAATGATCACGGTAGAGCCCCATTGTTAATGTGCGTATAATAAAATAAATACCATATTGCTGGTATTTAGTCAATGCTTTATGCGTGGCTATCGGCGTTTTAGGGGTTTTTGTTTCGGCGATGCGGGGAAAGTTCGTAGGCGGCAATGCCGTATGCGATCGCGACATTGAGGGACTCCTTGCCTATCACTTTTTTGTGCTTCGGGTGGCGGGTCTCGCGAACAAGCGCGCCCCGCATTGGAATTTCCATCACCGCATCACACAGTTTCAAAAGCGGAAGGGGGATGCCCGTCACCTCGTTTCCGACCAAAAGCGCTGTCGGTGTGTTTCGCACCCTCCTTCGCAGACGCGAGGGCGTACTGCTTTTCTTTGCCTGCTCAAGCGCCAGAACACAGTATCCGTCACGCCTAAGCCGTTTGATAAGAGCGGCCGCGGACATCCTTTGTTCCCACGGCACATACTCTTCCGCGCCAAGCGCCGTTTTGGAAATTTTTGGGTGCGGCGGCAGAGGAGTAAATCCGGTCAAGTAGATCTTAGAAATGCCAAAGGCATCGGACGTGCGAAACATTGAGCCGACGTTTTCCCGCGAACGAATGTTGTGGCATATCGCGACGCGCTTCATGTATTCATACTAAAATATTCGCGCCCTTTTGCAACCGCTTCCGCGTAGCACCAAAGAAAATCCCGCCCTTAAAAGGCGGGCCTTGTGTATAGAGCATGGTATATTCCTTTGTGCTGTCGTGAGGCGTGTCACTCACGGCAAAAATCAAAACCCGCCTTTTAGGGGCGGGGTTCCTGCTACTTTCCGAAGATCCGGGAAAAGTCGTTGAAAAAAGCGAACGCGGTAAGAAGGAGAAGAAACACTACGCCCGTCATCAGAATGCGAGTCCGCCACACGATGCTAATCGGTTTTCCGCGAGCGCCCTCTATAAGCAAGAACGGGATGTGGCCGCCATCAAGCGCGGGAATAGGAAGAAGATTCAACACTCCGAGATTGATGCTCATAATCGCGGCAAAGAAGAGCACACCGGCAAGCCCTGCGCCGGACCAAGCCGTGCTTGCAACTTGTACGATCTGGATCGGCCCCCCGATGGCATCACTTCCCAACTTACCGGTAACGATGTGCCAGAATCCCTTCACAATAAGCACGGTCAGCTCGCTTGTCTCGCGAATCGCCGCACCGGGCGCTTTCAAGAGATCCTTTTCGTAGATCGCGGGCCCAGGCATAATGCCGATGGTCGGCCGCGGGGTCACGACGAACGGCCGGTTCGGACCGCCCGCCGTCGTATACAGCACGATCTTTTTTCCGTTGGCACCACCGATGAACATCACAAGCTCTCTCCAGCTATCCACCGTCTGGAGCGTTCCATCCGTCTCGGCAAGGCCGACCATATATACGACATCGCCCTTTTTAAGACCCGCCACATCGGCAGGAGATCCGGCAAGCACTTCGCCGATCTGCGGCGGCGTGTGAGGAGCGCCATACACGGAAAAACTTATGAAGAGAATGGCGGCGGCAAGAACAAGATTCATAACGGGTCCGGCAAGCACGATGATCAGCCGCTGCCAGACGGGCTTATGCTCAAAACCCCGGCCTGGCTCCACCGTTTCTTCATTGTTTTCACCCGCCATCTTCACATATCCGCCCAACGGAAGAAGGGAAAGCGCATACTCCGTCTCTCCGATTTTTTTTGAAACGATCTTCGGACCAAATCCGACAGAAAACACGTCAACGCGCACGCCGAACAATTTTGCACATAGAAAATGTCCGAGCTCATGCATAACGATTAGGAATGTGACCGCAAGAATGCCTGCAAAAATGCC
>MHQW01000032.1:0-48375 GCA_001820785.1 Candidatus Sungbacteria bacterium RIFCSPLOWO2_02_FULL_51_17
TCGGTTTTCTCCTGTCTGTATCTTTGGTGCGGTGCGCCTTTCGTGCGGCCCAGACCTTTTGCCACTTTTTCTCAATTTTTGCTGGATTGTATTTCATATGCATACCAACCCATTGTAATACTTTATCCGGCATGTAGGGTATTGACAAATTATAATCATGTTCTACTATTGGCATAGCGTTCCTTTCATACGGAGCACGCATGAACACAGAGAAAGCTTTTTCACTGTGCTTGAGGGCGGGAGAGTGCCTTCAAACCATCAAGTTTTTGGCGGAAACCGGCAGGGCGGCGGAAGCAAAAAAGCTTATACCGGAACTTGCCGACCTTCGGGGGGCCGCCCGTGAGGCGGGCATCAGTATTGATTTTTTTGAGCGTCGGACGTATGTGCGCAATCCCCATCCGGAGTTTCCCGGGCATAAGCCGAGAGCAACGCTCGGTTCCTCAATTGGCGCATGGGGGGAGGGGCACGGGTACCATTTTTGCGTTACGGTAGAGCTCATCATAGATGGCACGATCCCCGGCGGGCCGCAGGTGATCCCGGGAGATATCTTTGTTGACTCTACAAAGTTGCATTGTGGTGAGGATGTGATGTCTTGGCAGAGCATGATTGGTGCTGACGGAGTTTCTCGTTCTGCGTCCGGATGGATATTCGGTATCAAAAACAACGAGGGGGACACATGATGGAACGGCATGCACCGGTATGGAGCGGACTGATCCCGTCCAAGATGGACCTTGGCGGAAGACCCATTACGCTTGAGATGATCCGCGAAGCAGAGGAGGAGCTTGGACTCCGGGAGATTATTGATGCCGGCGTTTCGGCTTTAGAAGAGGGTGATGTTCGGCGTGTTATCGCTGATGCGGTGGTAATCGGGGTTTCCGAGGCGGGTTCTATTGATGGAAATGTGGCGCCATAATGCGCTTATTCCTAGGGTATTAGCAGTATAGTAGTTCGGCGCATACGTGCCGCAAAGCCGCAGAAGGTATGCGGCTTTTTTGTTCAAAACAGCCGCTTCGCGGGCGCCAACGGCTTTTCGCCCGTTGGGGATAACGCGCTAGAAGTGGTGGCCGACCTGTGGTATTGTATTCATGTTATTAATAACAATTTTTTATGAGTGCAAAAACAAAGGTCCGGGTTCTTGCTGTAGCGTTGACCCTTCTCCCATTGGCGGCTTTTGCCGGCAATTTAACGGGAGTATGCCAGGTCGCTCAGCTCGTGAGTCAGTTTGTGCAAGTATTCGCGTTCATCGTATTCGTCCTTGCGATCGCCGCGATCCTTTACGCCGGGTTCTTATTCCTCACCGCAGGAGGGAACGAGGCAAAGGTAGAGTCGGCGCGTTCAGCCTTCATTTGGGGGCTTATCGGTATCGCAGTCGCCCTTTTTGCGTCATACGCGATTGACTTTATTATCACCGTTGTCGGTGGCGTGGACATTCGGAACTGCACATTCAGCGCGATTCGATAGTTCTGCTGTGAACGGTGTTGTGGCAAAAGCAAAACCCGCCTTCTGGCGGGTTTTGAAATAGCGCGTGGGCTAATTCATAGGAATACTGAATGTGCGTATAGCATTTTTAACCAATGCCTCGGCTACCATAGCGAGATCCTCATTCCTGATATCTGCAATTTTTTTCACGGTTTCCACGATGTACACGGGCTCATTTCGTTTTCCCCGGTACGGCGCTGGGGATACATACGGCGCATCCGTTTCAGAAAGAATATGGTCAAGCGGGAGGTATCGTATAACCTCGTCATACTCGCGCGCGAATGTTACAACGCCCCCGAAGGTAAAACCAAATTCCATGTCCAGCAGTTTTTTTGCGTCTTTCTTGGTGCCGCTGAAAAAATGGACAACGCCGGGAGGAGACGGTAGTTTGTGGTTTGTAGCTTGTAGAGTAGAAATTAAATCACCAAACGCTTCGCGGCAGTGTATCATCAATGGTTTTTTGATTTCTGCGGAAAGTTCAATGTGCGCACGAAAGACCTCTGCCTGCTTCGCTCGCGCTGCAGCGTCTTTCATTCTGAAATGATCAAGACCGCACTCACCTATGCCGACGACCTTCGGATCGGTGGCAAGTTTTTTATAGGTGTTATAATTAAACTCTTCGCCCTCCAGCGTTTCGCGTCCTTGAGGATGCGGACCAAGTTCTTGCGCGTCATGGAATGACTCATGCGCGTGTAACGGATGCAGTCCAACCGTTGCCCATACGCCGCGGTGAGCACGGTGCGCGGATGCAATGGCGGCGGCAGATGTGCGCTCTTCGGTCCCGACGTTGATAAGCCACACGCCGGTATCCCGCGCGCGGGCCATGACTGCATTGCGGTCATCGTCGTATGCCGCAAATTGCGTGTGCGTATGTGCGTCAAAAAATGCCGGTAATATTGACATAGTATTATTCATATTGCAGTATGTCCCCATAGTTGAAGATCTTTTTGCGGAAAAGTATGGCAAAGCCGGTAGGGATGTTTACGATGAAGCGGGGCGGAACATGTGCGGAGTATTGGCGACAGCAGATGGGGAATCGAACGATGCGCGCGCATGTGCGAAAGGCCATAGAAGAGATGCGGGAGGGGGCACGTGAATTTGAGCGTACATTTGCATCCCAGCTGGAAGAACTTGTGTATAGTCCTGGGTTTCAGGGGATCATGAGGCGCTGGATGCGTTCCGCAAATGCTCATCGGTCGCACATAATGAAACGTTCAGAGGCGCCGGTTGTCAAGGGCGCGAACCACGTGGGTCACGGGAAGGCGCAGAATAGACGAATGGATCTGAATATTGTAGATAGGAAAAATCGCGCTTTTCTCCGGACGGCTCGCCTGAAGCGTGTGCCGTGTCTGCCATCCTTTTAACCAAGCCGCGGGAATAAGCTCCCGCTTTTTTTTATCGCCAACCGTCCGTTTGTGAACTCAATGTTCGCACGGATCTTTTCTGCGGTTTCCGGCAGAAACGGCGACAGAAAGTTTGCGATCGCACTTACAAAATACGCCGCCTCTTGGATCGTTTTTTCAAACACTGCCGGATCTTTTTCTGTCCACGGTTTTTTCTCATTGATGAATCTGTCGGCAGTGCCGATGAGCTGCCACACGTCGGCAAGCGCCTCGTTGAGGCGGAACGCCTGCATATGCCGTTCGTAATTGCCGAACGTTTCGGTGCATGCGGTAACCGTATCGGGACTGACATCATTTTTAAAATTGAACGCGGCCCTGCCGATCCGTTCACCAAGCGTTGAAACGCGCGATACCAGGTTTCCGATGCCGTTGGCAAGATCACCATTATAGCGCTCTTCAAATTTTGCATAGCTGAAGTCCCCGTCCTCCTGGGAGGGAAACTCGCGTAAAAAATAATACCGCACGGGATCTACGCCATATGTTTCTATGATGGTTTCGGGCATGATGACATTTCCCACGGTCTTGGAAATTTTTGCTCCGTCAACATTCACGAATCCGTGAACTAGGAGTGTTTTGGGCAGGGGAAGTCCGGCAGAAAGGAGCATTCCCGGCCAGATTGCGGCATGGAATCGCAGATTGTCTTTGCCGATGACCTGGGTGTGCGCCGGCCACCATTTTTTGAACAGCTCTCCCGAGGCCACGTCTTCATGACCGTATCCAATGGCGGAAATATAATTTACGAGCGCATCGCACCATACATACATCGTTTGGCTTGGGTCATCGGGCACCGGGACTCCCCAGGAGAGGTCTTTTGACGGGCGCGAAAAACTCACGTCTTCAAGTCCGCGCTCAATAAGGGCGAGGATCTCATTCTTTTTTCCATTGGGAATCACCATGAATTTTCCGCCTCTAATCTTTTCGCCGATCGTTGCCGAGTATTTTGAGAGTTTGAAGAACCAATTCTCTTCTTCTACGGCCTCGGGTGCTTTTTGATGGTCCGCGCACACGCCATTTACCAGATCTTTTTCGGTGATGAATGCCTCATGTCCCACGCAGTAGAGTCCCCGGTATTTTTTCCGGTAGATATCGCCGGAGGCGGCAAGCGTTCTCCACATTTTTTGTGCGCCCGGCCAGTGGCGTTTTTGATCCGATGTGCGGATAAAGTCATCTGCGGATAGGTGTAACAGGCGATGAAACTTCCTGTATTTTTCTGCATTCTCATCAACGAGTGTCTGCGGGGTTTGCCCTAGCGCTTCGGCGGTGCGGACAATCTTTGCGCCATGTTCGTCGGTGCCCACGAGAAAGCGCACATCATAGCCCCGTATGCGGTGGTATCTGGCAAGAACATCGGCGATAAGCGGATCCAAAATATGCCCGATATGCGGACCGGCGTTCGCGTAGGGAATGGATGTTGTTATGTAGTATGTTTTGTTCGGTGTGTTTGATCCCGCCTCTGAATGTGTGTTGGGATCTTGTTTGAAAGTTTTCATAATAGAACGGACCTGTATTACGGTACCCCCATCTTCTCCTCCGCGGGCTGGGTTTGACATACGTATAAATGTATGATACATAAAACCCAGAACATTTCAAGTCGGTTTGGAGAAAGTAACACTCATGAGAGGTCTAGTACCCATCGTAGTGCTTTGTATCTTTTTTGCCGGATGCGGAAGCAAGGAGGAGGCGGGTGTTCCCGTACTTTCTCCCGAGGCATCTAAGAAGGTAGAAAGCATTGCCAAGTCCGCCAATGACATAAAGAAGCGTTCGGAAGAGCGCACGCGTATCGCGAAAGGCCTTCCGGTGAGGTGTAGCACACTTGCTGGCAGATGCCCGGAATATCTTGAGGTATTTGCAGGAGACCCAGAGATCGTTTCCCGCATACATGCTCTTGCGAAGCGTGGGGTGGAGATTTTATACGATCCCTATGCTTACCGGGACGACCAGAGGATGTATATAGGTGTTGATGGTTTCGTGGTCATCACGAGGAACGCTTCTCGCGATGATGTGCGCAAGTTTTTCGGTCTTGCGCCTGTTGGGGAGTAGCGTTATGCGCGCTGTTCGGGGTATTGGTGTGCTGGGTTTGTGGCTTCTGACATCCACGGCGGCATGGGCAGAGGCGTCTCCATATTTCATAGAAGCGCCAGCCGAGGTATACGTCGGCATCGGTGTCATACTTTCTGTGCCCATCTTTGGCGAAGATGACCAGCGTCTGAAGAATTTTGGGGTGCATATTAAAGTATTGCGTACCGAAAAAAATGGACCGGCAGACAGAGCTGGCGTGCGTGCGGGAGATGCGATCGTGCGCCTGGAGGATAATGGGCGCGTGATCGTGCCGACTGGTACGGCAACATATGTAGAAGCGGTCGGGATCGTAAAAGGCGGCGACGAGGGGACGGTCATGCGCCTTGTCGTTCTTCGGCGCGATCGGTACGGGTTTTTGCGTGAAAAAGCGTTTGATATCAAGCGGGAGAGGATCATTCCCTAAACATGTTGGTGTGCGGCGCCATGGCGCCGCTTTTTATTTTTTGTAGTATGAAGCGTGATCTCTGGCACCATTCTTTTCTAAGAGAGAATTCGGTATCCTATTTCCTCTATTCCCTTGATATTTTTTAACCGCATAAGGAGCTTGTCCAGGGCTTCTTTATTCTTTATTGGCACCTGCACAGTGATGACGGGGTAGAGGCGGTTCTTTGTCTCGGTCGCGATGCTTTTCATATTGATCCTCATGTCTGCGACCGCCCGTGATATGTCTTTTAAGAGGCCGATGCGGTCGCGCACTGTGAGCCGAAGCTCGGTTGTCTGCCCTCCTTTTTGGGCGAACACGGAATGTTCGCGGGTTTGCCGCAGGGTGAGTTGGATCTTTTTTCGCGCTCCAGCCGTTTTTACGAAGCCGAGCCAGTCGCGGTTCGGTTTTTTGTTTTTTTGCCGGATGATATCAACCACATCTCCGTTATGTAATCCGTGGTCCAGCGGCACCATCTTACCGTTGATCTTTGCTCCTGCCGCTTGATTTCCGATGTCGGTGTGCACCTGGTAGGCGAAATCAACCGGCGTGGCGCCTTCCGGAAGGTCAATGACGTCGCCTTTTGGCGTTAACACGAAGATGCGGTTCTTGAAAAAATCTATCTTGAGGGACTCCAAGAATTCTTCGGGGCGGCGGAATTCTTTTTGCCAGTCCCGCAATTGATTTACCCACTCAAGCTGTTTTTTATTCGCGAATAACACACCCTTTTGTTTATAGGCCGCGCTTGTTTTTCCTTCCGAGTAGGACCAATGAGCCGCGATACCGCGCTCCGCCTCAACATGCATTTCATGTGTGCGTATCTGGAATTCCGTGACGGTGCCGTCGGGGCCGAAGATCGTCGTGTGAATGGAGCGATATCCGTTCGGTTTCGGGAGGGCGATATAGTCCTTCACGAGTCCCGGCATTGGCCGCCAGAGTGCGTGGATGACCCCGAGGACCGCATAGCATTCTTCAACTGACGAGACGATCACGCGAATGGCAATAAGATCAAAGATTTTGTTCATGTCCATGTCGTACTTCAGCAGTTTTTTGTACAAGCTGAAAAGGTGCTTTGCTCTTCCGTGAATGTCGGTATCGCGCATGTTCTCTTTTTCAAGTTCTTCGCGGACGATCGGAATGAGGCGCGCAACGTAAGCCCTTCGTTTCTCAATGGGGTCTTTCATCTGATTCTCAAGCCACGCGCATTCTTTCGGGTAGACGAAGGGGAACGCAAGATCTTCCAAGTATCCTTTTATTTCGCCGATGCCTAGCCGATAGGCAAGCGGCGCGTAGATCTCAAGGGTTTCAAGCGCGATGCGCTTTTGTTTTTCGGGGGGAAGCGCTTTAAGCGTTTCCATATTGTGCGTGCGGTCCATCAGTTTGATAAGGACGACCCGGATGTCTTCTGCGACCGCAAGAAGCATTTTGCGAAGATTTTCCGCGTCGCGTTCGGTGCCGTGGAATTGTATCTTATCAAGTTTTGTGACCCCGTCTACGAGGAACGCGATCTCTTTAGAAAAATTCTCTTCTATCGTTTCAATTGAACAGGCGGTGTCTTCGCACACATCGTGAAGAAGTGCGGCCGCGATGGACGCCGTATCAAGTCCGAGATCGGCCACCCGAAGCGCTACCGCAAGCGGGTGGTTAATGTATGGATCGCCGGATGTCCGTTTTTGGGCGCCATGCGCCTCCTTTGCGAACTCATATGCGCGCATGATAAGTTCCTGCTCCTCTTGAGAGCAGTGGAGTTTTTCCTTTGCCTTTTCTACGATCGCTCGTATATTGACAGTCGTCATAGGGTTATGATATTGCTTGAACGAGGATTTTTCAAGGTCTTTATGCGGGGCAGTATGGACGAGGAAAAGAAGCTGTGCTCTGATCATGGCATTGCTCTTTATAGCTTTGATCTTAGCGCGGAGCGTCTTGGCGGGGCAAAGGTTTGTCGGTTTATCGTGTGGTATTGTCCGCGGATTGATTGCAGGTATTATGAGCATGATCCGAGGGGCCTAAAACCCCATACTGGACTTTATAGCGTTGCTAAGGCGTATGATCCGCTCATGACGCATGCCGTCGTGTTGATGCACATTTTGCAGAAAAAGATGGTATCCCACCTTACCGGGGACGGTAAGTAATACAAAAACCGCGGACAGCATCCGCAGTTTTTTCATATGAAATCACTCTGTTACCTCGTTCATCGGCGTCTCTTCGGCGGCCGGTTTTTCTTTCTTCATCTTGTAGTCACAGTCCTTATTGTTACACTTGATGCCGTACTTGGTCTCAATCAGCGGGTTCTCGCATTTGGGGCACTTCTCGCCAATGGGCTTTCCCCATGACGCGAAATTGCATGCGGGGTAGCGTGAACAGCCGAAAAATATTTTCCCGCGTCGCGTGCGTTTGACGACGACAAAGCCCTCAACGCACTTGGGGCACGCCATATCGGTTTTTTGGCCCGTGTTGGTGGCGACTTTTTGATGCAATGGTTTTGTTGATTTGCATTCGGGAAATCCTGTACAGGCGAGAAATTTTCCGAAGCGGCCGAATTTGACCGCCATGGGCTTTCCGCATTTTGGGCATATCTCGTCGGTGGTTTCTTTCGGCGCTTCTTTTTCTACCGCCTCAAACTTTTCTGCAAGATTTTTCGCGAACGGCGCATAAAACTCTCCAATGACATTCTGCCATTTCAGAGTGCCCTCTGCGATCTCATCCAATTCTTCTTCCATGCGGGCGGTAAAAGCAATATCCACCACTCGCGGGAAGTGTTCTACCAGCATGTCATTTACGAGAAGGCCGATCTCCGTCGGTGTGAATCTTTTTTGTTCGTTTTTTATAATGTATCCGCGGTCCTGAATGGTGGACATGATAGGTGCGTATGTGGACGGGCGTCCGATGCCGAATTTTTCAAGGGATTTTACGAGAGACGCCTCGGTATAGCGTGGGGGCGGTTCGGTGTAATGCTGAAGAGCTTTTATGTCCTCTGTTACAAGCGCATCGTCCTTGGAAAGTTCGGGAAGCAGGACATCCTCAATGCGCATGTGGTAGATCTTGAGAAATCCATCAAATTTTACGGTCTGTCCGTGTGCGCGGAAGGTGTATTCTGATGTTGAGCGTGTCCCGTGTGCGGTAAGATCTACGGTCGTTCCGTCAAAAATGCCCGGCGGCATTTGCGAGCCGATAAAACGCCGCCATACCAGATCGTACAGTCGGAACTGGTTTTTATTAAGAAATGCCTTCACCGACTCCGGGTCGCGCGCAGGATCAGACGGGCGGATCGCCTCATGCGCCTCTTGTGCGCCCTTTGATTTTGTCTTGAAGCGGCGTGCCTGCGGCAAGGAATAGGAAGAGCCGAGGCGGGAATCAAGATAGGCCTTGGCGCCCTGGAGCGATTCTTCGGAAAGATTCACCGAGTCGGTTCTCATGTAGGTGATAAGACCCACCGGACCCTCGCCAAGTTCAATGCCTTCGTACAATTGCTGGGCGATAAGCATTGTCTGCTTTGCGGAAAACCGAAGGCGTTTCCATGCCTCTTGTTGGAGTGTTGATGTGGTGAACGGAGGAAGGGGATTTTTGGTCACAGAACGCTTTTCAATGTGAGCGATAACAAAGGGAGCTCCGGCAAGATCTTCAAGTGCCCGGTCCGAATCCTCCTTTTTGGTCATGGAGAATTTTTCAAGTACTAGGTCGTCTATTTTTACCAGCTGTGCCGGAAACGACATGTCGCTGTTGTTTTTTTTGAACACGCCTTCCAGTGTCCAGTACTCTTCCGGTTTGAACGCTTGGATCTCCCGCTCGCGTTCAACGATGAGGCGCACGGCGACCGACTGCACGCGTCCTGCGGAAAGGCCACGGGTGACTTTTTTCCAGAGGAATGGAGAAAGTTTGTAGCCGACAAGCCGGTCAAGAATGCGCCGCGCCTGCTGGGCGTTCACCAGTTTTTCATCAATAGTGCGTGGATGCAGAAGCGCGTCTTCTATCGCTTTTTTGGTGATCTCATGAAAGACGATGCGCTCGGTTTTCAGTTCCGGGGGCGGCACGGGGGCGGGTTCGGGAGGGGCATCACCTGCCGGTTTTTTCTTCCGAGATTTTTTGGGTTCGGTAGGTTTTAGCGCCTGCTGAAGATGCCAGGCGATTGCCTCGCCTTCGCGGTCCTCATCGGTTGCCAGGATTATGCGATCGGCCTTTTTCGCCTCTTCTTTAAGCTTTTTAACCTGTTTTTGGGCCTTGCGGGGAATGACATATTTCGGTTCAAACTGATGGTCTACGTCAACGCCAAGTTCGTATGTCGGAAGATCCCGTATATGGCCGAAAGAGGATTCAATGACAAAATCACCGCCGAGAAATCTGGCGATTGTTTTTGCTTTTGTCGGCGATTCTACGATGACCAAGCTTTTTCCCATATGTGTAACAGTGTTGTGTGTCCGCAGTATTCTGCGTTTTTTATTTATTGCTTTATATTATACCTGTCCCCATGCGCCATTGCCAAAGTTTTTTATAACGCCTTTTAATTCTAACATAGAAACGGCAGAAAGAATATCTTCCGTGGAAATATCCGTCGCATGCTTTAGCTCGTCTATTGTTTGGGGTTCGCGCGAGATGACATCAATAACGCGCCGCTCTATATCGGAAAGTGACACGGCTCGTGTTCCGGTCTCTTCGGTCGTGATACCAAGTTCTTCAAGAATATCGTTTGATGAGAGCACGAGCTTGGCTCCTTTTTGTATAAGCATGTTTGGTCCGGCAGAGTGCGGAGAAAATATGGATCCTGGCAGGGCAAAGACCTCGCGGTTTTCTTCAAGAGCGAGCCGCGCCGTAATGAGGGCGCCCGAGCGCTCCTTTGCCTCAATGATGACCACTCCCCGCGAGAGTCCGGCGACGATGCGGTTTCGCGCCGGGAAGTGATGTTTTCGCGCCGGCGTGCCGTCAGGATATTCGGAGATCACTGCGCCTCCAGCCGCAACCATCTTCTCGGCAAGCGCGATATTTTGCGAGGGGAAAAAAGAATGCCGGTCTATGCCCGAGCCGATCACTCCGATCGTGGCAAGGCCCGCCGCAAGAGCGGCTCGGTGGGCAACCGCATCAATGCCCGTTGCAAGGCCGCTTACGATCGTGATCGCAGGAGCGGCGCGGGCAATGTCGCGGATGAGTTTTTCAGTCGCTTCAATGCCATAGCGCGTGGGAAGCCGCGTACCCACGACCCCAAGGCAGAGTGTTGCCGGTTGAATAACGCCTCTTACATATAGTAAAGCCGGGGGATCGTGTATTTCGCGAAGAATGGCCGGATACTGCTCGCTAGCCAGCCCGATTGTGGTGTCAGTAGACATTAAACGTGAATATAAACATATTTCGGGAAAAACGCAACCGCCCGTGGCAAAAGGATGTGGTGTATGGACTTTTTTATTTGGTGAACACTGTGTGGTGTGAGGTTTTTGGCCAGCAGAGAGCGTCTTGCGGTTCTACAGATTTCGTGGTACTAAAATGGTACGACCTTTTACATGTCTGATAGGAGTTTTTGTGGCCATTCATAAGGATCTTGCCCGATACATGAGCTTGGAGCGCGATCCTACGCTCCATGAGCGACACCGAAATCTTATCGCCGCCGCAAACCGTTTATTGAACGGTGGGTGCTATGAAGATGGAACGCCGGATCCCACAAGGCCGGGTATGCGCTCGGTGGTGGTGGGGCCGTCTTTGGAACGTGTTCCGCTGGCGCTGGTCATAGGGCTTTTTGCCCGCGGCGATTCGGGTCCGGGATTTATTGCAAAGGTGCGAAAGCAGGTTCGGGGAGAAGTGGTAGAAGAGGTTGTGCCGAGAGCGCCATCAAGCGTGTGCGGTCACGTGCTTATTGAGGGCCTCCCCGGCGGCGGGAAGACACTTCTTGCGAAAACCGGAGCGGCCTTAAGCGATCTTGCGTTCGGACGAAAGCAGATGACGCCGGACGCAACGCCGCGCGACCTCGGCGCCCGCAGAGTGCAGGAGGGAAACGAAGTTCACACCTACTTTGGCGTGGTGATGCTCAATAATATCGTTCTTGCAGACGAGATCAACCGCGCAACGCCGAAGACCCAGTCGGCTCTTCTTGAGGCGATGAGCGAGGGGCAGGTTACCTATGAGGAGGGCGGCAATCTGATCACCCGGTATCTTAAAGAGCCGTTCATCGTGCTTGCGACCCAGAATCCCATTGAGCAGGGCGAGGGAACGTATAATTTGCCCGCCGCTCAGCTTGATCGATTCATGTTCCGCATTCTGTTGGATCTTCCGGACGAGGAGACGATAGATGCCGTTCTTGATCTTGATCATAGCAACATGGTCGTGCGTCCCCTTACAACGGGAGCGGCGATCCTTGATGCGCGCGATTTCATCGCGACCGAGGTAGAGACCCCGCCGCGGATAAAGCAGTACATCAAGCGGCTCATTATGGCCTGCTACGATCCGCTTCAGTACCGCGAGATCTTCCCGGATATTCGGGCGGAACTGGAGGGCACGAATTTGGTGGTTCTCCCGCCGAACTCCCGCGCGGCACTTCATTTGAGAAATTGCTCGCAGGCCATTGCCGCCGTTGACGGGTGCCGCGTCGTTGATCCGTATCACGTAAAGAAGCGTTTTTTTGAGGTCGTGAATCACCGCTTCATTTTGAACAAGAATCTGCGCCAGCGGTATAACGATCTCGGCGGGGTTCAGGAATTCATCCGGGTCCTTATCAAGGGCGATCCAAAGACGGGACGCAAGGGGATCCTTGACGTGGTTCCCGTTGATTGAGGTGTCCTATGACCAAAAAGGAGCTTGCAAGGTTCCTTCAGAAATTTGCGCTTCCGGAGCCGGAGTTTCATGTCTGGACGCTGACATTCGGGGAGCATCGTTCCCGTCTCATCGGCGAGGGCATAGAGTTCAAGGAGTTCACGGAGTACGAGCCGGGTGAGGATGTTACCGACATTGATCCGGAGGTTACTCTTCGGGAGGGCAAGCCAATGGTTCGGAAAAACCTTACCGAAGAAAAAATGCGCCACGCGATCTTATTTGATGATTCGCCATCGCTTCGCTATTACGGGATGCGCGAGACCGCCATTGTTGCTCTCGGGTGCTACCTTCTGTCATCTACCGCGCTGAAAGATCCCGTCCGTGTCGTGGCGCTGAACGGGGGCGCTTCTCCGTTCGTCTCGCCCCTTGTCTATGGCGCAGACGATGTTGCCGCCGTTCTTTATGAAGTGTGGGATATGCCGCAACGGACACCCGTTGCGCCGACCACGCTTGAGGCGTGCTCAAATGATGCGGCGCACGTGTTGTCGCTTGATAATACACGGCTTCTCTTTATCTCCGATTTTCTTTTTGCCGACACGAAACCTGTTTACGATCATGCAACACAAACAGTGGTCCTTGACGGCCGTGACATTTTGCGCCGCGCGGTGGGCGGTACGTATGCGGGCGGCACGTCTTCCATGGAGCTCGCGTTTCTTGGCGTCTCTCCCCAATGGGAGACGTTTCGCGACCAGGTCGGTTTCTACTACGTTGTGGACGCCGAGAATGGCTCAACCTCTCTTGAGCACTTCACGAAGCGGTCCGCAAGAAAGTTCATAGAGCGTCAACTGGCTGGCGAACGCGCATGGGTGGATGCGGCACGTTCCCTTGGGGCGCCCATGGGGTGGGTGCGCACAGGAGATCCAGCGCAGATCGTACAGCAGTTGGAACGTTCTTTCGGAGGATAAGCGGAAAACCCGGTATTGCCCGGGTTTTTAATTATGTGCTCGGCGAATAACTTGACAAAAGCAGTAATTACTATACTAATAAGGTATTGCACTTTGACATGTGTTGTATCGTAACAAGAAGGGAGATGGCAGATGAACATTCCACAGGCGCTTTTTGCTGCTCTTTTTTCCGTGCTGATCTTGGTATCGGCGGAAGTTCAAGCAATGGATGTGCCCGCCGAGGCCCCTCCTGGGGCGCCTACGCCAAGCGGGCTGTATACTCCAGCTGACCTCTATGTTATTGACCGCGGCGAAAAGCGCACGGTACAGCTGTATCCCCGCGCTCTTGTGGTGCGGCCCTTTGTCTCCCCCGATACGGAGGCCGAAAAATTTGCGGCATTTCTTAAGGAGATGGGATTTACGCAAGGGAACGGCATCAGGGTAGAGCGCCTGTCGGCGATTCTTGGTACTCAAGAATCAAAGATGTCTATCGCCAAAAAGAACTATGTCGTGGTGTATTTTCCCAAGGCCGTGGATGTTTTTGCATTGATCACCAAGATGGCGAAGTCATCATCGGTGTGGGAAGCGCACCCGGTATTTGCGGTTGATGGCGATTACGTATTTCCTGCTGGCATCTGGGTGCGGACGAAGACCATCACTCCCGAAAGCAACACGTTTCTTCGCAAGCGCATTCAGTCGTTCGGATATGCGATACCGTGGGAAAAAAGGCCAGTCGGCTTGGATAAGAACACGACTTACTATGTGCCGGTGAACGGCGTCTCACTGAATCTCTTCGCCATGTCTCGGCTTATTGCCGAAGACCTTGTCGTTGAACGCGCGACTCCGGACTTTGTATCCATTCAACCGCTCGTACGGGTCACCCGCGAAGTATCGCGCGTGTCCGGAGTGATGCAGGACCGGTTTACATTCACCTACGCTATTCTCTATAATTCCAGGCGCGTTGCCGTTGACACGGAGAAGGTAAAGCAGTGGGATCCCGCTATGCTTATGCCGGAGGGCGTTCTTGATGGGACATTCAAGCTTGAACCGATCCGCGTCACAAATGAGCATGGCGTGGCCACGATAGCTATTTCCATACGGCTCTACCAGCCGGGTGATTTTGATCTTACGCCTCCGCCGGTGTTTTACTCCATCGTGGGCGCGGGTCAGGATACGCCTCCTCTGGAGGTGCGTCTTGGCAGAACGGGTTTTAAGGTTCTGGGACTTGTGCCGAGGACCGATAAAGGTGAGCCGAAGCTTACCGACGTGTATGACATCAAGCGAATGCCGATGCCGGCGGTTGGGATGCCACCGGCTCCCGTGGCGGAAACATTTCCGAAGTCGGATTATCGCTACTGGACCGGACAGTTTGTGACCAATAATCCGGATCTTGTGCGGTATGCACGGACCGGGGGCGGCGCGCTTGCGATTTTCTCGGCGGCAGGATTACTCATCATTGGGGGTGTGTATGCCGGGTGCGTGTTTGTAAAGAGGAAGAAGGCGGCCGGACCACGGTTTGCGCATGCGTACGCCGCGCACCTGCGAACCTTGCAAGATGGAGCGCACGATGATGCCGCAAAGGTACTGACCATGCGGTATGCGCACATTGAACTTCGTCGCATTCTTGGATGTGATGAGGGCGCAAGCAGGCGCGAGATGCTTCCGCGCCTCTCTCCTCATATGAAGCCGGTCTGTGAAGCGGCGCTTGCCGCACTGGACAAGGCCGCCACAACGGAGCCCATGACGGCAGATGCTCTCCGCGAAGTCCGTGCGCATCTTGCGATCGTTCGCAAGGCGCAGCGTGTGGATAGGATGCGAACATTCATGCGATATCCTCTCTCGGCCATACAGAGGAAGAAGGCGGGGTAAGAATGAAATTTGAACTCCCATGGGCGCTTGCCGCGATCCCTCTCCTGTTGTTGCTGCTTCTTTTTGCCCGACGGCTTACGGTTCCCGTGGGCTCTCGCTCGCTTTTTTTGCGGGAGCGCGTGTCGCTTGGTCGTAGCACTCTGCGCCGGTCTCTCTGGGCGTTACCGTATCTTCTGATGCTGTTCGGCGTAGTGTTCGGGATCATCGCGTTTGCGGGACCGGAACAGGAGGCGCGGCATCTTGTCGCGCACGAGATTGAAACGAAGACGGCTATTCTCATTGATGACGTGTCCGGCAGTATGAATGGCCCCGGGCTCATTGCTCTTAAGGCGGCGAACCGGGCGTTCTATGAGGAGTTTTGCCGGCAGGAAGTTGGCAGTACCGTTCATACCTATGTTGGCCTCGTGGCATTTGATAGCGAGGCCTCGGTGCGTTCCATGCCTACGCGGGATTGCGCGGTGATCGCACGGCGCATAGCGCTTCTTCGGCCGGGCGGCGGCACATCTATTGACCGCGGGTTGTGGGCGGGGTTGGCGCTCGCCATAGAGGCGCTTGATAAGGGGAAGATCGTCTCTGCGGGTGAGTTGCAAAGGGTGAAACTTTCGCTTAAGGAGCGCGAGGCCTATATACCATTGCGCGCCGCGGAGTTCTGCAAAAAGTACCCCGGGGTTTCCCTGGTGCTCTATACCGATGGGGACTTTCCTTCCTGGGCTGAGACCCGCCAAAAGGCGCTGGAGCAGACGAATCTTAGGAAGGGCGAGACCGCAAGCGATCTTAACCCGTTCCACGTGATAGATGTCGCGCACGCATTATGCATTCGCACGTACTTCTATAGCGTGGGGCAGATTCCACAGGCCTATCATCATGCATTTACCACGCCGCGCGGATTTGGAGAGGTGAGGAGCGTTGCCACGATGTCGCGCGAAAACCTCATGGAGCTCTATCGCACGGTCGCAACGCGCGAGAGGAGCAGGGTAGTCGTAGAGGAAGAACTCATCTACAATCCGCTCATGGATAGGTTCGTTGCATGGGCGCTCGCCTGTTTTCTCGCCGGCGCCATACTGGGATATGTGCCGATGTTTTCCCGACAGCACGCACGCACACCGGAAAGGAGGTGAATGTAGTGAAAAAAATCCTGTGGACGCTTGTTATCGGGCTTGTGCTGGGTCTTCTCATGTATTGGGGAGCGCTTCTGCCCGAACGATGGCACGAGCAGGAGCGCGCCCGCCACGCAGGCGTTGTCGCTGCGTGGGAAGCGGATGTTGCTCGGCACTCGGCTCTTCCCGGCGCCATGAAGCGGATAGACGCGCTGATAGACGGGAGGAAATATCAGGAAGCGGAGGTGGCCCTTGCAGAGCTTTTCAAAAGCGCATCCGAGCCGCAACGCTCTATTGCGGCGGGGCGCCTTGCCGAAATCCAGTACCGGAAGTGCGAGAGGCATATTATTGCTTTTGATTACTTCTATGAGGTGAAGAATAGCGATGCCGCAGGCGCGGAGCGGGACGCGGCGGCCCGCGCGTGCGATGCGGCGAAAAAATTCTTGGGAGAGATGAAGGGCAAGGACGCCGAATTCTTCCGGCGCTATAATGAAGGCAATACCGCTCTTCGCAAAGCCATTACTGCGGCCTCTCAAGAAGCGCAGATGGAGGCGCTGGCAATCGTCATCAAGTCGTATATCGCGGCTCTTGAGACATTTGATAAGGACCGCAGTTCCTGGGGGGATGCGGAGCGCATGCGCTTTGAGCACACCGCGATCAATCTTGAGCTGTTGTTCGCGCTTCAGAAAAACGCCGAAAGTGCCGCAAAGAATTCTTCCAACGGAAAGCAGAAACAACCGTTGAATCCCGATCAATTTGATCTGAAGCCGCGCGATGACCCCGGAGGGGGCGCAACGGGCGGCTCAAGTTCCAGAAGCCGATTGTAGCATTGAACGGACGCATCACGCGTCCGTTTTTCATATGCCGGAAGGAATATCCTATGCATGTGTTGGCATCCCCTGAAGTTTGACTTATCGGCAGATATATGTCACAAGTATTCTACTGAAGCGTATTGAGTGCGGTATACATGGGCACGTTTCGGCTGATCTTTGATACGGCATATCAATGGGTCGCGGCCCTCGTTGGCTACGACGATATACGGGTGCGGTCTCCGGAGTACCTGATTCTTCTGGGCTTTGTTCCTCTCGTTATCCTGCTTGGGTCCTGGGTGATCATACGACAGCGGCGCGCTGTGCGCATGCTTGGCATGCGGTATCCGGTAGTGCGGCGCATTGTCGCTTTACTGATGACCTCTATCGCGATCGCAGCCATTATCATCACGCATACCCGCCCCTTCAGCGTTGTAGTATCGCAAAAACCCATCTATAAGGGTGAGGCAGTTCAGTTCATTATAGACCTTTCCAATAGCCAGCTTGCCGAAGATATTCAACGCACTGATGACAATGGTAAGGTTTCATACATACCCCGGCTTGTGGCTGTGAAATATGAGATCGCGGCGGCGGTTGATGGTATGAGCGCCATGGGGATCTCATACTTCTGTCTCTCATATTTTACGCTTGCGTATAATCCGCTGTTGGAATGTACCGATGATATCGGAAATTTTAAGGAGGTCTTAGCGCGTCTGAATACGTCGCTTGCGGCGGGAGGCGGCACGGACCTTCTTAAGGCCTTCGGGGAGGATTATGTATTTGTTAGGAGCACGGTGCCCAAGGATACCCGCATTACCGCGATCATTGTCACCGACGGCGGGCAGGAGGTATGCCGGAAAGGCGATGGATCATTTGAGAGGGTTATACCGGATTGGAATGAAGGGGCGCTTCGTCAGCGCGTGGAAGAGGTGACAACAAAAGAAAGGGTCCGCCTCATTCCGGTGGGCGTCGGCGGCAAGGAGCTTTTTCCCGTTCCGCAACTTGATACGAGCGGGCGGAAATTCTATATCACGTGTAAGGATGGCGGGGTGCTCGTGACCCGCCTTGACCCGACGATCATAGAACGCGTGGCGGGGTGGGCGGGTGATAAGAGCAGGTACTACATTCTTGATCGTTCGCATTTGGGTGTGCACGGTTTTGCGGCGTGGCTCTCGTCATACATGACTGCGGAACTCGTTGTTGACCATTACATTTCCCAGGAGTCCACCGTTGACCTTCGGCGGTGGACGCTTATTGTGTTCATTGTATCTGCGGCGCTTGCTCTTGGTGCGCTTGGGTGTATTGCCCAAATAGTAGGAAAGTTAGCTGGACGAAGATGATCCCGCAATTCATTCGGGATCTTTTTAATGCGTGCCGCATGGCGATAGGTTGCCCCTAGGCCTTGATGGTGTTTGTCGACGGGGCATGCTTGCTATCGTATTCGTTCTGTGCTACTAATTGGACAGTTTACCTACTCTTTGTCAACCGAGAACGCTATGCGAGCAATGCTCAAAGATGTTGGGATCGGCCTCGTATTTCTTGCTGTTATTTCACTGTTTTCCTCAAGTAGTTCCGCCGATTGGCGGTCCGAGGCACAGGTCATTGCCGAGGTCTTTAATTATATTGAGCAGGATTATCTCTATCCCGTAGATCTTACGAAGTGCCGGTTTGATATGCTAAAGGAGCTTTCGCGCAGGAACCCCGATCCGGTGAAGTCCGGAGAGGGATCAAAGGATGATCCGGTAAATTTTGTCTGTCTTGATCGCCACTCCGGATTCTCCACGCCTGACGAGACAAGGATGACGAGTGAAGAGATGTCGGGGCACTTTGGCGGGGTCGGTCTTCAGATAGAGCCGCGGAATGGAAAGGTTGTGGTTGTTTCCCCGATGGAAGACGCACCGGCCGCCAAAGCCGGAATTCTTGCGGGTGACATTGTCGTTGCGGTACGGCAAGAGAACGAGGCGAAGGCCGCGCCGGTCACCGATGCAACGGATGCCGCAAAACGTATTCGCGGGCCAGTAGGAACGAAGGTGTTCGTCACGATTGAACGCGCCGGAAAATCGTTTGAGGTGATGCTTGTTCGCGCCGATATTGCATCATCCGCTGTGAAGGTGTCAACGCTTCCCGACGGCACCGGATACATCCGCGTGTCGGGATTTACCGATACGGCGGCAGATGATCTTGAGGCGGCTCTAAAAACGTTTCAGAAGAACGGACCGAACCCCAAGGTCATTCTGGATTTTCGCAATAATCCTGGTGGATATCTGCATTCAGCTCTTGAGATGCTGTATTACTTCAGCAAGAACCCAGACGATATCATGGCAACCCAGCGTTTCAAGCGGTCAGAAAAGATTGACCGAATCAAGGATTGGGACGGTGAGTTCATGGAGCCCGGGACGAAGCGGGTAAAGACCGCGGGCGAATACGCGCATTACCGCGTGGCGATCCTTGTCAACGGCGGCAGCGCTTCGGCCTCCGAGATATTCGCCGGCACCATGAAGGACTGGGGGTTCGCGGTCGTTGGCGAGAAGTCGTTCGGCAAGGGGGTCGGTCAGTCGGTGCTCCAGCTTTCCGATAATTCCAGTTTTCGGCTAACCACGTTTGAGTTTCTGGTGGGAAACTCCAAGACGAAGATACAGGAAATCGGCGTGAATCCGACCCACATGGTTACGGATACGCGCTCGACAATTGACATTAGTGATGAAAAGGTGTTTGCCGGCAAGACCGATGAAGAGAAGCTTCGCATGTTTCAGGAGGCGTCCCGATCCCTAAAAGACAACACGGGAACGGACAAAGACGCGCAGTTCATGAAGGCGCGGGAGTTGCTAAAGTAATATGCATACCGCTTTGCTATTCATCCAACAAGGGTGGTTGGCGGGGCGGTTTTTTATTGCCGGTATGCATGGGCGGAATATACCGGCGGCGCACTTGACAGGAGTAGTGAACGCAGGTACCTATGTGCAGTGTAGTAACGTTCGTTGTCAAAAGAGGAGCATGGAATGGATTTCACACTTGGGTTCGTGGCGGGTTCTTTTTTGGCGCCGTTGGTGCTTTTTGCCATCGCCTCTATTATCATCATTTGCTCGCTTGAGTATGAGAATGGCTGGTTTCCAACCCTGGTCGTTGGCGGCGCGTTTCTGGCATTTCATTACCTACTCGGTGTGCCGGTGTTTTCCTACATCTGGGAAAACATTGGGTTGCTTGCGCTCTATGTATTGGGATATGGCATCATTGGTGGTGTCTATTCCGTCTTCAAGTGGTACCGATATTCTCTTATCACCAGGGAGCGCATCAAGGAGGTAGAGAAAGAGTTTTTGGTCAGTAAGGGTATTCCGGGTGATGTGATGTCGGACGAGTTAAAACTTGAGTGGGCAGAGTATTTCAAGTCACACAATGGGTACGCCTTTGGTGGCAAGAGTATTGAGAATGCTATCCCGCAGTGGCATACGCATAAGGCGCTTCTTCTGCAATGGGTAACGTACTGGCCGTGGAGCTTGGTGTGGACGGTCATCAACGATCCGATCCGCCGGTTCGTACGGTTCATCGTCCGTCAGCTCCAGCAGGTGTATCAGCATATCACCGATGTGGTCTACGCTGATGTGCGAAAGAATATTCTTACGCCGGAAAGGCGGATACAGCTTGAGCAGAAGGCCAGGGAGCGTCAAGCGGTGGAACACGAAGAAAAAATGAGGCAAAAGCGCGAGGAGTGGCAAGGCGGGCTTCACGGAAAGTATTAGCGACAGGAACTAAAGGACGGAACATCCGTCCTTTTTTGTTTGTGTGTGTGCGAGAGATATTGGCGCTGTGCAGCGGGTGCTATTGACAAAATAATGAATATTTGATATAAGAAAAACAGCAACCAAAGGTGCTTTCTGGAAAGAAAAGGGCAGGGATCCGTCTCTACGACTCTATTCCTAGGAGAGCATGTCTCGTGCGGCCCCATTGGGTGCACGTGGGGCGGCTGCTTTGCGGTTGAACGCTCTTTGACATGCAATCGGGAGAGAGTCGGAGACGCATCTCTGCTTTTTTATTCCGAAAGGAGCGCGCCATGAAACGCGTGGTAGTCGGCATTCTTGTAGGTATGTTCTTTCTCGCAGGTGCTTTTGCCAGTGCCGGTGCTTCCGATCTGGGCAGGGTTCCAGCGGCGTTCGCGGTAGACGGAAAGTATGACTACTCAATGGCACTGTATGCCGGAGGAATTGAGGAGATCGCGAGCGATTGGCCCCGCATCTATGCTTCGGGTATACCGATGATCGGTGATGGTAATGGGGGAGAAAAACCATTTGGCGAGGAGCCCACAGTCCAGAGCGGACGCGTCATCATCATTCCTCCCTATGTGATAGCACTTGATCATATCGTTACCATTTCCGATGTCGCGATGCCGATCATGACCCCGTTCGGAGTACAGGCGATGAAGATTCCTGTCACACGGGTTGGTAACGAGGAGTTCTGGCTGCAGTCGGCGAAGAATTCCGCCGCAAAGATCTTACTGAAAAAATTATTGGTGATCCCCAATATGGATCTTGCGTTCTTTGAGATGCCGGCTGGTGCACATGTGCGCCATGCGGCGTTCACCATTGGAAACTCTTACGAATTGCAACTCCTGCACTCCGTGATCGTACTGGGAAGTCCCTCATTTTATGGGGTGAATGTTCGCGTTGGCGCTGTATCTGCTTTGTACTCTGATTTTGATCAGGATCGCGTGAGTGAGAACGCAAAGAAAGACGGCACGTTTGTTCAGGGTGAGATGGGAATCTCGGTTCCCATCGTTCCCGGGGATTCCGGCTCGCCGGTAGTGGCATTTCGGGACGGCAGGCCCGAGTTGGTGGGCATTGTAAACACCCAACTCCTTGGCATTCTTGGCACCATGATTCCCATAGACGAAGTTCTGCGCCACTTCAAAGAAGCGACCGGCGTGGACCTTCGTGAAGTGAGTCGCAAGGACCCGTATCGGCAGTAGTATCGGGGATATACAAGAACCGCTCCATTCAGGAGCGGTTTATAGTTGTACGCAAAGACCGATCGGTTGCTTCGCGCGGTAGTCATGTTATCACTGTGGTCCGGCGTCCCGCGCTTTCTCAACGGCCTCGGCAAGGATCTGGCAGTAGAGATTCAGTCCTACGCGGTTGATGGCCCCCGACTGCTCGCGCCCCAGAATGTTTCCGGCCCCCCGTATCTCCATGTCGCGAAGCGCTATCTGGTACCCGCCGCCCAATTCTTCAAATTCCTTTAATGCTTCAAGACGCCGCCATGCTTTTTCCGTAAGGTGTGACGCTTTATAAAGGAAGTACGCATATGCCTGATCATACCCACGCCCTATGCGCCCGCGTATCTGGTGCGCCTGCGCAAGTCCCAGCCGTGGCGCGTCGTCTACGATAAGGGTATTGGCGTTTGAAAAATCCAGACCGTTTTCAATGATGGTGGTGGCAAGCAGGATGTCATATTTTTTTTCGCGAAAATCATTTATCGTTTCTATCATATGCGATTCTTTCATGCGGCCATGGATGACGCCTATTTTCGGTTTCTGCGGCGCGCGGCTCATAAGTTTTTCTACGCGCGTGCGAATGGCCTCAATGGTTTCCACGCGGTTGTGAAGGAAGTAGATTTGGCCGCCGCGCTCCATTTCGCGCGTTATGGCGCCGCGTATAGTGCCTGCGGCGTGCGGCATGACGAATGTTTTGATGGCAATTCTTCCCGGGGGAGGCGTTTGAATATTGGAAATGTTGCGAAGGCCGCCTAAAGCAAGATAGAGTGTTCGGGGAATGGGAGTCGCGGAGAGAGAAAGAATATCGGTCTCGGCGCGCATCTCTTTGAAACGCTCTTTTTGTTTTACGCCGAACCGCTGTTCCTCATCAATGATAACGAGTCCCAGGTCTCGGAACGCGATATCATGTGAAAGGATTCGGTGGGTGCCGATAAGAATGTCCAACGTGCCGGCCGCGAGTTTTTTTGTGATGGTATGCGCCTCGCTTGGAGATGTTATGCGCGAGATGCCGGCGATCTCCACCGGAAACTTTTCAAAACGCTTTTGGAAGTTTCGCACATGTTCATAGGCAAGGATGGTCGTAGGGGCGATGAGTGCCACCTGCTTTTTTGCGATGATCGCGCGCATAGCCGTTTGCATCGCAACCTCGGTCTTTCCGAAGCCGACGTCTCCGCAGATGATCCGGTCCATCGGTTTTTCGGATGCGAGGTCTTTTTGTATGTCCTGGAGCGCTTTTGTTTGGTCATCCGTTTCCTGAAATTCAAATGCTCCGGCAAATTCCCGTTCCAGCATGGGGTCGCGGGCGTAAGGGGCGCGCCATATCGTTTCACGGCCCGCGTAGAGCTGGAGAAGTTCTTGCGCCAGTTTTTCCGCGTCTTCCCCTATCTTTTTTCGTGTAGTAAACCATGCGGTCCCTCCGAGGCGGTGCACACGGGGAGTATTAAAGCCGATATACGGCGAAAGGCGTTTTTCCTGGTCCTTGGGAACGTACAAGCGATCCGGTTCCGCTCCTTCCCGCGGTGGCGCGTATTCTACCACGAAATATTCTTTTTCACGCTCGGTGATAAAATCCCTGAAGATGCCGATGCCGTGGTCAATGTGTACCAGATAATCGCCTGGCGAGATGTGCGCGAGCGTGGCGCCTGAAGCAAGCGATATTTTTTTTGTCTCGGCGCCTTTTTTGGCCTCAATCGGATGGATGCTCTGGACAGTATTCCCGAAGAACTCAACACGCCATGCCCGGGTTTCATTTATGGCCCAGATATCCACGATGTTTCCTCGCTGACTGAACTCTCCTCTGCCGAATATGTGCGCGGTTTTTTCATATCCGAAATCGGTGAGGCGCCTGATGAATGCTCCCGGTTTCATCTCGGTCTCATGTGCTATGCAAAAGGCGTTCTTGCGCCAAAAGCCGTCCGTATGTACGGCGCACCTGATGTTTTCATGGTGTTCGCCGAACCACAAAGCGCCCCGCTCTACTAGGTGGGGGGTGAGGCGCACGATAAGAAATTCTTTTGGCGGTGCCTCGGGTGGACTGTTTGACATTGTAAGGGTTTCATTATACTACGATACGAACGTTTTTGCAAATAGACCTGCTGCGTAAAAATTTTCGTAGCCGAAATCTGGAAATTGTAGCAGAATAATCTTTGCGCAGTAGGTCTAATGAAAAATCATCCCGCGCGAGGCGGGATGGTCGTGGTGCTTACGGGAGGCGTCGCACGATCTCAAGAAGTTCCTGGGGGTCTTTAGCGAGGTGGTCGGGCTCTGCTTCACGAAGTTTTGCTTCGCGCGTCCATCCCCATGCGCATGATATGACCGTTATGGCAGCAGCTTTCCCGCCGTGGATCTCGTCAATGGTATCGCCGAGAAGAATGATCTCGGCGGGTGGCACACCCAGCGCTCGCGCAGGAATGAGATAAAATTCCGGATCGTGTTTTGAGAGTCCGCCCACCTCATTATTGCCGAAGACCCGTCCGAAATGCTGCAGAAGTCCGAGGCGAGACATATTTGCTGTGATGATATCCGAGAAATTTCCCGATACGATGTGGAGCGCGTGCGTTGTCCCAAGGTCATGGAGAACACGCTCTATGTCCGGGAACGCCCCGGGGGCAAGCGCTTGTTTTTGCACAAGTTCCTGGTAGTGCGGGATGGTGAGCGGTATCTCCTCATCGGTAAGTTCCATGACGGTCTTGTAGAACTGTTGCCAGCCATTTCCCCAGTGTGTCCGGATCTTTTCGGGGGTGACAACTGTCGTCTTTCCGAATCGGGCGGCAAGTGCCGTTAGAATTGGCGCCGTTGTTGCGATGGAATCAACGATGACGCCGTCATAGTCAAAGAAGATTGTCGTCTTCATGAGGCCCATGTCAAAGCAACTTCGTGCAGGATAGCATGCCGCACGCCCGGTCACAACTCTTGGTGCTGGGACTTGACAAAGAAATTATGATATGAGACGAGTGCGGAGTGAGTATGCGCCAATATACACATGCCGGAAAAGAAGAAATATGGGTTTTCCGTCGGTATGTTTCTTTTTCTGCTTCTACCATGGGCTGGGGGTTTGGCTTTATTTGCAGTCGTGGGCTCGGGGATGGCCAACATGATTATTATTGGCATCATCTTCATTGGGGGCGGATGGGCGGTTTGGGATATTACCCTAAGTGATACGCGCCGCACCTGCCACTACTGCGAACAAAAGATTTACCAGTACCAGAAGCGGCTCCTCATTTCCTGGG
The DNA here is from genome assembly GCA_001820785.1 of Candidatus Sungbacteria bacterium RIFCSPLOWO2_02_FULL_51_17. Lineage (GTDB taxonomy): Bacteria > Patescibacteriota > Minisyncoccia > Sungbacterales > GWA2-42-14 > 2-01-FULL-51-34. Next base: position 25,048 of record MHQW01000032.1, read on the forward strand.
TTGAATTCACCGAGCACTCCCAAAAGGCAGTACGGGTGCAAGCGTATATGCACGCGGTGTGCCACAAGAATGCAGACGTCAAATTCAAAGTTCCCGTTCCGCAATATGCGGATATGCAGTTTTAACAAAAGAACCCTTCGGGGTTCTTTTTACTTTTTGCTTAAGCGATCATCTCGTTCCAGGGCGCACGCTTGGACATGTTTATTGACGATCGTAGATGACGATCATATATGGAGCATTGCTCATGATGTTCATATCATACAGGTAGCCGGTTAATTCATGTCTCTGTATCTGGCCACCGACAGTCGGGAATGTAACGACTACCTTCACGTGCGGTGGCTGTATGTCGTGGTTCAGCGGTACGTTCTCCTCAAGCGCTGCGATCTCCATAGTCAGCGTGTCATTGTACATGCTTTTAAGGACAAGGCGCTTTTTGTCGCGCTCCGATACGTAGGCCTGGATGACGCTTGTGCGGTCTCCGGGAGTGAAGATGTGGACTTCCATTATTCTGATGTGTGAAAGATCGGCAGAGGAATACTATGATGCATGCGCGACACTGTCAACAAAACACTTCGGCAGGCGGAGTGTTAGTTCTGATTGATCATGTTCATTGCGCGCTCGGGACCTTTTTCCAGAATGAGATCAAGCCCCTCCAGTATTTTCTTTGACACTTTTTTTACAACCGCTCCTTCATCTCCTTTGAATTTCAACAGTACCAGCTTCATCGCGTCCACCCGCTTTTTTTTCTGAACGCCAATGCGTATGCGCCAGAACTTCTCTGTTTTAAGTGCCCGCCGCACCGATTCAACGCCCTTGTGCCCTGCCGCACTTCTGTTAAACGACAATTTCGTGCGCCCGAGTTCAATATCAACATCATCATGAAGAAGTATGACGTGTTCCGGTTTTATCTTGAAAAATAGCGCAGTACGGCCGACCGCTTTTCCCGAATTGTTCATGAATGTTTCCGGGAGAAGGAGTATTGCCCTTTTGTTCTTTGAGACGAATCCGTGGCATGTTTTGTTGAATTCAAAGTCGGTACATCCGCGCGATGCGCTCCATGCGGAAAGAATGGTACGCCCGACATTATGCCGCGTGCCGTCATATTCTTTTCCCGGATTCCCGAGGCCCACAAAAAGATAGGTCATATATTTCGTAGTATACTCGGCTTCGCTGGTGGAAGCAAAAGGAGCGAAGTATTGACAGGTATGTTTGGCGAGCATATGATCGGGGGTGGTTCCCGTATTTAGAGGAAAGTCCGTGGTTCAGAAAGAAACTCGTGTACAAAGAATCGCACGCCTATCCTCCAAGAGGTTTCCATCCTTATCAACTTCTAACACTGATGTCTGCCAGCTAGTCTGTTTCGTTTTGGCAAAGCGCAGTGAATTAGAAAGGGCACAGTTGCTGAAAATCGGTGATGATGCCCGGGATTATATGAATACAGGAAGTTTTTTGGTCGTCCTGTCTAGTGGGGCTTTGGGTGAGATCATGCGTCTTGGGGGTGGCGACATGAAGCGACGACTGGAGGAAAAAACCTATCCGTTCTCACGGTTAAATAAAAAAACACGCGAAACATTACTGCATCTTCCCGCCAGCTGGGTGCGGGGAGGTGCTGGTTGGCTTCTTGCGGGTAGAAAACCACAATCACGCGTATCCATTCCCGCCGACTAACGTCGGCTCTTTTCTTCCTCCGCAATAGACCTTTGTCAGTATTCAGGGCGCGCCCATTGCATGTATGGAAAAAGTGCGCTATATTGGCACAAAGCGCGTTCCTTGCCTTTATCGGTGAGCACATAATGCAAGGGGCCGGCACATCTATAGACAGATATATGAGTGAACAAGATCCGGGCGCACGACCAGAGGCATCTCCAGAGGATGGCGGTGGGGGAGTAAAACCGGCATTTGCCAGGTTTTTTTGGGAAACATGGGAATTGGTGAAGATCATTCTCATCGCCCTTCTTATTGCGGTGCCGATCCGGTATTTTGTCGCCCAGCCCTTTATCGTGCGTGGGGACTCCATGGTGCCGAATTTTCATAATGGTGATTACCTTGTTATAGACGAGCTTTCCTATTATGTGCGCGATCCCAGTCGCGGCGAGGTGGTGGTGTTTCGCTATCCGCTGGACACAAAACAGTTCTTTATCAAGCGCATCATCGGGCTTCCCGGCGAGCAGATTGAGGTACAAGACGGGAAGGTCATGATCACTCCGGTCGCCGGAGAGCCGTTCACGCTTTTAGAGCGCTATGTGCCGGAAAATCTCGCGACCGGGAATGCTCGCAATGTGCGGCTTGAGGATGGTCAATATTTTGTGCTCGGGGATAATCGCCCGTTCAGTTCCGACTCGCGGGTGTGGGGAGTGTTACAGAGGAATTTTATCACTGGGCGCGCGCTTATCAGGGCGTGGCCTCCGGGAGTTGCGGGATTGGTTCCGCAAGCCGCATACTAGCGAACAACGACCGCATTCACCACGCAGAATGGAACGTATGCCGGGAGGTGAAAGTTCCATTCTCTATGCCTCGTTCATCATTTCTAATTCTTAATTGTTCATATGGGCAGAAAGAAAAAACAAAAACAAAAGGAGTTCCAGACGCCGCGGGGGATGCACGACATTCTTCCCGAGGATCAGAAGTATTACGAAAGGATCCGATCGGTGCTCCGGACGCTTTTTTCCTATTACGGGTTTGGCCGTATTGATACGCCGATTCTTGAGGATACAGACCTTTTTTTACACGGGGTGGGCCACTCAACCGATATTGTGGAAAAGGAAATGTATTCGTTCAAGACCGAGGGAGGGGATGCGCTGACATTGCGTCCCGAGGGAACCGCCGCCGTCGCCCGCGCGTATACCGAGCACGGCATGTTCACGCGGCCCCAGCCCGTGAAGTTGTATTATGAAGGCCCCTTCTTCCGCCACGAGGCGCCCCAGCGCGGCCGCTATCGGCAGTTCCACCAGATCGGGCTTGAGCTTATCGGCGAGGAGGGCGCAGTTGCTGATGCCGAGATCATGCATGTGGTGTGGCTTCTTTTTAAGGAACTCGGCATTAAGGATCTTATGTATCACGTCAACAGCGTGGGGTGCCAGAGTTGCCGGCCGGCGTACCGTTCCGCGCTTGTTTCGTACTATCGGAACCGCGCAAAGGGCCTGTGCAGGAACTGTAAGCGGCGCTTCAAATTAAATCCATTGCGATTGCTTGATTGTAAGGAGGAAAAATGTGTCATGGTGAAAAAATCCGCTCCGCAGATTCTTGATCACGTCTGCGAATCGTGCAAGAAGCACTTTACGCTTCTGTTGGAATTTTTAGATGAAGATGGCATCTCGTACACGCTGAATCCTCACCTGGTGCGCGGCCTTGATTACTACACCAAAACCGCGTTTGAGATTCTGACGGATCCGTCTGCACCCTCCAAAAAAGAGGCGCCGAAGGTTGTCGCGGGCGTCTCCGGTGACGTAGCGCCGGAGGGCGAGAAAAAAGAGCCGATCGCCGAAGCGGAGCCGCTTCCAAGAGCCCTGGAGCTTGGCGGCGGCGGGCGGTATGATGGTTTGACAGAACTTTTGGGAGGCAAGCAGACGCCCGCGGTCGGTGTTGCGGTTGGCGTTGAGAGGATCATTGAGGTCATGAAAATGCAGCAGGTTCGTGTTCCCGAACGGGCAAAGCCCCGCGTCTTTTTCGTACAGTTGGGAGACCTTGCCAAAAAGAAGAGTTTTAAAATCATAGAAGAACTCCGAAGTGCCGGTATTTCCATGGCAGAATCGCTTGGGAAGGAATCAATAAAATCCCAACTTAAGATCGCCGACCGGGTAGAGGGGGAATACTCCCTTATTTTGGGCCAAAAGGAGGCGATAGATGGCACCATCATCATCCGGGAGATGTCCTCGGGCATTCAGGAGGTCGTTCCGTTTGATAAGCTCATAGAGTTGCTGAAAAGAAAATTGAAAAAATAGTATTGCTATGGACTGCATTTTTTGCAAGATCATACAAAAAGAGGTCCCGTCAGACGTGTTCTACGAAAATGATGATGTGTTTGTTTTTAACGACATGCACCCGAAAGCTCCCGTCCACCTTCTTGTCATTCCTAAGGTCCACATCCAATCAATAGCACATCTGGAAGACGGACAGCGCGACATCATCGGGGACATTTTTCTTGCCGCGCGCGATATGGCACGCAAGAAGGGCCTTGTCGGTTACAAGCTTCTGGTGAACGTCGGCCACGATGGTGGACAGATCATAGATCATCTTCACATCCATCTTCTTGGTGGCTGGGAAAGAGGCGGGAAGGCGGGTATCAGCATATAATCTAAATGTTCAAAAACTATGGTATACGTAAAGAAAAAAAATCACGAGACAACTCCGGCCATGCTTCGGCGTTTTACCCGCATGATACAGCAATCGGGAGTTCTTCTGCAGGCGCGAAAGGATGCGCGGTTTGCAAAGGCGCCGAACAAGATCGCAAAGAGGAAAAAAGCTCTTCGCCGCATGACGCGCCGGAAGGAGCGCGAGCGTTTGATAAAGCTGGGACGGTTGAAGTAGTATTCGCGCGCCCGGTGTCGTGCGCCAAAGGGTGCCGCACGAATAAAGATGCCTGCGAATTACGCCATCACCTATGAGTGTGAAGGAAAAAATAGAAGAGGATCTTGTGAGCGCAATGAAAAACCGGAAGGAGCTGACGCTCTCTGTGTTAAGGATGCTTGTTGCCGCGCTGAGGAGCCGTCAGACCGAAAAGCGCACGAAATGCGCGAAGGTGGGTGTTGCGACGGAAGATTTGTCACGGGAGTCGGAGTTAACGGAGGACGAGGTGCTGGAGACCCTTCGGTCCGAAGCAAAGAAGCGCAAGGACGCCATAGAGGGGTTTGAGAAAGGAGGGCGCGCCGATATGGCCGCTCGCGAGAGGCAGGAATTGACAGTGCTTGGCGCGTATCTGCCGGCAGAACTTTCCGATGCCGAGCTTCATGCCATGGTATCGGAGGCATTGCTTGCGACCGGAGCCGGTACCATGAAGGATTTTGGGAAGGTTATGGGAAGGGTCATGGCCCAGGCGAAGAACAGGGTTTCGGGGGATAGGGTCAGTGCCGCTGTCAAAGAGATGCTTGGAGCGAAATAGCCAGGAAGTAGTCATTTTTGCGGGGTTTTCCTCTCTTGCAAAAGAGTCACCTTCTTTTTACTGTAGGTATGGGCGCAAGGAGCATGTCGCCGCGCGTGGCGATTGTCTTTTTTCTTTGCACCTTTTTGGGTGCCTAAGACCCGAGTAGTATTATGACAAATGTTTATAACTATAGTACTATACAAGTGGACGCACGGGGGGTGAGGGGAGTCATATCACGCGCCATGAAAAACCTCCGCCGCGAGGGTTTTTTTTCGGATACACGCCGCACGCGTTCTCCCGGGGCCGTAAAGAGAGCGCGCGCCTACGATGTTCATGTTATCTTTGTAGCGCCCGGCGAGTCCGCCAAGCTGAACCTTCGGTATCGCAAGAAGAACAAGCCGACGAACGTACTGTCGTTTGATTACGGAAATGAAGGGGAGATCATTGTATGCCCGCATATTGTCAAAAGGGAGGCACGGGCCGCCGGGCACAGCGTGCAGTTCCAGACGGCGTGGATGATCATTCACGGGTTGGTGCATTTGGCGGGCGTGCATCACGAGAGTTCCCCGCGCATGTCGCATAGAGCCGAAGTGCTGGAAGAAAAAGTGCTGTATGAATTAGGGATCGGGAATTAGGGATTATGCCGTATGGCCATAGTGATTAATTCGTCATTCGTAATTTTTACCGAATGCGCCGCATCGTTTCCGCAATTGATATCGGCACGACGACGATCTCAACCGTTATCGCCGAGAAAACAAAGGATGGAAGCATCCGCATATTAGGCATTGGGCAGGCCCCGAGTTTTGGCATGAGGAGGGGAGCCGTTGCCGACATTGACGAGGTGACATCATCGCTCAAGCGCTCCATCAAGGAGGCCTCGCGCGCAGCCAATGTTCCTGTCACCCGCGCGACCGTTTCGGTCGGTGGTACGCACATCAATACGTTCAGTTCTCGCGGCGTTGTTGCTATATCTCGCGCGGATGGCGAGGTGACCGCCGAAGACGTCCGACGGGTGTTGCAGGCGGCAGAAAGTTTTGTCGCAAAAAATCCAAATCGCGAGATCGTACACATCATTCCCCGGGAGTTTCGCATTGATTCGGAAACGGGCATAAAAGATCCCATCGGCATGGTGGGTATTCGTCTTGAGGTTGACGCTTTGATTGTTGATGGCGCAAAGCCGCCCATTCAGGCGCTCTATAAATGCGTTGAGCACGCAGGCGTTGAAGTTGAAGATGTCGTTTTTGCCCCACTTGCATCGGCCGAGGCGGTACTTTCCCGCAGACAAAAGGAGTTGGGGGTTATGGTGTTGGACATCGGCGGAGGCACCTCCGATTTTGCCTTGTACGAGGAGGGGCGGCTTATTCATGCTGGTGTGCTCGGGTGGGGAGGAACGCACATCACAAACGACATCGCCATAGGACTCAAAACGACCGTAGACGTGGCGGAAGCGGTAAAACTTCGGTATGGATATGCACTACCCGACACGTTGCCGAAAAAAGATGTGGTAAAGCTTGCCGAATTCATTGAGCATGATGCGACAACATTTCCCCAGCGAAATCTTGCCGAAATCATTGAAGCGCGCCTCATTGATATTTTTGAGCTTGCACATAAAGAATTGAAACGTGTTGACAAAGACGGGCTTTTGCCTGCCGGTGTCGTTTTGATCGGCGGCGCATCACGGATCCCAGGAATTCTTGATCTTGCGAAGCGCGAGCTACGGCTTCCTGCAGAGATCGGTTCAACATTTTCACTGCCGAATAAAGAGGCCGGACTTGCGGGGTTGCTTCTCAAATACCCGGTGGCGCTCGGTCTTGTCGCTTGGCACATAAACCGATCCATCGGGCGCGACCCGTATTTCTATGGGTCGTCTGCCGCAAAAGTTCTTACGGGTATTAAGAATTGGCTTAAGATATTTTTGCCATAAGGCGTTTCGGCATGATCCGGTACGCGCACATAGCAACTATGGGGTTGTTTTTTCGTTTGTAGAGTTCCATACCGACGATATTTTTGCTCTCATGCGAGTGTTATGGCAATTCTATGTGTGCCGGTGTCCAAGATATCCCATAGTTAATCACAGCTTTTCCACCTGCTAGCCCGGCTGAAAATTTGGGGAAGTACCGGATATGCGGGTACGGTAGGAAAACAAAGCTTTTTTCGCGTATTGAAAATATTTCTGACATAAGTTTCTTATTGGGTCAATATTGAAATAACTTTTGAAGGGTATACCTATATAAAGGAATGTGAACGACTGGGAGCTTCATACGCGTTTTATAATATAGAGATGTAGGAATTAGCGTGAAGGAGGGCGGCAAGCGCCTTGCTACGCTACGGCTACACGCTATGGTACATGCCAAATATTAAACCAGATGTAGAAACATTTGCCCGGATTAAAGTGGTCGGTGTCGGCGGATCGGGCGGTTCGGCCATTACTCGCATGATGGATTCCAAGATCCATGGTGTTACGTTTATCGCCATTAATACCGATGCCCAGCATTTGCACCACCATAAGGCAACGACGAAGATCCACATCGGAAAGAACCTCACCAAAGGGCTTGGCGCGGGAATGAACCCCGAGATCGGGCGGCAGGCGGCCGAAGAGAATCGCGACGAGATCCAAGACGCCCTGAAGGGGTCTGATATGGTGTTTGTCACATGCGGGCTTGGCGGCGGAACGGGCACGGGAGCATCGGCCGTTGTTGCGGATGCCGCGCGCTCCGCGGGGGCGCTTACCATTGGTGTTGTCACGAAGCCATTTCTTTTTGAGGGGGCACAGCGCATGCGGATCGCCGAGGAGGGATGGTCGCGCCTTCGCGACAATGTGGACGCGCTTATCACTATTCCGAACAACAACCTTCTAAACCTTATTGATAAGAACACCTCACTTTTGGACGCGTTTAAGACATGCGATGAAATTTTGAAAAACGCCGTGCAGGGCATATCAGACCTTATCACCATGCCGGGGCTTATTAACGTTGATTTTGCGGATGTCCGCTCTGTTATGGCGGATGCCGGTTCAGCTCTTATGGGCGTGGGTGTGGGGACGGGCGAGAATCGTGCCGTGGATGCCGCACAAAAGGCCATCAATTCTCCGCTTCTTGATATTTCCATCAACGGAGCAAAGGGAGTTCTCTTTAACGTATCGGGCGGGCCGGAACTTACCATGTGGGAGATAAACGAGGCCGCAAAGATTATTACCGATTCAATTGATCGCGACGCGAAGTTGATTTTCGGCGCGGTGCACGATGATCGCCTGAAGAAGGGCGAGGTAAAGATCACCGTTATTGCCACGGGATTTGGTCCTGGGGGGATCGCGGCAAAAAAAGAGGACCTTTCAAAAATGTTGCGCCAACCCCAAATGCCCCCAGCCGCAGTTCTTACGTCGTCTTCCGTCGTAAAACCACCACTTGCTTCCACGCCGCAGAATGGTAATGGTCATATTGGTGGGCAAAAAACTGAGGATGATTCCGAGTGGGACTCAATTCCGGCGTTTTTACGGCGAAGGAAATAAGTTTGTTCGTTTTGCATAGTACGTAATGTAAAATCCCGTGCTACACGGGATTTTTAGTTCTGTACGATAAGCGCTCCCTTTGATTCTAAAACGCGGAGGGCGTCATCAACCGAAACAGCAGGCATATCGCCTCCCCTCACTTGTGCGTAGAAAGTGAAGCCTTCAATAAGATACAGCATGTGGCCTAGCGTAGGAGGTATCAGTTGATTCTGATACGACCCTTTTCTGATAACGAAGCGGCCCGCCGTCTCACTGTCCGTTGAGAGCCAGTATTCGGTCAAATAGGGAGTGAGGTCAAATTTATGAACAACTTCCAGCATCTTCTCTGCAATCCCGAGCGTTTGTTCTGGCTCTTTGTTGGAGTTGTAGATCTTTGACCACATGCGCGTCTCAAGCGCGAGGACCATATTATGAGTCGGCAGGGAATGCAAAAGTTCTATAAGTTCTAACATGTCTACCTCGCTATACCTCTGGGTGTCATCACCGAAATCTAAAGTTTTTTCGTATTCTTCCGCGATCTTGTCGGTAATATAGCCCAGGTCTTTTTCCGATAGGGGTTTTGATGTGCTGATCGCAATAAGTTCCTCCTGGAGGGCCTGTCGTATCCGCTGTTTTGCGGAAAGAGTGGTATTTGGCACTATGGGCGGGCACGTTGTGTCGGTATAGGTGATTTCAGCCGGGTCTACGCTATCGGCGCCCACATTGCTCACGGTGATTGTTCCATTTTCTTCCAGCAAATAGAGGAGCTCTTTATCCACGGCATACGTACTCGCTTTTTTGAGCACGGCGCCGACATGTGGCGATGATGCGGCAAGGACTTCTCTCGTGTCAGGCGAAAGCGGTTTCCAATCAATTGCCCCCGCTGATACGGCAGAGAATGTCAAAAGCATTAAAGAAATGATGGTTCTAGTGAACATATGAACGCTCCTTGGTGGAAGAAAAAATTTTTCAAAAAGCAGGTAATTACTTATATAACATATAATAGAATATTTGTCAACCATTGGACACAGAACCAACCCTTTCGTTGGAGAAACAGCAAAATAATTTTTTGCAAAGTTATGCACAAGATTATTTTGGAACTAAATTTTTTCAGCAGTATAATGACGGTACCAAGTAAAAAGTTTTAAAAATTTTTTGCGCGGCATCTCTTAACAAACGTTTCGGCTTTTTCATCGGTGCCAGCAATCTTTTTTCTAGATGGTGCGAGCAGGATTGAGTAGGTGGTAACCAAAAACCCACATTCCCGATCCTGCATTCAACATTCTATGGCTGAAAAAGATAGCTGGCATTTTTGTCCCCGAAAAAAATAGTATGGGTTCCAAAACAACAGCACCATTCAAGTCGGTTAAAAAACGGGACGGACGCGTCGTAGCGTTTGACTCGGGGCGTATTGAGAACGCGGTATTTCGCGCGATGGAGGTCGCTGGTGAGGGTGATCTTACCCGCGACCCGGGACGGGTCGCCGAGCGGGTCATAGCTGACCTTAAAAAACGGTTTCCTGCCGCACATGTTCCTTCCATTGAAGAGATCCAGGACTCGGTAGAAACCGCATTAATACTTCTTGATTTTCCCAAGACGGCCAAGGGATACATTTTATATCGCTCAAAGCGGGCAGAGCTTCGCCTGAAGGAGCGGATCATTCCCGAGCACGTAAAAAAACTTGTTACCGAGTCAAAGAAATATTTTCAGAACGCTCTTTCAGAATTTATTTATTACCGGACCTATTCGCGGTGGATAGAGGGTGAGGGCCGTCGGGAGACGTGGGTGGAAACGGTTGATCGTTATATGGGCTTCATGCGCGAGAACATCGGAAATAAGTTGAAAGATGCCGAGTACGCGGATGTTCGTGATGCAATACTGAAACAGGAGGTCATGCCGTCCATGCGTCTCATGTGGTCGGCGGGAGACGCCGCGCGCAAAACAAATGTCTCGGCATATAATTGTTCGTTCATCGCGCCTTCTAAAGTGAATGACTTTGCCGAGATCATTTATCTTCTCATGTGTGGAACGGGCGTCGGTTTTTCGGTGGAATCCCAAAGCGTACAAAAACTTCCCATCGTAAAACGGCAAACCGGAAAAAAATTGAAGACGCATGTTATCGTTGATTCCAAAGAAGGATGGGGCGATGCGTTAACGCTCGGACTGAAGACGTGGTACGGCGGGAAGGATGTTGATTTTGATTATTCCCAGTTGCGTCCGGCGGGAGCGCGTCTTATCACCATGGGCGGAAGGAGCTCCGGTCCCGAGCCGTTACGCGCGTTACTTGATTTTTCACGGATGAAGATCGTGTCACGGCAAGGAAAACGCCTTACCAACCTTGATGTTCACGATGTTATTTGCAAGATTGGCGAGGTGGTGGTCATGGGAGGGGTGCGCCGCTCCGCTCTTATTTCGCTTTCCGACCTTGATGACGAGGAGATGCGGAATGCCAAAACAGGCCAGTTTTACGTGAACGACCCGCATCGGGCCATGGCGAACAACTCAGCCGTATATAATGGAAAACCCTCGGCGAAGCAGTTCCTTGAGGAGTGGCTTGCGCTTACGAAATCGGGTTCCGGGGAGCGCGGCATCTTTAACCGGGGAGGGCTTAAGGCACAGCTTCCGGCTCGGCGCTGGAAGGTGTTTGCGCCCGATAATGCGACATCAGGAACGAATCCGTGTGGGGAGATAGTTCTCAAATCAAAGCAATTTTGCAACCTATCCGAGGTGGTGGCGCGAGCCGAAGATACCGAGGAGTCGCTTATGCGAAAAGTCCGGCTTGCGGCAATTCTCGGCACCTATCAGTCAACGCTTACGAACTTCCGATACATTTCAAAGGAGTGGAAGAAGAACTGCGAGACGGAGCGGTTGCTCGGCGTCTCCATCACGGGCCAGTGGGATTCGCCCGCCGTTCGCGACGAACATGTTCTTCGTAAACTTCGTGATCGCGCCGTTGAGGTGAACAAGGAATATGCGAAATGCATGGGCGTGAATCAGTCAACGTGTGTTACCTGCGTAAAGCCCTCCGGAACGGTTTCCCAGTTGGTCAATGCTTCTTCGGGCATGCACCCGCGTCATGCGCAATACTATATTCGCCGCGTTCGCATCTCGGCGTCCGATCCGCTGTTTCACATGCTGAAAGACCAGAAGTTTCCGTATTATCCAGAAGTTGGTCAGCTTGAGCACTCGGCGACGACATATGTTCTTGAGTTTCCCGTCAAAGCTCCGAAGTCAAAGCATTTTAAGGACGACCTTACGGCATTGGAACAGCTGGAATACTGGAAAATGGTGAAAGAAAATTTTACGGAACACAATCCGTCCGTGACCATATCCGTCGGGGAGGATGAGTGGGTGGAAACCGCGAATTGGATCTATAAGCATTGGGAGATACTTGGCGGCCTTTCGTTCCTTCCGCGCACCGATCACGTCTACAAGCTTGCGCCTTACGAAGAAATAACGGAGGAGCGATACAACGATATGATGGCACGCGTGCCTGATGTTGATTTTGCTTCCATCGTTACCTACGAAGAGGTTGATCAGACCGCGGGCGCACATGAACTTGCATGCGTTGCGGGGGTGTGTGAAATAGACATCCCTTCCGGAACTATGCAGGCCGCCGCCGCATCATCCACGGCGCAACCAGACCATCCGCAGGTAAATGAGGCATAGTGAAATCGCATTCTTGAGTACACATAACCCCCCGCCGTCCGGCGGGGGGTTATAGTATAACTACTGGACAACACAAGGGGGGAGCGTGTAGTATTTACGAAGCGCACCTTAACATACTTGCAGGGGTCTGCAAATGAAAAGGAAACCGATTCTCTTTTTCGCCGCCATTCTCCCCATTTTTCTGATGTTTGCGCCATTCGTGTTGGCAGTTGACGCTGTAAATCAGCCGACCACAGAGCTTCTGGAGAAAAGAGTTCATAAACTCCTGGATCATGTGAAGGCAAAAGAGTTTGATGCGGTGTGGGACATGGCGGCAAGGAATATAAAAAATGGAAATGAAAACGACAAACATGGATATGTTAAAGAGCTGTCCGATCTTTTCAGTGATTCAGTTTTTGAGTATGGCCCAATGAGTGTAAGGCGCATCAACCAAATGTTAGGAGTTTCGAGCTCTTTGTGGACGCTTCGCTCTGAGAAAGATATGTCCCAGATGCCGATGAGTGAGTGCCAGGGAGTGGTTTGGGTATGGGAGAATGATAGTTGGTATTTTGCTAGGACTTATGTATGTCATTTTGAACGTGAAGTTATAGAAGATATGATGCGATACTCTGATATCAAAAACGCACCGAAGTAACATATAGACCCCGCCCTTAAAAGGCGGGTCTTTCGTGTAGAGCGTGAAATATCGCTTTATACCATTGGAAATCGCGGTATTCGGAGCAAAAAATCCTGCCTTTTAAGGGCGGGGTTGATTGACACGCCCGTCCGAAGGCGCTACGTGTTGGTCAGCACCTCTAATGGCGGAAGGTAGTAATGCATACGGAAAATTCTCTGGTGCGACTTGTTGTCTTTTCCGTGCTTGTGTTCTTGATCGCAGTTCCAGCCATGGTTGTGGCGGAGACCGCGCCCTCGCGGGATGAACTTTTGCAAAAACGCGCAGATGACATGTGCGCGAATATTGAGCAGAAAAATTTCAATGCTATCTGGGAGGCGCTTGCCGCCAGCACTCAAGAGGCGAATGGCGGGGTGAGTCGCGCATTTGCCCTTATGCACGAGCACTCCTTCGGCGGTAAGACGGTTTTTTGCGCAAATGCGCCGAAAATACGCAGGATCAATGAGTGGTTGGGCTTGTCCCACTATAGCATAGTCGTTGTTAGTGATAGTGACACCACTGTCGCGTGTGACGGCATGGTGTGGGTGTGGGAGCGTGAACACTGGTACTTTTTCCAGCACTTCTCTTGCGCACGTGAGCAGGAGGCGATTGATTCTATGATGAAGTGGTCGGATATCAAAAACGCGCCGAAATAGCCGGCGGCCAAGAGCGATACATGTATAAAAAACCCGCCCTCACATTGGGGTGGGCTTTTCTTAACGTGAGAATAACAGCGATACACCATTGTTCGTAAAAGCAATAAACTTGACCACTAGTCAAGATTGTTTTCTGTAACCTTTTTTTGTATCGTGGAGTTATATGAATAGTGAAGAACCACCAAAAACGGCTGAAACGCCGGAAGATTTCATGCTTGAGGACAAAGACGCCGAAAATGCCCACGATGAGCTGGTGTTAGAGGGGTCCCAGCGCGACCCGCGGCTCTTTGAACTGCTTGTCCGGAAGTATCAACAGCCCTTCTTCCGGACCGCCATGCGGATCGTCCACAACCGCGAGGATGCCGAGGACATTTCGCAGGAGGCGTTCGTGAAGATCTACTCCAAGGCGCACTTGTTCAAGAAGCGCGAGGGGGCATCTTTCAAGAGTTGGGGGTATGCCATTTTGGTAAATACCGCGATCTCTCATCTTCGCTCGGCAAAGCGTTCCCGCTCAAAGGATGTCGGATGGGACCCGGTGCTTGATCAGGTACTGCCCGATCCGAAACAATTTGAGGACTTTGAGCGTAAAGAGATGCAGGAGATACTGTCTGGGGTACTGAATGAATTGCCGCCCCAGCTGAAATCAATCCTTGAGATGCGTTATTTTGAGGATCAGTCGTATCGCGCGATCGCCGCAAAGACCACTCTTTCGCTTGAGAATGTAAAGATACGTCTTCACCGCGCCAAAAAGGCCGCCAAGGAAATTTTTGATGCGATATAAAAAAGTCCAAAATCCTAATTTCTAAATTCTAAATAAAGTCAAAGCAAAAGCAAAAAGTCCAAATGACAGAAACACTTCAGCCCTTCATCCTTTTTCGGTTTTGAAGTTTGAGAATTCGGTATTGTTTAGAGCTTAGAATTTGGTGTTTAGAGTTTTTAAAAAACTATGGATCAACAAAACGAATATTTAAGCGAAGGAGGCGCTGACAAGTTGCGAAAGCAGATTATGCGGCGCGTCACCACCCGGTGGATGCTCACCAAAAAATTGCCGCAGGTGGCGGCGGAGTTTGGTCTCATCACGTTCTTGGTGCTTTCCGCGCGTCCCCGCATATTCTTTGGGGCGGTCTTTGATAACGCTTACCAGGCGGCCATATCGGGGCCTGTGTCTCTTGCAAAATTTGTTTTGTTTGCGTTCGCCAACACGACTCCCGGGGTGAAGATGTTGCTTGCGGTGGTGACCGTCATCGGCATCATGATGGTGCGCGATCTTTATGCCGCGCGGCGATACGCGAGCATCCTGAAGTAGTGTTATGCCCGATCTTTATGGAGAAGACCCGTTCCGCATGTCGCGGAGCGGGTTTTGTGTTTCTTCTCTCATATCGTCTGCGCTTTTCGCTGTATAGGGGTTTCGCGTTGAAAAAGATGGCGGGTGTGCTACATACTACATCAGCACCTAAACAACAGCGCGCCTTGCCATGCTGGTATCAGATGCGGCAGTTCGTGACAGCTTAAGCGTATTACGCTCCAACGCTACGCGCACGTATGTGTCGGTTGATCCTGCGGCGATCACGCATCTTGCGCAAAAATTAAAAGCCGCAGGGAAGATCATTCCGCATTGGGATACGCCCTATTTGCATCCCACAGATGACATGGCGTTTGCCACCCATGCGATACCGGCATGCATGCTTGATTTTAATTTTTGGATGCTTCATGCGCCGGACGAAGTGTTCACCGTTAATAATATGTATGAAGAGCCGCCGCATTTTCCCGGCTCGTTCGCGAAGGATTATTGCTTTTGGCGGGCGTTTCTTGGTGGTCCCGTGACGGCATCCGGCCTTTGCATGCATTTTGACTCGTTGCATGCGACCGAGCATTTCTTTCGCGGTGTGAATCGCATACCATTTGTGGAAGAGAGAATGCTCATGATGCAGGAGTACGGCTCCGTTCTTGAGCATCGTTTCAGAGGCGGCGCCCTTCATATATATGAAGAGGCCGAGTGGGATGCGGCGCATCTCGTTGAGCTTCTTGTTGCGGCATTTCCCTACGGGTTTGGCCGCGATACCACACTTCTTTCGGTTCCACGATCCGATTGGGAGTGCGCACATCTTGGCGGGCATTTCTTCACCGGCGATCGGGGCGGTCCTGCCCTTACGTTTTCGTTCCATAAGCGAGCCAAACTTGCGGCGCTTGCCTACCAGGGAAGGGCGCTAAAGCGTGGATCGCGCCTGAAACCGCTTTCTCGTATGCGTGAAATTGTGGCGGTTCCCGATTTTCATGTTGCACGCTTCTTGCATGCCGAGGGTGTTCTGGTGTATGCGCCCGAATTACTTGGGGCGATCACGGCGCGAAAGTTTCTCTGGCCCGGGAGTCAGTCCGAGGTTGAGATACGCGCTTCCATTACCGAGGCAAACTTCGCATTGTTACGAGAACTCAATGGCGAGGACGTCAGCTCGCCCTCCGATCTTTGGGATATTGTTCCGTTGGATGCCGCCGAGTGGTTCGGGGGCAAGAACGTTTCATTTCCGCACCACCTTACGCCGGGAACGAATTACTAAATGTAAAAAACCTCATGATGAGGTTTTTTCTTTTGTGCGCAGGCGCGTTGGTCAGACGCGCGCCTTCTCACAGTCGGAGCAGTAGAGGTCTCCGCCCTTTGTGTCTACGATGTTTTGGTGCTCGCATTCGCTTTGGAGAACGATGAGCTCTCTTTCCAGCACCCGTTTTTTGGTTTCAAGGAGAAGGAGCTGCGCCTCAATTTCCGCCCGCCTTCTTCTGATCTGTCGCGGAGTCATTTTCTCCTCCAAGCATTGTAGTGGCGCATTCCGATGGATAGAAGTGTTACTGATCCTGCCACGATCCCTCCGGTCGCGAGTACGCCGAGCGCCATCCCAAAGAAAGTGACGAATATGTAGTCGTCCAGTCCGAGCGCCATGACAAGCAATGCAAATCCTACGAGAGAGATAAAAATGCCGATACAGCATGTGTGTTTACCTACGATTTTTCTCTCCCCAAGGATTAAAATGATGACTGACGTCATTAGGAGGAATGGGGGCCCGAGCGCCAAAAAAAGATTTTTAGGGTAGGGCGGGCCGCCAGAATAGTCCAGAGCGGCCAACGCGCCAAGGGCACCCCCGATCGCAAAGAGGAGCGTGATTGCAAACGCGGGAATGTCCATTCTGGTATCGGTATTCTCGGAGGGTGTCTCGTGCACGACTGTCTTCTTGGTGTGCATGAAGTGGTAGGGTACGATACTGTGTTGACATGAGTAGCATGGTGGGGAGGCATTGTCAATACAATATATTTGTGTTATAATGGTCCTAACACCGAAAGGAAGAATTATGCGTGAAGCATCGTCCGCGTATGCAGGTACATTGACACCAACCCTCTCAACAAAGATCCATGGAGGGGGTGTTTGTATTGTCCAAAAACGAGGAGTGCGAGAGGAGGCGAGCGCGGTGAAGGCGAATGGTAAAAAGAAGGTATTTCTCATGCTTTCGGGCGGCATTGATTCCGGGGTCGCCGTTCCGTTGTTGCTGTCGCAAGGGTATGACGTTGAAGGATGTTATATGAAGGGGTGGGCGCCCGACTGGGTGGATTGTGCCGACCCGCCCGAACGTCAGGCATCGTTTGATATCGCCAAAAAGTTCGGCATCCCGTGGCGATTTCTAAACTACTCGGAGATTTTTTTTGATCGGGTGTTTGACCCGATGCTATCCGGGTACTTCAATGGAGTGACGCCGAATCCCGACACGGCGTGCAACAGCATGATAAAGTTCGGGCTCTTCGCCGATTTCGCTTTCGCTGCAGGTGCGGAGTTCATCGCATCCGGCCACTATGTACGGAAGACGGACGACCCGCTCCGGCTTCTGGTCGCGCGCGACCCGAAAAAGGATCAGTCATATTTTCTGTATGATGTAAAGTCCGAGGTGCTTCGGCATTCGCTCTTTCCCATCGGCGGATTCATCAAGAAGGACGAGACGATCGCGATGGCGCGTAGGTTCGGCCTGCCTGACGCAGTGCTGAATAAGCGGCCGACGGTTGACATCTGCTTTCTTCTGAAAAAGCGCGCAGCAGACGGCTCCACGGTTGGTGAGCGCATCACCATGCGCGAGCTTTTGGAGCAGGAGGGCGAGAGGCGCGGCGTCACGTTTGCCGAGGGCCCCATCACAGACGAGCGGGGCGTCGTTCTCGGGAAGCACGACGGCGTGATGCTGTACAGTGTCACCATCGGCCAAAAGATCGGCTATAACGCCGCAACAAAGATCGGTATTCAGGGAAGCGGCGATCGGTACTATGTCGCGGCAAAGAATGTACGCGAAAATACCATTGTCGTCGGCTCCTCGCATCCCCGGTCATCCGAGGTCATAGTGCGTGATCTGAATTGGATCTCTGGAAGGCCCGCCTTTCCTTTTTCCGGGCATGCCCGCATTCGCACGCCACAGGAGATGCAGGTGTGCCGCGCCGAGGAGGGAGCCAACGGTACGATTCGGGTGTTTTTTACCGAAAAGCAGCACTCGGTCGCACCTGGGCAGGCCCTTGTGTTGTACGACGGTGAGACGGTTCTCGGCGGCGGCATCATCACCCGGTAGCGAAACCACGGACAGGAGGAACACCATGGAATACGATTGGGACGACTGGTTTGAAGCGCAGGATGTTATTAGGGAGATGAAGGAGGAAATGGATCGTGCCGAGTGGGATGACGACTACTTTTTTGAGGATCCGGAGGAACCGGACTAGAAACGATGCCATCGCGCATCTCTGACGATCATCGGAGCTCTGCGCGGTTTTTTTTGGTGAAGTAGTACGTGTTAGAACAAGCCGTTTTCAAAAAAGCGAGTGCGCATAGAGTATCGTTCTGTCTCACATGCAAAAGCCCCTCCGGCGATATCTGCCGGGGGGCTCTTTTTTTGTCAGATGCGCGTACCTGCGTGGCGAAGAAGGCGTTGCGCCTCTTCACTTTTTTCCACTGCTTCGGGAGAGGTAACGGGGATGTTCACTGTCTCCCTGACCGTCAGGTTTTCGCGGGCATCAACCGACCACTCTCCGCGCATGACGCTGGACGGCTTCATCTCCCAGAAGGTAACGTGCCATCCACTACCCGAACGCACCCACTTTTCCAAGTACAGATACGACTCGCCGGTGGCAAGCCGGGTGAAGTAGGCGACACTTCGTTCTTTTCGCGTCTCACCCGACTGAACGTATTTCACCATGATGGCGGAGCCGTACACCGGATGCGGGAACTCAACCTCGGAGGCCAGAAGGCCATCCATGAGCATAAAGAACTCCTTATCCGGCTGATACGCAGCATCGGCCCATGCCGGGAGGGCGGCGATCATCGCTAGGGTTAGGACAGCAAGCAGTGCATGCATGGAGGCCTCCGTGTATCAGAACAGATGTCACTGATTGAGTACATTATACATCAAATTATAAAAATAGTCAATTTTTTCAAAAATACGCGCCTGGTGGGTACAGCATTTTTTGTATTTTCTTCAAAAACCTGCTTTACTATTTGTCATGGAAGCGCATATCATACGGAAAAAATTTCTTGAGTATTTCGGGGCGCATGGTCACGCGATTGTCCCGTCCTCTTCGCTTATCCCCGACGATCCGTCGGTTCTTTTGACGACGGCGGGCATGCAACAGTTCAAAAAATATTACACGGGAGAGGCGGATCCGTATACGACCATCCACCCGCTTTTGAGGGCACCCCTGGGGCATCCGAACGCCGTCTCGGTGCAGAAAAGTTTTCGCACATCGGATATTGATGAGGTCGGGGATGAAACGCATCTTACTTTTTTTCAAATGCTCGGCAATTTCAGTTTTGGCGGATATTTTAAAAAGGAAGCTATTGCCATGGCGCATGAATTTATGACGAAAACCCTGGGGCTTGAGATCTCGTACGTGACGATATTTCGTGGAAATGACCAGGTGCCGAAAGACGAGGAGTCGCGGATGCTCTGGAATGCGCACGGCGTTACCGATATCCGCGAAGAGGGCGTTGAGGATGTGTTTTGGGGTCCGACAGGAACATCGGGGCCGTGCGGGCCGACAACAGAGATATATTGTAAGAATGGGCGCGGGAACGATGTTGAGATCTGGAACATCGTGTTCAACGAATTTTTCTTTCCGGGTTCGCGCGAAGAACTGTTAAGCGGGGCATCCGGCAAAAAACTTGAAAGGATGCAAACGCCGGGGGTTGACACCGGCATGGGGCTTGAGCGCCTTTCCATGATCGCACAAAAAACCGGCACCATCTTTGAGACCGATCTTTTCGCCCCATTCATTGAACTTTTGCCGGTAGAATTATCCGATAGGCAGAAATGCATTATCATTGATCATGTGCGCGCCGCGGCGTTTCTTCTTGCTGACGGCGTAAGGCCCTCAAATAAGGGGGCGGGGTATATTTTACGCCGCCTGATACGGCGAGCATCCGTTTACGAGCATCTGAACAATATTCCCGTTCACGTCTTTGATGCTATTCTTCATGACATCGTCCACGAGTACGGGGAGTTTTACTCGGAACTATTGTGCGAGAACGAGGCGATACGGACTGAATTCCTTGCCGAGCGGAAAAAATTCGGGAATACGATGACGCAGGGGATCAAAGCGTTCAGTGCCATTGCGTTGGCGAGGGAGAATGGTGCACACGGTGAATCATTATCGGGCGAGGAGGCGTTTAATTTATACCAGTCGTTCGGATTTCCCCGCGAGGTCATGCGCGATCTTTGCCGCGATAACAGCATTGCCTTTGATGACGCGGGCTTTGAAGAGGCGGTGAAACATCATCAGGAGATTTCCCGTGCGGGGCAGGAGAAGAAATTCGGGGGGCACGGGCTTTTGCTTGATACGGGCGAACTGAAGGCCGCCGATGAACGCGAGCTCGCGATTGTCACGCGACTCCATACCGCAACGCATCTTCTGCACGCGGCCCTGCGAAAGGTGCTGGGTCTCGATGTGCGCCAAGACGGCTCCGACATCACCGTGGAACGAACACGCTTTGACTTTACGTTTCCCCGCAAAATGACGCCGGAGGAGATCGCCGAGGTGGAGCGCCTGGTAAACGGGGCAATCGCCGGAGATTTTCAGGTGACAAAAAAAGATATGGCATATGAAGACGCGTTGCGGTCGGGGGCCCTTCATTTTTTCAAGGAAAAATATCCTGCAGAGGTCCATGTCTATACCATCGCGGATCCGAAGTCGGGGGAGGTGTTTTCAAAAGAATTCTGCGGAGGTCCGCATGTGGCGCATACCGGCGAGATCGGCGCATTTCGCATTGCAAAGGAAGAATCAAGTTCTGCGGGTGTCAGGAGGATCAGGGGGGTGGTCTCCGGCTCTTGAGCGCCGGAGTCGTTTTAGCATCTTCTTCTCGTCATGGTATACTGAAAGAGATGTTTTTCTCACAGTTCCTGCGATCATGGAGACGGGGAGCCAAGCCGAGCGATCTGCGGCTTGTTATTGATATCGGCTCGCTGTCCATTAAGACGGTCTTGTACCGGAAGAAGGGCGATACCGTTGAGATCATTCGGCGGCTCGCCTCCCGGTTCCCCCAGCGGAAAGACGCCCTTGGCGCGGTGTCGTTCATCAACCAATACCTGCGAGAGACGATCTTTGGATTCATCAAAGAACTTCGCGTAATGCCTGATCAGGTGCTCGTCGGGTTTTCAAGCGATTTCATACTTTCGGCGGTTGACACGTTGAGAGTGGAGCGGCCAAACAGGAACAAGCGGATATCGGAAGACGAGCTGGTGATGCTGTATAAAAAAGGTGTTGAGGCGCTGATGAAAAAAGACGAAAAGTACGTGCTGGTGGATTCTTTTCCCCTTGTGATCACTGTTGATGGGTACGAGATATTTGATACGAAAGAAGCGGTGCGCGGTTCAGAGATAGAAATAAAAACATTCGGACTTTTCATGGCGCATGAGTATTGGGAGCAGTTCCGCCATCTGCATAAAATTTTGGGGGGACTGAACGTAAAATATATTTCCAATCAACTGGTCAACGCCTTGTCGTTGCCGAAGCTTCTCGGGGTTGATACGGGCTTCTTCATTGACATCGGGGGCATGGCGACAGAGATCACGTTCCTGGATCGGGGGAAGATCGCATTTATTGACCGGATACACTATGGCGGGGATTCCGCGACCCAGGAACTTCTTGCTATGAGGAACGGGTATATGGAGGCAGAAACGCTGAAGCGGCAATACTCGGACGGTATCGCTCCGGAGATGCTGCGCGGACGCATAGGGGATGCGTGTAAAAAAGTTGCGGCGGAGTGGCGGGCAAAATTTCTGGGTTCTCTTTCGGCGAATTTCGGTTTTATCGCATCGGATAAAATCTTCGTGTTCGGCGGCGGGGCGGCATTGCCGGAAATGAGAGCGGAGCTCATGGATCAATCCCTTTTTAAGGATTTCGCTTTTTCCGATAATGTGAGCGTGGTGTTTCTGGAAGCCGAAAAGATCACCCCTCCCGAATTTTCGGGAGAGAAACTTACCAGTTCTTCAGAAATAACGTTGGTATCTCTTATGATCCATTCGCTTGCGGGCGCAACGCTTCATCGCTAACTATATACGACCATGCTTCCATTCGGCCGGAAAAACAAGAACACCGACGTGAACCATTCCGACTTTGATTATTTGAAAGACGGTAAAAAGAGAGAGGCGGTGGATGGCATTCTTCCGTCCGATGCTTCGCACACCATTGTAGTGCCTCCATTGCGGGGCGCACCCGCGGAGCATTCCGTTGCGCCCGATTTTGAGATCGGTGACACTGCTCCCGGTATCGCGCTGTCATCCGCCGGCAGAGGCGCATTTGCTGGTTTTTCTGCTTCCAAGAAACGGGGCGCCGTGCCGCAGCCGAACAAGATAGATCTTGCGGGAAGCGTGCTTAAGAAAAGCGTTCCCGAAGTTGTTATTCCGCCGAAGGTATTGCCGCCGGCGCTCAAGCCGTTGGCGGCGGGTGGGGATAGCCCCGAAGAACCTGTTTCAAAATCCGAAAAAGGGCACGAAGCCCGCGTGACCCTGCCCGTCCAAAAAGAACAGACCCGCATGAGCTTGGTGGGGCGGCTTCATCAGCTGAAGGTTGCCGGCGCCGGTAAAGAAGAGGGCGAGGAGAGAGGGGCCGACACATTTTCGCGTCCCCGGAGATCGCACACGCCTCTTTTCGGTTCCGGCCGCCGTGTCGCATTCCTTGCCACCGGCGCTCTGGTCGTTCTGTTCTTGTTTATCATGCATGTTTCTTCCCGCGCATATGTGACGATCAAACCCGCGCTTTCTATAACGCCCCTTCCGGCGTTCACGGTCGTGGCTGATGCCCGCACGTCCGCGATGAATATCGCTTCGCCCCGTATTCCCGGGTTGTACATAGAGACGGCACACACAAAGAAACAGGAATTTCCCGGGGACGTGGAACCAGTCGGCGGCGCAAAAGCGGCCGGGAAGATCACCGTGTACAACGCTTTTGATACAAACCCCCAAGTGTTGCTTGCGCGCACTCGTTTTGAGGCGCCTGACGGAAAAATATTTTTCACGCGGTCCCAGATAACGGTGCCCGGCGGAAAAAGATCCGGCGGCTCGCTTGTGCCAGGGATGATCACCATTGAGGTGATGGCGGAGAAAGCGGGGCCCGAATACAATATTTCCGCGGGGGACTTCACCATACCGGGATTTGACGGATCTCCGCGGTTCAAGGGATTTTACGGCAGATCAACGGAGGCATTTTCCGGCGGATCGTCGGAGACCACCAAAACGGCATCGGCTGGCGCCATAAAAAAGGCACAGGAAGAGGCGTC
>MHQW01000032.1:48386-51889 GCA_001820785.1 Candidatus Sungbacteria bacterium RIFCSPLOWO2_02_FULL_51_17
GAGGCGTCTTCGGCGCTCTTCAATGATATAAAGGATGATCTTGACCGAAAGATCCCCGAGGGCTTCGTCGGGCTTCCCGGCGGGCGGCGCATTACCGTTACGAACATGGGAAGCCCCAAAGTGGGCGCGACGGGAGACATCTTTTCTGTTGAGGCGTCCGCAAAGGGCGAGATGATCCTTGTAAAGGAAGAGGATGTGTTTAAGCTCATCGGCCTTATGCTTCGGATAAAGGAAGGCGGCGAGGAGCTTGTGCCGAAGAGATCGTCATTGAAGTTCTCTTCCGCAAAACCGAACTTCACCTCTTTTAGCGCTTCATTCGTCGTTGAAGGTGAGGTGGCCGCCGCAAAACCCATTGATGACACAACGCTTCGCGAAGCGCTCTCCGGAAAATCCATCAGTGAAATGGAGGAACTTCTAAAGGCGCACTCAGAGTTACAGTCATACCGCATGCAGGTCGCTCCCGCATGGTTCGGATTCTGGCCGCTTGGGTTCAGAAGGGTTCAGATGACAGTAGAGATGTAGTGTGCGGATTGATTTCTAAGCGGAAATAATTGCGTGGGCGCGCCATGTAGTGGTTGAAGCGAGAACCGCACATTTTGTGCGGTTTTTTGTAGAGATCGCGGAAATACCGTGCCTCTTCGCGTATCGCCATGCGGCAGAGGCCACCCGCTGGATGACACAAAATCGCATGTGTGTGGCCGTGCACCCGCAGCGACTTTGGGCCGCCTGTTTTGAGAGGTGTGGTCGGCTTGACAGCGCTTTTTTCATTTGCTACATTTGATAAATTGCATATATCTTAGTGGATATGCGTTTTTCGGGGTTTTGCGATCTTTAAGCATTGCTTCCGGAAATGGCCATAAATAGATACAGTTTATCGGTATAACGGATGCTCTGTGGTGGGGGAGGCGCCCATCGGTATGAACAACAAAGAACGAATATATAAAGAAGGCCTGGTAGAGGAGGCGCTCGGAGGGACGCTTTTCCGGGTACGAGCCGAGGATGGCGGAGAAATATTGGCCCATCTTGCCGGCAAGTTGCGCTTGCACTATATTCGGGTCTTGCCCGGAGATCGGGTCCGAATAGAACTTTCCCCGTATGATGATAAAAAGGGAAGGATAGTATTGAGAATGAAATAAAGTTTTGGCCCGCAGTTTTTGAAACTCTGATGCGGGATTCAAAAACCGCGGTTGCCAAAAGTTTATCCAACACTAGTTTTACTGGAGAGCTGGTTGAACAGAAATATGATTGCGCCAAGATCACAAAAGTAATTCAGTAAAATCAGTAATAAGTAAAACTAGGGCTGGGCGCTCAATGGTGTAGTAAATTTACTCGCATTGGAGATCGCACATTTAACAACATTGGCATGAAGGTACAGGCGTCTGTAAAAAAGATCTGCAATAACTGTAAGGTTGTACGCCGTAAGAGGCGGATTTTTGTCGTCTGTAAAAACCCAAGGCATAAACAGCGCCAGGGATAAGTAATGCAGAATGATGAACGACGAGTGCAGAATATGAGGAGGAGCGGAGATATTCGGCACATACAGTTCATACTTCTTAACGAGGCAATGCGCATCGTAGGAACAAACATTCCCGATAATAAGCGGATAGAGGTGGCACTCACCTACGTGTTTGGCATAGGCCCGACGCTTTCCAAGAATATTTTGAAGGCCACCAAGGTGAGTCCCGATACGCGCGCAAAAGATCTGACGCCGGATGAGATAAACAAGATTCGCGATGTCGTTGAAAAAAATTACCGCATAGAGGGTGATCTTCGCCGCGACATCATGCTGAATATCAAGCGCTTGAAAGAGATCGCATCGTATCGTGGCATTCGTCATATGCGCGGCTTACCGGTCCACGGACAGCGGACGAAGACCAATTCACGGACCCGTCGCGGCAATATGCGAAGGACCATGGGTTCGGGAAGGAAGCCGGCTTCTTCGCCGACATAGCCCGTTTTTCGGATGACGCGCTGATGCGATCAGGGATATAAGGAATTATTTCCATGGGAAAAAAGAGGATAAAAACAAAAGACGAGCCGGAAGTTTCCGACGGAGCGAAAAAAGCTCCCGAGGAACAGGCGGCACCGCGGGCGCGCCATATGGGTTCGCGCGGTGTTGCGCATGTTCAGGCGACCTATAACAACACCCTTATTAATATTTCCGACGAACGGGGCAATGTGGTGGCGTGGTCCTCATCCGGTTCTATCGGGTTTCGGGGAAGCAAGAAATCAACGCCATTTGCGGCCGCGCGCGTTGCCGAAGTTGTCGCCGAAAAGGCGAAGAAGATTGGCATTCAGGATATCGCGGTGCTCGTAAAAGGCGTCGGATCAGGCCGCGAATCGGCCATTCGCTCGCTTGCCAACCACGGCATGAACATTGATTATATAAAGGATATCACGCCAATTCCCCATAACGGGCCGCGCCCGCCGAAAGCACGGCGCGTCTAATTTTTTTTACGCATATGCCAAGAGTATTAGAAAAAGTTGAAAGGCGTCTCGGAGAAAAACTCTATATAAAAGGGGAGCGTTGCCTTGGGCCAAAGTGCGCATTGAACAGAAAGCCATTCGCGCCCGGACAACACGGCAATAAGAAAAAACGCAGAGGGGCCGCCTCGGAATTCAGCGAACAACTCGCGGAGAAGCAAAAGGTTCGCTATTTATACGGTCTTTCCGAAAAGGAGGCGCAGAGTTATTTCGCAAAAGCAATCGCAAAACCGGGTACCACCTCGGAGCACTTCATGTCTTTGGTTGAGCGGCGGTTGGACAATGTCGTGTTTCGCGCGGGCTTTACCATCGCGCGGAGCGTCGCTCGTCACCTGGTGAGCCATGGCCATGTTCTGGTCAACGGGCGCGCGGTGACCGCCCCCTCGTATCTCGTGCACATCGGAGATGTCATCGGCATCAAGGAGTCGCGGCTTGGCATGCCGGTATTCATTGACCTTGCGACTCGGCTTGGCGGGCATCAGGCGCCGGCGTGGATTGAGATGAATAAGGAGAAAAAACAGGCGAAGATCATGGCGTACCCCTCGCAGGATGACATGACGGCGGTCTCGGGCAATTTGCGAAAAGTCATTGAGTATTATTTACGATAGTCAGTACGGTGTAGTCATCACTGATCGGTCGCGAGTATTTCATGAATTAACGAAAATTACAGGACGTGCGCGTTCATTCATGAGTATCTGCGACGGGTCATTGTTTTATGATCCCATTACCGCATCAGCCGCGAATTGTTCTTGAGGAGGGCAATCGTGGCGTGTACGAGATAGACGGGTTGTACCCGGGGTACGGCATGACGGTGGGCAACTCGCTTCGCCGGGTGCTCTTTTCTTCGCTCAAGGGAGCGGTCATCACTTCGGTAAAGGTAGACAACGTGTCGCATGAGTTCTCAACCATGCCCGGCATGCTTGAAAATATCGTAGACCTTACGCTAAACCTTAAACAAATCCGCTTTAAAATGCATGATGACGGCCCGCATGCTGTCGCCCTTTCCATCAAAGGAGAGA